>SLQV01000165.1 GCA_007131285.1 Myxococcales bacterium
ACTCGCCAGGATCCGGCAAATGTTCCGGCCAATGGCACTTTTCACGTGCCCACCAGGCTAGCTGCATATCCTCCGGAATGGCTGCGGTGTACTTGAGCGCTTGCTTGCCCAGGACAGGGTCGGGAAGACTGAGCCACCAGGCATGAAGTAGATGGCGCGACGCCCCACAGCGTGTTGCCCAGAGATCATCAAAGGCCCCGACGGTATATGCATCAAATGCAGCCTGACCGCTCGGTCCGTAGAGCTTATCCCCAATGATTGGTGAGCCAAGCGCTGCGAGGTGCACGCGCAACTGATGCTGGCGCCCGGTGACTGGCCGAAGGGCTACGAGTTGTGTTTGGGAGCCGCTAGCGAGAACACGGAAGCAGGTTCGGGCACATAGTCCAGATTCCGGCGACGGTTCCGCAACCTCGATTCGGTAATGTGGCCCCTTGAGCGCACGGCGCAGCGACAGATCAATGACGCCTCTCTCGGGCAAGGTGGTGTGTTCAACAAGCGCTAGATATACTTTCTCCGTCTGCCGGTGTTCAAACGCATGCTTGATCTTACGGTCGACACCCACACTGCGAGCGCAGATCAACACACCACTTGTCTCGCGGTCGAGGCGATGCCCGAGTCGCGGCGCTGGCTCTCCATAGCGGGTGCGGAGCCACTGCGTGAGCGTATGCAGATGGTAGGTCGCGCTGGGGTGCACGGGCAGGCCCGGCGGCTTATTCACCACGACCAAGTGCTCGTCTTCGAAAATAATCGGTACTTCGACCTGAGTCTGAGGCTCATGGAGACGCGGTCGCACGAGACAGACCGTTTCACCCACTCGCACGCGTTCGGACGGGTTGCGGCGTCTACCATCTGGAGCAAAGGCGCAAGCACGCACAATCTCTTGCGCCTTATTGCGGCTTAAGCGTGGAATACACCCAGATATAAAACGATCTAAGCGAACGCCGCCCCAATCGCGGGTAACCACGAAGACCAACAGATGCCCTTCAGGATCACCGTCGAGCGAGACCACTTGGCCGGCTCTGAGCATATCAACTCCCCTATTCGCTCAGAACGTTCGCTCAGAACGCGGGGGGCCTCCTGTGCCCTAGTCACTATGGCCACTACCCGTCCTGAACTCGCTACGCGTCCGCGCAGTGTACGCTCGAACATGATCCCGCACAGCGTAGCTCGAACGTCTCCGCTGCGCCGTTTACCACTCGATGGCTGTTATCTCGTAGGTGCGTGCGCCTCCGGGGGCGTGCACTGTAACTTCGTCACCTACTTCCCGGTTCATCAATGCCATCGAGAGCGGCGAAGTCACGGAGATTGAGCCCTGCTTGATATCCGCCTCGTCCGCGCCCACCAGTCGGTAAGTCACCGACGTGCCCGCATCAATATCCTCAAGAGACACGCGTGCACCGAACTTAACGCGGTCCCCACCGAGTGTGGCAGGATCGATCACTTCCGCCCGAGAAATCCGGTCCTCAATTTCGCGAATACGCGCCTCTTGCATACCCTGTTTCTCACGGGCCGCGTGGTATTCGGCGTTCTCCTTCAAATCACCATGATCACGTGCCTCGCCGATTTCGCGCGAAATTTTCGGACGCTCATTTCTGAGGAACTCGAGCTCTTGCTTCAAGGCATCTAGACCGGCTGGGCTAATTGGGACACGATCCATAAAACATCTCATTTGTTCCGCACTAGCGGATACTCACGGCCAATCGGGCGTCGCCAACACGACCTTTGCTGAGGTCGCGATCAACGGAAACTCCACACCCGATGAACTAAAGGTCCATAACACCAACGACGGCAACACGCAGCGTTAGTACTCACTTTTAGCTTACATCGGCCATACCCGTCCTCAAAAGCGAGTGGGCTGAACTGCTTCTTTCGCTCCAGGAACCGTGGCTGCGTACGTCCGGGCTCCGAGCAAAGCGTAAATCTTAACCAGTGTTGAAAACCACACGGCTCACGTTCTACATATCAGTGCTTGGACTAGTTGCGGTGGAGTTCTTGAAGCGAAACAACGCTTAGCTGCTGCTTGCGAGCTTCGAGAGCAGTCACTGCCGCTGCCGCTCCTTGAATTGTAGTGAAGTAAGGCACCCCGCTCAAGAGGGTCTGACGGCGGAGCTCGCGGCTATCCCGAATCGCCTCACGGCCCGAAGTCGTATTGATCACGAGGTGAAAATCGCCGTTGTGCAGGCCATCAACAATGTTGGGTCGACCCTGGGCCACTTTATTTACCAGAGACGTTGACACACCTGCGGCTCTCAACGCGTCAGCCGTACCAGCGGTAGCAGCAAGGGCAAAACCAAGTCGCTGGAGCCGTATGCCGAGTTCGCTCGCCAACGGCTTGTCTTCATCCCGCACGCTCATCAATACCGTGCCAGAGTCTGGTATCACCGCTGATACTCCGAGCATGGCTTTAAGGAATGCTTCGGGGAAGGTCTTTCCAATCCCCATCACCTCCCCAGTCGATCTCATCTCTGGCCCAAGCAATGCATCCGACCCTTGAAACTTAATAAAGGGGAATACCGACTCCTTAACCGTTACGCACTTCATCACCGCAGGCCGAGCCTCCTCGATATCCTTCAGTTTTCTTCCAGCCATCACCCAAGCTGCGATCTTAGCCAATGGCACGCCAGACGCCTTGGAAAGGAAGGGAACCGTACGTGAGGCTCGGGGGTTCACTTCGATCACGTAGACAGTTTCGTCGAGGACAGCAAACTGCACGTTCATCAAGCCGATCACCCCCAACTCAAGCGCCAGTGCCTCCGCTGCGGAACGCAGCGTCTCGGTTACGGCGGGACTTAAGTCATGCGCGGGGAACACCAACGCCGAATCGCCAGAATGAATGCCAGCTTCCTCGATATGTTGTTGAATCCCGCCAATAAAGACGTCTGTCCCATCGCAGACGACATCGACATCAACTTCCGTCGCATGCTCAAGGAATTTATCCACCAATACCGTGGGGGACGTCACCTCCTCCAACTCCGCAAACGCATCACCTAGGTAGCGTGTGAGCTCGGCAACAGAGGTAACCACTTCCATCGCACGGCCACCTAGCACGTAGCTGGGCCGCACAAGCACTGGGAACCCCAGTGTCTCAGCAACACGCAGGGCATCATCACTTCCTTTCGCGATGGCTCCCTGTGGTCGCTTGAGTCGCAGCTTTTCAAGCAGTGCCTCAAAGCGCTCCCTATCCTCTGCGCGGTCGGTGGCGTCCGCAGACGTGCCAAGTATCGGTATACCAGCGCGTTCTAGTTCTCGCGCGAGACGGATAGGCGTTTGGCCACCAAACTGGACTACCACGCCAAGTGGGCGCTCAACTTCACAGATGCGCTGTACGGATTCAAACGTCAGGGGCTCGAAGTAGAGCCTGTCTGAAGTATCATAATCCGTGGATACCGTCTCGGGATTACAGTTGACCATCACGGTGCGGAGACCGGCTTCGCGGAAAGCCTGACAAGCATGCACGCAGCAGTAGTCAAACTCAATTCCCTGGCCGATTCGATTAGGACCACCACCGAGAATAACAACTGTTTGAGGTGCCGAGTCTGCAGTGACTTCGATAGGACGCGCTTCTGTACTACCATTAAACGTCCCGTAAAAATATGGGGTCGTTGCGGGAAATTCCGCCGCGCAACTGTCAACGGCAAGATAGCCCTGTTCAATACGAGCCTCGCGTTCGGCCTGTTGCAGCAGCTCTTCGCTGCATCCTGAAAGGCGCGCAATCTGGCGACGAGAAAAACCCGACTGACGCGCTTCCCGTAAAAGCCGCGGGTCCCGAACGATATCCGCTTGCGCATCCTGGATTGCGCGCTCGATAGCTATAATCTCGGCGAACTCAGCGACAAACCAAGGATCGATACCCGAAACGCGCACAATGTCCTGCTGGCACATGCCTGCGCGCAAGGCATCGCCCAAGTACCAAGAGCGATCAGCGAGCGGAGTTGCAAGAATCTCCGCAAAAGCAGCATGTAGCTCGGCAGGATCCGTCTCGCGCTCACGTTCGCCATGAGATGTCGCATTGCTCTTAGGCGCTAGCGAAAATCCTTGAAGCTCTGCCGGCAGCCGTAGACATGATTTAAGCGACAAGGTGGTTCCGCGAAGACGGGTCGCGCGAAGAGCCTCCGCAAGCTTGAGGTAGTCAACGCGAGCGGCGAGCGACACAAGACCGTCCCTGCCAAGTTCGAGCGAGCGCAGCGCTTTTTGAAAAGACTCCCGAAACGTCCGGCCAAGCGACATGGCCTCTCCAACAGATTTCATCTGTGTTCCAAGACGTGGGTCAGTGCCCTCAAACTTTTCAAACGCAAAGCGAGGGGCCTTCGTGACGACGTAGTCGATGGTCGGCTCAAACGCCGCGCTTGTGCCCGTGATAGGATTACGCAGCTCATCTAGGCGATAGCCGACCGCCAGTTTCGCGGCGATCCGCGCGATGGGATAGCCCGTAGCTTTTGAGGCTAACGCGCTGGAGCGAGACACGCGCGGATTCATCTCGATCACCACAATGCGTCCATCCGTAGGATTGAGCGCGAACTGAACATTCGATCCGCCGGTATCGACTCCGATCTCGATGAGAACCGCTTTTGCCGCATCACGCAGGCGCTGAAACTCACGATCTGTGAGCGTCATGGCGGGTGCCACCGTCACGGAATCGCCGGTATGCACGCCCATCGCATCGATGTTCTCGATGGTGCAAACCACGATGAAGTTGTCGCAGGGATCGCGAATAACCTCGAGTTCAAACTCTTTCCAGCCGAGAACACTCTCCTCGATAAGGCACTCGTGGGTTGGGCTCTGCTTGAGTGCCCAAAGCAGCTTTTTCTCAAACTCCTCGGCATTGTACGCAATGCCTCCACCGCTTCCTCCCATCGTAAAAGACGGCCTCAGTATGATGGGAAACCCAATACTACTGACGGCGTCTAATCCCGCTGCGAGCGAACGGGCCACGAATGCGCGGGGGCACTGCAGTCCGATGCGCTCCATCGCTGTTTTAAAAAGCGCGCGATCTTCAGCCTTGCGAATAGCGTCGAGCCGCGCGCCGATAAGCTCGACTTGATAGCGCTCGAGCACGCCTCGTTCGGCGAGTTCCAAAGCAAGATTAAGGGCTGTTTGCCCACCTAAGGTCGGGAGGAGCGCATCCGGTCGCTCGCGCTCAATGATCGATTCAAGCACTTCCGGCTGCAGCGGCTCTACATACGTTCGGTCCGCGACCCCCGGATCCGTCATAATCGTCGCAGGATTCGAGTTTACGAGCACAACCTCGTAACCCTCTTCTTTAAGTGCCTGAGCTCCCTGCGTCCCCGAATAGTCAAACTCGCACGCTTGGCCAATAACGATGGGACCCGATCCCACCAACATGAT
>SLQV01000031.1 GCA_007131285.1 Myxococcales bacterium
CGGTCTGCCGCGCCGTCGGTCTCCGCTGCAACGTGTCTGGCGCTACCGCTCGCGGCATTCGCGCTGCGCGCACAACCGAAGACGCAGAGCGCGGTGCTACCTCTTGCCGTCCCTGGTCCACATGAGGGTCACTTTGTTTGGGCGGAGGTCGTGGCGTCGCAAGGTGCGTGGCACGCCGTAAGGCTCGGCGGGGGCTGGTCGTCTCCAGGCCCCTACTTGGTGGGTTTTGTGCAGCGGGATGCGCCCCTTTTTCAGGCTTGTCCTGAGAGGCGACCCACCGCCATGCGCCCTAAAAACCAAGTGCCTTCCCGGCTTGCCCTCGACCTTCACCTGCCGCTGGTACGGGTTGAAGCGGGTACGCTCTTGCGCATTGCCGGCGAAGCTCGCGCACGCGCTGCTGTCTCGCTTTACGCGCGTCGTATAGGCCAACAGGCTAGCGACAGCGCCCCGGCCGATGAAGCTGAACTCTACGTTGCTTCAAATGAAGGCGTTGCACTGCGCGCCCTGGCGCCACTGAGGAGTTTGCGTCGCAGCGATCGCTAACATTTCCGTCGCGCGCGGCTTAACGTGGCGTCAGGACTGCGCGCCGTGCGCCACGAGGTGCGCGCGCACCTCGCCTCGGCGTGTGAGTGGCACGCGGCCGAGCACCGCAAACGCTACGGTGAAGCCAAGATCGCCTGCTAACGTGCGCATGCCGAAGGGGATGGCCGCCAGAAAGCAAGCGCCAAGGCCCGACCATGTACGCGGGTAGAAGTCTCCAATCGCCCACACCGAGAGATTGGTCAGTACAAAGAAGGCGGCGGAACTCACCGGTACAAGCGCGATGAGCGCAGAACGTCCCCGGGCGACTCGGCCGCCAAGTATCGTGCTCAGGAGCATGGACCCGTATACCGCCGGCATATAACGATGTACCCCGGCGCCGGAGCCGAGACCGGCCGCTAGCTCAAGCGCAAGATCTCCTGTAAATAAAGCACTGAGCACAACGAATATCGGCAGCCAACGCCGCCAAACACGGCCCGCCGCACTTGCACTTGCGTTGCCGCCGCCTCGCGAGATCAGCGTAGGAAGGAGTAGTGCTGCCGCCGCAAGTGGCGTCACATTGGGCGGATGCGGCAAGAAACGATACAGCGCGATACTCGCCACGAGCGAGACACCCACTAACACGCTGCGGGCCTTGCCGGGGAGTGGCGGTAGAGCTTGCATGCAAGCTACTTAGCATGCGCCCGCGCGGGTTCACGGATCGGCGCTGGGACCGGCCGCGGTGCCGCGGCGGTGGGCACAGAACTCGATACGCAACAAGGATAACGCAGTGCCGAGATACAATCAGCGTGTTGGGGTCTCCGGAGATTGCGCTCGCCCGCAGCCCCCGCAGCGACGAGCCTGGCGTGCTCGGCCGCCCGCCAGGCTCAGCCGCGTTTTTGACGCATTCGGGTTGTTATTGCTGCGGGCTTCGGGCCGAATCGCGCCGGACATACCGCATTAATACGCTTCAGCTTAAGGTTGAGCCGCTACAGCCCTGGGTTCGCTGCTGTGTTGGCCGCGCGCCTTCAATCGCTCACGCATGCAGGCCGGGGTCCCGGCGCGCGCGTGGCTGCGGGCCCCGCGGAGGGTCTCGGGGGGACCCACAATTGGGTACGGAGCTGCGCGCAGTGCCCAATTGTGGGGGGCTCCGGAGGGTGCGCCTGCGCACCTGAGCGCCCAGCCCCCCTGGGCCCCCGCGGGCCCCGCAGCCACGCGCGCGCCGGGACCCCGGCCCACCGGGACCCGCCCACACACGCGAACCCTGCTGCCGGCTAGGCTCAACCTCTTTCTTCAGCGCATTAAGGTAGCCATCCCGCCTAGAGCGTGCGTGCTTCTTTGGGCCCGAGGGGCTCCGGCAGGCTGAAAGTTATGCCGAGAGGGGAAGATCGTGAGTGAGGGTGGCGAGGGTGTCAAGCAACGTATGTGCTGCTTCGAGGGCGTTGCGCTGAGGCTGCATGAAGCGCCGCGTGAGGCGCATGTCCGGCGTGAGCCGCCAGCGTTCCGGATCGCTCTGAAGCCGTGGCATTAGCTTGCGCGGGTCTAGGCGGGTATCAGGGTGTAGATGCAGTGTTACGCGGCTGGCCGTGGCTTCGATGCCTAAAATCAGCAGCTCGCGCAGCCGCCACTTGATGCGCATGACTTCGATGAGTGCCAGAGCCTCGCGCGGCGGCGGGCCGAAGCGGTCCTCGAGTTCGCCGGCGAGGGTGTCGATGTCGGCGTCGCGCAGCGCTTGACTCAGGCGCTTATAAAAAGAGAGTCGCAGGCCTGTGTCATCCACGTAGTCTTCAGGCAGGCCAAAATCTAGGTCGAAGGACAGTTCGGGATCAATGCTCGGCGCCAGGGGCTCGCCGCGAAGTTCGGCCATCGCCTCCTCGAGCATTCGTAAAAAGAGGTCGAAGCCCACGTTTGCGATGGTCCCGCTCTGGTCCGTGCCCAGAATATCACCGGCGCCACGTAGTTCCATGTCAAGACTGGAGATGTGAAAGCCGCTGCCGAGTTCGGTGAAGCGCTCAAGAGCTGCCAGCCGTGCCCTGGCTTCATCGCTGAGCGTGGAAGGCGGCGGCGTAATCAAGTAGCAGAAAGCTCGCTCCTTCGAACGACCGACGCGCCCTCGAATCTGATAAAGCTGTGCCATGCCGAAGGCGTTCGCGCCGTCGACGAAAATCGTGTTTGCCCGCGGAATATCCAGGCCGCTTTCAATGATGGTCGTCGCGCAGAGTACATCGTATTTGCCGTCGACAAAGTCGAGCATAACGCGCTCAAGCTCGCCTTCCTTGAGCTGCCCGTGTCCAACGACGAAGCGTACTTTCGGCAAGAGCGCTTGAAGCTGGTTAGCACGTTCATAAAGGCGCGAAATGCGGTTTTGAACAAAGAATACCTGGCCGCCGCGGGCCACTTCCCGTTCGATAGCCGAGGCAACAAGGTGGTCGTCCCAGCGGCAAAGGTGTGTGCGCACGGCCCGTCTATCCACCGGCGCGGTTGTGATCAGAGATAGGTCGCGCAAGCCACCAACTGCGAGCTGCATCGTGCGCGGAATAGGTGTTGCCGTGAGCGTGAGCACATCGACTTCCGACCGCAGTTTCTTGAGTCGCTCTTTGTGGGCAACACCGAAGCGCTGCTCTTCGTCCACCACCATCAGACCGAGCTGCTTAAAGTGCACGTCCTTCGAAATCAGACGATGCGTGCCGATGACGATATCCACGTGCCCTGATTTGAGTCCCGCAAGCGTCTCCGCCGCCTCTTCCTTGCTCGTAAAACGAGACAGCATGCGCACGTTGACGGGAAAGCCCTCCATGCGTCCCTTGAAGCTCAAATAATGTTGCTGCGCGAGCACGGTGGTCGGGCAGAGAACGGCCACTTGCCGGCCTGCGGAGGCCACCCGAAAAGAAGCCCTGACCGCGACTTCCGTTTTGCCGAAACCCACATCACCGCAGACCAGTCGGTCCATCGGACGCTCGTCCACCAGATCGCTGAGGACATCATCGATGGCACGGGTCTGGTCCGGTGTTTCCTCGTAGGGGAAAGTAGCTTCGAACTCGGCGAAGAGATCGTCCGCGGGTTTGAGGGGTTCGCGGCGCTGAGCCGCTCGTTTCGCGTAGAGTTCTAGTAACTCGTCGGCAATGCGCTGAACGCTTTCCTTCGCCTTGCGTTTCGTCTTGCTGAAGCTTTGTCCACCAAGTTTGTCAAGTCGCGGCGCGTGGCCTTCTCGTGCGCTGTATTTTTCGATTTGTGCTAGGCGGGTCACCGGCAAGAACAGCCTGTCCCCCCCAGCAAACTCAAGGACGAGCACCTCAAGCGCGAGTGAAGCTCTTGCGGGCATCGAGCGCCCATCACTTGCCGTGCTGCCAAGCTCCAGTGCCTTGCGCTCAAGTCCTAGATAGCGTCCGATCCCGTGCTCGACGTGCACGACGTAGTCGCCTACCGCGAGCTCGCGCAGGTCTTCAACGATGGCCCGGCGCCGGGCCTGCGCTTCCCCCGGCGCTTTTGTCGCACCGGTGCGTGCTTTACGTGATCCGAAGAGGTCACTTTCGCTGACGAACGCTATCCAACCGCTTGCCAGCACAAAACCCGCACTTAGTTCACCCGCGGAAAAGGAGAGCGCGCTTGGGGGACGCGCACGCATCGCTCGCGCGTCCTTATCTAAGCGCTCGCGCTGCGCACCCTGGACCTCGTCCAGATCCCGATCTTCCAAGATCATATCGGGTGACACCGCATCGTTTTGCCCGTTGACTCCGAGTCCCTGGCGCCGCAGCAGGTTTTCCAGGCGTTGGCGCTGCGCCAGCGTGCGCGCGGTCACCTCGACGCGGAGTCCTTGGTCCAGCCACCGCCCTGCGAGTTCTCGGAACGCTTGCAGCGGCTCACGCGCGCCTCTGTGCGCACGTTCGCGCAGCAACGCCTCCCTTAGGGGTCCGAGCGAAACCTCGCCAAGATCCAGTAGGGGGGGCACGGGTGCGGCTAACGCGCCGAGCACGTCGTTGGTTTCCGCGTTTTCGGCGTCTCCCTCCGGAAACCCTGTCACTTCGGGAGTTGCCGGTGCATCGAAGGCGGCGGGGTGCGTCACGCAGAGATGGCCTTGGCCATTCAGAAGCGACTTCACCTCCTGTTCCCCCAGGAAGTACGCACCGAAGTTAAACGTGGGATCGCCCGCGGCGCAGCGGGCCTCGTGGTCTGTCTGTGCCTGGGCCAGGTGGTCCTGCACGCGCGCCAGCGCACGCACACCGTCCAGCACCCACGTCGAGACCTTCTCCTTGGCCAGGTAAGCGTCGAGTCCCGCAAGCTTGGTGTAAAAGGCAGGCAAAAATGCGTCGCTGCCCGCTTGAAAACCGCCCTCGAGAAGCGTTTCAAGTTGGGCTGCTGCCTGGGTCGTCGGCACATTGAAGGCATCGAAGAGTTCGCGTACTCTGCGCCGCGTTTCCTCCTGTGCTGCGCCACGCAACGTATGCTCGCGGGCCGGCGTCAGCGCGACGCTCAGGCAGGGGCCGTCACGATCTTCTGGCAGTGAGCGCTGCGTTTCCGGGTCAAAGAACTTAAGACTGGCAACCTCTTCATCGTCGAAGTCGATGCGGACCGGGAAATCCTCGCGTGGTGAAAAGACGTCGACAAGCGCGCCTCGAACCGCAAAGGTCCCCGGGTCCTCAACCAGCGGACAGCGCACGTAGCCCGCAGCGTCCAAAGCCGTGAGAAGATCCGCCCGATGCAGCATCTCGCCGCGGCGCACCTCCACATAGCGCGTTGCCGCGATTTCTGGAGGCGGCAGGCGTCGACACAGGGCAGGCGCAGGCAAGACGAGCGCGTCCCAGGGCGCGCCACGCGCTAGGGTGGCCAGTACGGCAGCCCGATCCATCGCGGCCCGTCTATCACTGGCGACCGCTAAGAAGGGCGACGTGTCACTGGCAGGAAGACGAAGCACTACCGCTGCCGGTCCGAGAAACGTTTCCAGATCTTTCGCGCATGCGGCAGCGTCTTTGGACCCTGCTGTCACCACGAGCGCCTGCTTAGTAACGCCCGTGCGCAATGCCTCCGCAATCAGCCACGCCGACGCGCTTAGAGACAGGCCGACCACGTCTGTCCGGCCTGGAGACTTCAGGCGTTGCAGCAATGCATCGGGACTCGAGTTTGCGCGCTGCTGCGCCTGCGCAAGGCTACCCAGCGCTGCATGAAGCCATGCCTCCCCTGTCATCATCGGCCTTTATTTTCTATCGAAAACGCGCGCACAACCAACGCTGAGCGCCGCAGTTGCGCTAGGTAAGACTGCTCCTGAGTTTTCATTGCTTCTTCGAGCAACTCCTGACGAATCTCTTCAGCCTTTTCGTCGTAGGAAGGGAGCCTTTTATTGACGCGCTCCATGCCGCTAAGCTTCAGAATATGCCAGCCGTGGTAGTCCCGAACGGGTTGGCTCACTCCGCCCACGCTGAGCCCTAGGAGCGCATTTTCTAGGGGCGCAGGCAAGTCTTCCTGTTGAAGCCAGCCGAGATCGCCGCCCTCAAAGCGTTCGAGCGCCGCATCAAACCCCTCCTTGAACACGATGTCGAGCGCATCCGCCGCTTCGAGCCGAGCCGCTTCGACTTCAGCGGGAGTTGCCGATTCATCGGCGGCGAAGAATATGTGTGAAACGCGCAGTCGCATCGCTCGTTCACCCTGGGCTTTGAAGCGTGCGTAGCGTGACCGAACCTCGCCCTCATCGACTTCTACGCGTGAGCGTACTTTCAAGTTCAGTAGTTTAAGACGTAGAATCTGGTCTCGTACATCCGCGCGGTAAGCTGTCTCATCGAAACCTTGCTGCTTCACCAGTTCAAGAAACTCTTCGCGATCAAGTCCACTCTGGCCGCGAATATTTTCGATGGCGCGGTCAATCTCACTCGGTGTAACCGTCACTTTGGACGCCCCTGCGGCCTGCCTAACCAGAATGACATCGACCATATCTGAGGTGACCTGGTCGAAGAGCTTGCGCCACTGCTCCTTTTGAGCAGTGCGCTCCTCGGAAGCAAGGGCCTCGGCAAAGGGCTGCATGCGTTTGCGCACCTGCGATAGCCAAAGCGGCTCTCCGTTGACGGTTGCGACGAGCGCTTCGAGGTATTCCGCCCTTGCCGGCGCGCTCGAGCCACTCGCAAGCCACAGCGCTAGCTGCAACGGTATTGCCGCCAGCAACACCAAGCGCTGAGGTACAGAAGTGCAAGCGCGGCTAGCAACCGCTCGAACGGTCTTTCTGAGGCCTCCCATGTCGGGCCTAGGTAGCATATCTCGCGCCACGCTTTAGCGTCGAGCATGACGGCTGTCGAGTTGCCGACGGCATTTGCGCGGTGCGCTTCCCATGCGCCAGTGACCCAGCTAAGGTGTCTGCGCCAAGCTGAGTCAATGTCACAGGGCGTCTAGGGCGCCCTTGAGCTTAAGGTACGCTAGTGAACGTTCGGCGCCTAGGCATGCGTGTCCGGCTCTCGGGCCTGAGCCGGCCGTGCGGCCTCGCCAAAAATCCCGCGCGTTCCAAAAGGCACGCTGCGGTTGCGTGGCGGTGGGCGCGCGTGCTCAGGCCCTCAGCCGAACACGCCGGCCGCTCGCTTAACCGATCACGCATGGGCGCCTAGGCATTGCTCTTACGCGGTAGCAGCGCTAGCAGACGGACAACGTCTCGGTACGTAAGTGGCACAATCAAACGAACACTGGTCTGATGCGCGGGTTGTAGACGTGCGTCGTCGAGTAGCGATGCGAAGCCCGCGAGCCGCAGCAACGGATGAAAGCGGTATCTTTCCAGACGCTCGCGTAGCGCTGCGAGTGCGGCATCTCGCTCACCAGGATCCGCGAAGTCCGCCTGTGCATCTAAGTGAAAGCGCTCGGTATCCTTTTGCATGAGTGCAGCGAAGGATACGGTCGGTGTGGGGACGCCGCGTAGACGGATAAAAAGAGATAAATCTTCGACGCGTAAACCCAGTAGGGCGTGCCTGGGCAAATCGAAAGCGCCGGGGAGAGATTTGCCATTCTCATGCCCTGCGGTGGGGTTTGGTCCGAGCAAAGCGAGACCACCTTCCAAGTCTCGGAGCGTCGAGATCACAAAGCCGTTTGGAGGCACGACCGCAATATGCCGCGTGGTTGGATCGCGGCTGAGCCAACGAGCGAGCGTGACGCCGGACGGAAGTGTCGCCGCCGCCACCTCTTCGGGAGGTGCGTTCCAGTTCAACGATGGGGTGCCCCGCAGCCGAGCCAAGCGCTCTGCGACTTCACGTAGTCGCGCGGGGCCAAAAACAGCGCGACCTACGATCAGAGTGCGTTCAAGGCTCATATCGGGTGATGCAATGATCAAAGCATCTGTATCGCGTGCCGGTGATACGCCAGTGCCGCCGAGCAGAACGTCCCATTCCTCAAGTCCCGTCAGCGCGTTTTCAAACGCATCACGGAGTATCGATGTGCGAAGTGCGCGTGTGTCTATGCGCAGGACCACACTGTTTCCCGCGATTGCCCCCTGGTGTGCGGTCACCTTGGGCGGTGGCTTAATGCGTTTAGAAGGGTTGGGCGCTGAGGGTTCGACCGCAGGCTCGGTCGTCCGCTCAGACGGCGCTTGCGCTTGCTCTTGCTCCAATGTGGTCGCTGGCGCCTCGGCGTCCGGCGCGTCGGTTGCCTCGGCGTTGGCGCCTGAGTTGGGTGGCTGCGCACGGGCGTCATCATCGAGGGCCGCCTCACGGGCCCCTTCTTCGGGTTCTGGCGCCACGCTGAACTCGACCTCGCCTGGGTCCAAGCGTGCGAAGCTAATCGGTGCGGGCAGCGACCAGTTCATGGCTGCGGCAATGATAAGCGCGTGCCACGCGAGAGAGAGCAGTACGGCCAATATGTGGCGCCGCCGTATCGTCCGTTGCGGGTCGGTTTGTCGTCGGTCCGCCTCTTGCCGCTGCGCTTTGCCTCCTGTCACTACCTCAAGCATGCATCGTCGGCTTGTCATCGGCTAGAGAGGTCTGCGTGTCCACAGCCCTCCATCGATAAGCGGTGTCGCTCGCTTGACGTCCGTCACGCAGGAGGGGGATACCGTGGCGGAGATTCCTCGGTCGTCATGGGTTGCCGCTTCCTTGCTCTGGGAGGCGATGGCACTACGTTTGAGGATGTGAAAAAAAGCCATTCGCGCGGTGCTGGAAAAACGCTTGCTGAGCCCAGGCACGCGTCGTGCGCGCCGCGAGGGCTGCTCGTTGCCGCATGCTTAGGATTGGCGTTGGGCGCTTGTGGCGGGGCCCAGCGGGGCGCCCCGTGTTCAAAGCCCGCGCTCACGGCGCTCCGCGTCAGCGCTGCTTCTGAACTAAACGTTGACCAAACGGGGCAATCGCTCCCAGTTGTATTGCGTTTGCTACAAGTCACGAACCCGGAGTCCCTCGATGGCGCGACCTTCGAGCTGCTCTGGCAAAATCCTGCTGAGGCGCTGGGGCCGGCGCTGGTGCAGATGACCGATGTTACCATCTACCCTGGCGACACACAGACAATTGCAGTCCGGGCGGATAAGCGGGCACACTTCTTGGGCATTATGGGGATTTTTCGTGAGCCCGCGGGTCGAGACTGGCTCGAAGTGGTTCGTCTGAAGGCGGAACCACTGGGTTGTCGTCCGCCGCGTGACACGACCACTTACGCGCAGGTGTCAGTAGCGGATGCAGCCCTTGTCGCCGAGCTTCGTACGGGACCCGTCGAGAGCTCACGCTAACCCTTGTTCAGAATCTGACCTATCCATGCTCGCTCTTGCGTTCTAGCGCACGCAATCAGGTGTCGCGCTGGCCGACAAGAGGGGCATATGCATACGCCCCAGCCTCCCCGCTTCACTCAGGGACTTCTGCTGAGCCCACAGCATCTGCAGCAGGCTCAGCACTACCATGATGCGAACCTCGCCTTTCGCTTGGCGGCCTTGGCGTGCGAAGTTACCGGGTGTGTGCGCTTGGGCATCGACCGCGCGGCGCTCCGCGACGGCGAGCTCGCCTTGGAATACTTTGCCGGGGTATTTCCCGACGGTACAGCGGTTGCCTTCGAGAGTAGCGATGCATACGCACCCTCAAGCAGAACGCTAGCTGAAGCCATGGGCGCAGTACGCGAAGCGCGCGTTCTTCTGGCTTTGCCGCCAGCGCCGGAATCGTGCGGTGGTCGTGTCAGTCCTTGGGGGCCGCGATCTCGGCCTGTTCAGCGTAGGATTTGGGATAGCTGCGCCAGTGAGGAGGTTGGGGTGGACGGACACGGTCCCTCCCTTCAGTCCGAAACTGGGCACGCGTTGCCCCTGCCTGAGGCGATTGAGATGTCTTTCGCTGTGCCGCGACTAAAGCTGGTGCTTGCGCATGAGGCGCACGAGGGCTTGATTTGCTTGCCCGTCGCGATGATCACGCAAGCCTCGTCGGGTTGCTTCAATCTCGTCGAAACGTACCTCCCGCCTGCGCTTAATATCGGCGCATGGCCGTTCGTTGTCACGCAGGTGCGCATGCTCGCGGAAGTTCTCAAGGAAGTGTCCTCGAAGCCTGCCCCAATGAGCTCGCCTTTTTCGGGAACTCATCGCCACGTCTCGGGTGAGACGCAATCGCCATTGCTTGCTGCGCTCGAGCCTGTACTGAGGGGGCATGCGGCGGTGCTTGAATCCATGGTATTCGAGCCGGATCACTGCACACCAAGAGCGCTCTTCCTTGAACTCAGACGCTTGTGCGGCGCGCTGGCTATTGATGACTTGCGGGATATTTCTTCAGCGGTGTCTTCAGCAAACCAAGCGTTTGCTCCGGCCTTTCGGCCCCAGAGTATGCGCGAGACGCTCTTCCCACTGCTCGCGGCAGTCAATGAGGCACTCGAGGTGCTGCGCAGTCGGGGACCACAAATCACAGAACTAGTGCCTCTCGGCGGCGGTATATTTCAGGGCCTACTGAGCAGTATGACGGCGAATTGTGATCGCATATTTCTCGGTATTTCACTGGTTCATTCACACGATGCGCTGCCGGCGGGACCTGGCAGCGACTGGATGGGGAACCTGTTGGAACAGGCACGTGTGGCGGCTCCTAGTGCGCTTTCATCGCTGTTACGCGCAGCAATGCCCGGTGTCCCCGTCCATGCCCCGACCTTGAGCGAGGGGGCTTTGGGCGCGCGGCCTGGGGAGGTGTTTTGTGCTCTCGAACGGCAACATCCATTGCTTCAAGCAGCGTTTGTCGAGGGAGCACTCGCAGTCTGGCTCCCACCTTTCGCTGGCAACGCCTTAAAGCTCCGTATCGTCGCAACTCGGGGGTGAGTTGGCCGAGACGCTTTGGGGGCGTTGGGCAAAGCCCGGAGCAGGGATCGGAATGATCGAACGTGCCTCGCTTTCCTTGGCACGCGTTCTGAGACGCAGTCTGTGATCCCCCAACTTACGCGCTCCGCTCAATCTGTTGCTCGTCGCTTCAAGGATCTTCCTACCATGCCAAAACCTCACCCCACTGCCCCACGCGTTAACTACGGAAAGCGCCTCGCGCTAGGTCAGTCACTTCGAGAGCCGCATGCGGGGTTTCAGTCCTTAATGCATTCGGAGGTAATTGCTGGGCCCTTGGAACTGTACATGCACATCAGTGTGTTGGCGGAACATCAAGCTGCGCGCAGCTCGGAGGAACGGGAGGCGTGGAGTGCGCATTTCGCCCGCGTCCTTCCAGACTTTCGTGCCCAGGGTATTGCGGTTCTTGAACAGTACCGCTGGCTCGCCTTCCGTCGGGGTTTTGCCGTCGCTGATGAGGTGTTCGTACTTTACGCCTTGTGTGCGCTCATCGATGAGGCCGTCCTTAATCTGGACCCAACCCTCGCGGCGCTGTGGACACCCTGCATGTTTCAGACCCACTTTTTTCAGGAAACCCGAGCGGGAGACGGTTTCTTTACGCGCCTAAAGTCGCTGCGCGGCCAGGCCGATAAAGTCGCATTGCTCGAACTCTACTACTTCTGCCTGGTTCTCGGCTTTTCGGGCCGCTATCGAGTCCGTGAAGACGAGCCGGCGCGCCAGGCACTCATTCGAGAAGTAGGGCGCGAACTAAGCCAGCGCGGCATCATGGGCGAGAGCGTGTTGCTCGAGCGTGCCAGACGCGTTCCCGTTGCGGTCCGAAGTTCACCGCAAAGGCGCCCACTTTACCATTCGCTCACCGCCGCCGCCTCGGCGATGCTGTTATGGCTGGGACTCAGCTTGGCAGGTGAACACCAGGTATCGAGGCTGGGTGCCGAAGTGGCTGCCGCAACCTCCATCGATGCTGACATCGCGCCGCCGCGCAGCCGGAAAGACTCGGTGCGCGTCGCACTGCGCGAGATGGATCTCGATGTGATCACCCCGCGGAATGTTGCGCGATGACCGCCGCGCTTATGGTCGCAGCGCTATTGGCCGTGCTGCTTGCGGGCAGCGTACTAGTGCTTGGCTTGCCGACGTGGCTCTGTGCCACGTTCGGGGCTGCTGCGTTGCTACTTTTCGTGGGCGCCTGGCGCAGGCGTAAGACGCGTGTCCCAGGCGCCAAGGGGCCTTCCTTGGTCGCTGTCTGCGCGCATCGAAGCCGGAGTCTAGTCAGATTGATTCAGGGCTGGCGCCGCCGGCGTTCGGCGCTGAATCTGCCTCGTTCTGAAGATTATACCGCCGCTTTGCAGGAAGGCTTGACGTCGTGCCTTGCTTCCGCCGCGCAGAGCGGGTTTATCGCGCATTCGCGAAAGGTGGCGCAAGCGGCGCATGTGCTCGTGCTCGGGCAGCAGGGATCGGGCAAGACCACGCTATTGCGCAGCGCCTCACCCTGGAACGTACCGGCTCCCGATGCTGCGACCGATACGAGCTCTCGACCCGAAGCCTATAGTCTCCCTCCCTCCAGCGCTTGCATGCCTGCGCATCTACTGTGGTCGCAGTCAGACGGTTCGAAGCTCCAGCCTGTTCCGGCGGCAGCGGCTGCGTCGCGACCGTTTCTAGATGCCCCTTGTATGTCCCCCAACGCTGGTGATGCTGGCTGGTTTGCGTTCGACGGTGCGCTCGCTTTTGAGGCGCCAGCGAGCCTTTTGACCGAAGATGTAGCGACAGGGCGCCTGGGGGCTTTGCTGGCGGTGTTGCGCCAAAGGCGGCGACGTAAACCCCTCAACGCGGTGATCGTTACGCTAAGTCTTGACGCGATGTCGGCGCCCGCCGCAAACCGAGATGCGTTCATTGCGTCCTTAGCCAAGCGGCTTGCAGACCTAGATGCCTGGCTTGGCTATGCCGTGCCGCGTTACGTGGTGTTTACGCATGCAGATGCAATTTGCGGCTTCACAGAAGCTTTCTCCACCTTGGCACCGGAGCAGCGTGCGCGACCTTTGGGCGTCACCTATCCAGTATGTGCGGGCGCGGCGGGAGCCGGGCCGGATGCGGATGCCGATAAACTTGCAAACCTCGATGCCGACCTTTCTGAGCTGCTCGACGGGGTGCGCCGCCGTGTTCTTTGCGTCACCGCTGAGGCCTCTGGGCGGCAGCGACAGGCCCGCGCCGCGCGGTTAGTCTATCATTTGGGTCAAGCGCTTCCGGTGGTACGCTCGGTTGTCACGGCGTTGACGAAAGTGCACTTGGGCTTCGCTACGCCCGCTTTCCGGGGCTTTTATCTAACCGCTAATCCGCCTACGACGAGCGACGCTTCGCCTTCGAGCAAGACGTCGTCCCAACTTAGTCCAAAGTCAGAGGGAGTGGGTGCACACGCGCTTGCGACTCCCGCATTCACTTTCGGCGGCATCGATCCCTGCGCGGCGGACTCTCTCAAAGCGCTGCGCTACCAACCTGACCCAAGTGAAATCGTCATTGAAGTTGTTGCCGGCGCCTATGCGGGGCAGGGCGGGCACGATACCCAAGCACACGCCGGAACCCCCAGTCTCTTCGCCAGTCGATTGATTGAAGATCTCATCGTGCCCGACAGGCAACTGTCTGCTGGGGATGCAGGTACCATCCCCAAGCAGGTTTACGTGAGTCTTAGCGCGGCATGTTTGTGGGCGTTGGCGCTAGGCGGGGTGCTCGTCTGCCTGGTCGCGTGGTCTCAGCTTGGCAGAGAGGTCAAGCACACGAGTGCGGTTTGGCGGCAAGCTGAGCGGGACGCACGGAGCGCGAGTTGGGTTGGCGTCGCGCGGCGTCTAAAGCAGATTGATGCGCGGCAGGTCTCGACACCGCTCAAAGTTACGGGACTCGCCCCCGTCTCGGACGGACCCCTTGCGGAGGCGCTGCGCGTCTATCTTGTCGAGCGCGCAGAGACAGACCTTGTCATGCCTCAGGTCAAGAGCGATGAAGCTTGTCTCGAACGCTTGGTGCGCGAAGCGCCTCCCGCCGAAGACAGTCGCCGTCTCGCCGTCATCGCCTACGGACTGCCCTGTCTAAAGCGGTACCTTCTGCTCAGTGTCGACGCTCAGGGTGCGCGGCGCGCGTTGACCGCCGCGCAGCGCGAGTTTTTGACCGATCTGCTCGCGCACCGCTTGCGCGCCGAAGCTCGAGAGCAGGGCGCTGGTACGACGCAACAGCCTCGGGGCCTGCCTACGTTGGAGGAAGCGCGCGAGGCCGCCGAGGTTGTCGTGAATCACTACGAGCGGCTGCGTTTGCCCGAAGTGCGACAGCCTTTACTCGCAGAATCGCGCAGATTGCTCGGTCACTTACCTCCAGCGCAGCGTCTCTTGCTGACCTTGCTCGATGAGGTAGCCCAGGCGCAAGCTCCGGTGACGCTGCGGTCGCTACTAGGTCCGCATGGCACCGCGCTGACAGCTAGCGAAACTATCCACCCTGGCTACACGCGGGACGGATGGCTGCGCTGGGTGCGGCCGGAAATCGAACGGCGCGCGCGGGCCCTCTCGGAAGAGGCGTGGATTCTTGACGAGGGTCCAAGTGCCGCGCGAATCGCGACTGCCGCGACTGGTGTTGCGAAGCCAGGCGCCATTGATGCGCCACCGCAGGCAGCGCAGATGATCCAGGCGGTGAGGCGGGCCTACTTCTCCGGATACATTCATGCATGGCGGACCTTCCTCGCATCAGTGCGCGTCCGTCAGCCTGTAGGTGAGATGCAGTCGCTGACCCTGCTGCAGGATCTCACATCGGGCCAACCACAGATGCTGCCGCGTCTCTTCGCGGCGTTACGTGAGCATGCGCTCTTGCCGGAGCCCGAGCCGAGTCTCGTCCAGAAGGTATCGTCGCGTCTGCCAACCTTGACGGCTGTCAAGAGCCAGGTTGTCGATGCACTTGGTCTTGATACACCGCAGACCACCGACCTCACCGAGCCCGACAAGCTCAACCATGGCAAAACACATGCTCAGCTAAGTGAAGCTAGCGTCCAGGAAAGCCTGGGCGCCCTTATCGATTTCGGCGTACCGAAAGGCGAGCAAAACGCGCACGGTACGGACCTTGATATCTATCAAGAACAGCTGATTTTTCTGCGTGATGCGCTGCAGGCGACGCTTGCCGATCCGCGGGAAGGCGAGACGTTGCTCGCCCGTCTCGCGGAAACAAGGACCCGCGTGACGGGCCTCATTGCCAGCCAGTCGCCCGGCTGGCGACCAAGGCTCTCAGCTTGGCTCTTGCCGCCAATTGAAGGGCTGGCCCTCAGCGCAGCCCGCTCTCAAGCGGCGGGGGCGGCGCGTGCTTGGTGTTCAGAGGTCGCGCTGCCCTTCGCGCAAACGCTCTCGCGTCATTACCCCTTTGAAGCCGATGGCTACGATGCCGCGCTCGGCGATTTCGAGGCGTTCTTCAAGCCGCACTCGGGCATCCTAGACGCATTTGTTGCGGGTTCCCTTGCGAGCAAACTCGAAGACAGAGGCGCTTCGCTAACATTTGCTAGACACTTGGGTCGAGGCGGCTCTACCGGCTTTTCTCCGCGACTGCTCCGCTTCTTGGAGCAGAGCGGAAAAGTGACGCGTGCTTTTTTTCCTGGGGCGGCAGCCGCGTCCGAGTCAGGCACCAGCGCGCAAGCTAGCTTCGCATTCGATGTGCGCTTACGACCCGTTCCCGGTGCGGCGACGGTCGAGTTCTCGCTGGGTGGTATGCGCGTGAGTCATCGGAACGGCCCGGAGATCTGGACACGGGTCGTGTGGCCGGGCAAGCAGCCAGTGCAGGGTGCGAGCGTCGAGGTGCGCGGCCGGACCGGTCTGCACGAACGTTTCGAACGCAGGGGTGTGTGGGGGCTTTTCCGCCTGCTTGAGCGCACGTCGATGCGCTCGGGCCCAGGCCGAACCTACACAGCGAGCTTTCCCCTTAGCACCTCCCAGGCACCGCTAGTGATTGAGCTGCGTGCGACACGCGCCAACTCGCCCCTCGATCTGCTCGTGCAGGCAGATCCAGCTAAGGCGCTATTGGGTGGTCCGCACAGCAAAGCACCGACGCAGATCGCGCTCGGTGGCTCTCACTGCCAGCTAGGAGAATAAGGTGATGGTCACCAGCACGTCAGCTCATGACCTGTGTCTTGCATCACGCTTCGTTGAAGCGGTGTCTGCGTCACTCCGCGCCGCCGACAATGCGGACGCCGCTGCTGACGAATCTGGCATCGACGGCGAGAAAAGCGTTGGCATTGACGTGCGCTATCACGAGACCAGTGAGTTTATCCGTCGGGAACGAGCGAAGCTTCACGGCCTCGCAGGCGCCCGCGTCGAATGGTTGGAGGTGTGTGAGCGCGGCGTGACGTTGCTGGCGCAGCAATCGAAAGATCTCTCGATTGCCGTTGCCGTCGCGACCGGACTGGCGCGGGAGTATGCGTTGGCCGGCGTTGCCCAGGGTCTCGAGGGCATCGCTTTGCTCCTCGAGCGCTTCGGTGAGCGATTGTTTCCGAGGCGCTTAAGCGCCCGCGACCAAGCGCTCGCTTGGTACTTCGAGCAGCTAAGCACGCAACTTTTAGAGATGTCCATCACCGCCGAGGACGGGCCTTCACTCAACGCAGCGACCGCGACCCTAGCGCGGCTCACGCAACATCTTCCTTTGAATATCGATGAAGCACTTGTGCCTCTCACGGCTACGCGCCGCGCGCTTGAACGCCTACACATCACCTATGCCGAGTTGAATACTGTGGCCGCGGCGCCCGCTCCTGTTGCCGCGGAAGTTGCCGAAGTGCCGCTTGAATCCCCGGCCGCCCGCGCTGAGGCTGCTACGTCTTCGGATAGGACAAGGACCGAGGCAGCGACATCCGTCGCAGGGGCGCAAGCCACCGTGCTCGCGGCTGAACTTCCTCGGGAGAATGAGCCGCCTGTGGGGTGCGCCGGACACACCGCTGAGGTGCCTGCGGGGAACGCAGACGAGGTCGCTCCGAAGTCCACCCTCAACAAGCCCGGTGACCATGTCTATCGTGTGCTGGCGAAAAACGTGCCCTCGGCGCCGGCGGCCTCTCCGTTTGCGCCTGCCGAGTCGGCGGCGTTAGCCGCCGCACTGAAGCGCGAGGGAAGAGACCTCGTTGGCCGTGGCCGGGAGCTCTTAGCGGCCGAACCCCTCTCGGTAGTAGGCTGGCATATCTGGCTCTCCGGGCTCTATCTACCGCTTGTGACGCTTCCGGAGTCACATCACTCTCAAGCTCTAGGCACTGCATGTACCCGAGTGCCCCCGCCGCAGCCTCACCTGCTTTGCGCCCTCGCAAATGACTGGCCGAATAGGCGCACCCTTGGCCATCTGTTTGAGTTGCGCGCGCTCCTTGAAGCATCGCGTCTATGCCTTGATGGATTGCGCGCGCTGCACGAGACCCTTGCGGCGCTGGACGTCTCGGCGGAAGGCGTTGCGCGTGTGGTGGTCGCCCAAGCCTATATGCTTGACGCGCGATTGCCTGGCATCCGCCATCTCCGTTTCGCTGACGGTTCGTGTTCCGCGAGTCCTACAACTCAGGTCTGGCTTGACTGCAGCGCTGGAGCGCCCGCACCGGCAGCATCAGCCAGGCATACTAACGAACCCAGCACTCAAAAACCGGAGGGCTTGCTAGCCCAGGATGCAGTATTTGGCTCCGGGGCTTATGCGGGCCACGACGCAGCCGTGCTTGATTCGCGTGCTGTCACCAGAACTGGCCCTCAACCAGTGCCGTCGCCATGCGCAACGCACGTGGCGACGGTGGCCAAGCCAACGTTGATGCCCGGAGCAGACCCATCAGAAGCGATTGCTGTGCTCGCTAGCCAGGTCGCAACAGTGAGTGCAGGTGCCGAAGCCTTCCTCTCCCGTCTCGCCTTTGCTGAGTTGCTGGTGACTCAGGCTCGTCCGGCGGCCGCGAAGCCCGTCCTCGATAGACTATTGCAGGAAGCGCAGGCGCGTGATTTGAGCACCTGGCAGCCTCAGCTCGTGGCCCGTCTACTCCTGGCGTGCGACCGGCTCCGCGAGCCAGAAACCGGTCAGCGGGGCTATTGAGCGCGTGCGCCACCGAGTGTTCTGCGGTGAATCCCGCAAAAACGCGCGCTTCTATAGATAGTGACGCAACTGCGCCTGTGCTTGTCCGAAGTATCACTAATCGGGCGAAATCGCCCTTTGATATCTTGAAGGAGAAGTCATGGCTCGTGATCAATCGGTTGCGCCTAAAGAGCGCGTCAATATTACTTATAAAAGCGCCACGGGCGGTGAACAGTCAGAGATAGAACTTCCACTTAAGCTTCTCGTCGTCGGAGATTACTCACGGCGTAATGAGCATGTCTCAATTGAGGATCGTAAGCCGATAAATATTGACAAAGATAATTTTAACGACGTTCTTTCTGAACAGGATGTCTCTGTTGATATCTCTGTTCCTAGTCATATATCCGGCGATAGTGATGCGTATCTCGACGTCCGCCTTCCCATTCGATCAATTAAAGATTTTAGTCCAGACTCTGTCGCTATGAATGTCCCGGAGCTGCGTAAGTTGCTCGAGCTGCGCGCGGCTTTAACGTCAGTTAAAG
>SLQV01000035.1 GCA_007131285.1 Myxococcales bacterium
ATAGCCTTGAGTAGTGGGGAGATATTGTGACCGGTCCAAAGAGCCTGCGATAGTGAGGATGACGGCTGAGAAAGGTGCCAATACCGCGCCAGAGTAGATAAAGGCCCTGGGGGGAGCGCTGGTAAGGTAGCGCCACAAACGATCTGCCAAGCTCAATGGCAGGCTCAATCCGTCGCAATAGGCTTGGCCCATAATCAAAGAGGGTGTGAGAATAGAGCCCGGCGACACCGTGAGCCCGAAGAATATCGTCGCAGAGACCTAAGCGATACGCGCCCGCGAGTGCGCGTTCTCGCTCGTCCCAAACGAAGAGGTGGTGGTAGTGGCCATCGTAGGTATCGAGGTCGAGCGAACGCCCGGTTCCTTCGCCGACGGCGCGAAACGCAAGTTCTCGTTGGCGTCCCAGCTCGTGCATGAGGTTGGGGATCTGCGCCGCGCGCGCCACGTAGACAGCGTAATGGCCCAAGCGCAGTAGCAGCGCTTCCGGCGGTAGTTCTGCCACGTCTTGTCCGACAAAGAGTTGGCCTCGCGGCGGCGCAATCTGCGCCATCCGTGTTCCAGAAGGCGTTGCGGGTTTTCCACACGCCCTCGGTAGAAACGCCTGCGCGCCAAGCGCGCAGGTTCTCAGCCTCAGCGCCTGAGTGGCGCGAACATCGGGTCCAAGGCGCCACACCTTGTCCGCGTCGACGAGTTTTCCTACCCGAAGCGTGCAGCTTTTGCCACGGTAAGCGAGCATTTCACGTCCGAGCAGTGCTGAACGAGCGCTCCGGCTAAGCATTCCCGCGGCGTGAAAGCGCCATCGGTTGTGTCCCTCGATGTGTACTGGCAGCACATCCGCGCGGCTGGCTTGTGCCAAGCGAACGAGGTGCGGGCTCCAAGAGGATTCAACCACCGCGAGCCTGCGCCAGGTGAATCGCGCCACTTCCCCCGCGGGAAAGCTCAAAAGACATCCTCCGCTGCTGAGCCAACGCCGGGCGTTTCTGAGAGCAGCCAAATTCAAAGCGGCGGCGCGTTCGGTACCATCTAGCTCCAGCGGAATCACCCACTCGGCCATGCGAGGCATGTGGAGGAGGAGAGCGTTACCGAGGATTCGAACGTCGGGTCGCACCTTTAGGAGCAAGGCCAGAAGCGCGAGGCCATCAATCGCCCCCATGGGATGATTGGCAACGACTACCAACGGGCGCCCCCGCTGCGTAATGGTCGCAAGTTCAGTCCCGTGTGAGTGCCACGCCACCTTCATGTGGTCGAGTGCGAACGCGGGAAAAGACGGCGGTGCGTCTGCAGCCTCTTCGGCGGGATCTTGGCGCTCTATCGCGTCGTAGGCGTCGGCAATCGCCTCGTAAAGGGCGCGAACTCTGGGAACACCGCACAGCCGCCCAAGTAGCGATGCATGTGGAGCATCAACGCGCGTGTCGAGCGCAAGTGGCCGCGCTTGCTGGTTTGCGGGGCGCTTCCGCGCTACCTGCGCGCCCATCGGGTGTTGAATAGGTGCTAGCTCAGTCGCCATGGCGGACCTCCTCGGGTTCGAAGTCGGTGCGTTGTCCAAGTCAAGGCACTCAGAGAGGCGGCCTCAATTCCTTTGGCGGCAATGAAGCCAAGACCCTTCAGAGAGGCACGCGCTCGTTCAGCGCATCTGGTGACTATGTACACACATGTGAGCCATAAAGTGCGCGACAGTTCCGCGAACAGTGCGTGACGCATTCACCCATCATGACGATGGCATTAGCGCCGTATGTCAGTTCGGAGACCATGCGTGACAACACGGCGGAGCATCACAGGCAGCGCATGACTGTGATGCATGGTTGCACCGCGAGGCAGCATGTTCTAACAGGCTCGGGCGGGTGCGAAGTGCGCCTAAGAAGCAGCGGCTTTATGAAACACATTGAAGAGGCTAGTGCGAAAACCGGCGTTGGGGCCAAAGTGTATACGGGTGCGCGGTGGGTTCTCGGGCTCGCCTTTGTGGTGTTTGGGCTCAACGGTTTTCTCAACTTCATTCCCGTACCGCCACCGGCCCCGGAGGCCGGCGTGTTTTTAAAGGCGATGATGGAGACGGGCTATCTCCTCCCGTTGGTGAAGGCCCTCGAAGTTGTATGCGGTGCGCTGCTTTTAGCGAACGTGTTTGTGCCACTGGCGTTGCTGGTGCTTGCGCCGATAGTCGTCAATATTCTTGCACTGCACCTCATGCTCGACCCAGCAGGTTTGCCACTGCCCGTGCTTTTGCTGGTCGCCGGTCTTGTCACGGCACGCCCCCACTGGTCGCTCTTCGCGCCCCTGCTTCGTGCGAAGGCGTAGGGTGCCCGCGCACCCGTAACTGCCTACGGGCAGGCCAAGAGATCGCCTCTCGGTTCGGTGTCGAGGGTGTAGGTGAAATCGTCGCTGTTAAATCGGTGGTTATCAGCGCAGGTGTAGTTGCCGCCTGTGAGGTCGAGGTTGCCGCGCAGGCGATTGTCTACGAGCACGTGATTATTGCTCCCTGACCTCAGGTCGCCAAAGACAACGCTTCCAGCGAGCACCGCGTTATTGCCTTGAATAATCACATTGCCCTCGACCCGAACCAGGACTGCTGAAAGGTTGTTGAGGTCCATCGTGAGGTCGCCTTTGATGGTGACGCCACGGATGCGCGCGTTGTTGCCCGTCAGTTCGACATTCCCGTCTATGACGGTTTCATCTGGGCCGTTACCAAAGAGGGTGACATTGTTGCCGTCAACTGAGAGATCTCCTTCGATAGCAACGCCATTGGTCTCTGGTGCGAAAACGAGAACAGCGTTGTTCGCGTTTTGCGGAAGGACGACGTTGCCGCTCTCGTTCGTCACCACGTCTGTGGGCTCCGCGAGGTCACCGTAGCAAATCGCAGATTGGACCTCGCCGTCCGCGACGATGATGTCAAGGGGGCCGTCCTCCAGATTGCATTGGCCAACCCCTCGAACTGGGATGCAATCGTCGCCAACAGCGATGCAGCCTTCTTCCCTCACAACAACGGAGCCTTCGATGCGACGGCCGTCGTTATCACTGCCGATGACCGTTGCGCGCCCCTCCTCGTAGGCCACAAACGCGCTATCTTCGGGCACGAAGCGATCCGAGTTTGAGCTGCAATTCTGGACCGCCGGGTAGATCCCAAACGTAGCTAATCCTAAGAAAAATTTAAGCATAAGTGGGTGTTTCCGTCTGCCCACCTGGGCCGTGTGAGCGTGGCTGTTCTGCGTCATAGCGTTGCGTTACTGAATGAGAAAGGTCGAGTGGTTTGAGCGGTGGACACGAAACGCGCCTACCGCCTCCCATGCTCTATGAGATTTGAGGCTAGCACCACGTTGGTTGTCCGCGAAACACGACCTTCTTTGCCGGGGGGTGGGTCCGGCCCTAGACGCGGTTGGGAGCGTAGGCGTCGCCGTCGCCTGTCGCACAATGTGGAAGGCATCTTGCTGCTCACATTCATCAGTTAAATATCGCTGGTTGCGACGCCGAAGAGTCGACGCGTGGGCCTTTGGTGTGGCATCACGTCTGCATGACCGAAGTTGTACTCGTTCGCGGTGACGGAATCGGCCCTGAAATTATGGATGCCACCCTGCGCGTGCTCGACGCGGCACAGGCGCCACTCACCTTTGTCGAAGCGATGATGGGTGAGAAGGCATACCTCGCGGGGGCGCCGTCGGGCATCCCACAGGAGGCCTGGGACCTGGTGCAGAAGCACCGGCTCATCTTCAAGGCGCCCATCACAACGCCTCAGGGTGGCGGTTACAAGTCACTCAACGTGACGCTGCGCAAGTCGCTCTCGCTCTACGCCAACGTGCGCCCCTGTATCGCTTACCACCCGGTCATTCACTCTCCGTGCCCGGGTCTTGATGTCGTCATCATTCGCGAGAACGAAGAGGATACCTACGGCGGCATCGAGCACCAGCAGACGGCGGAAGTCGTGCAGTGCCTCAAGCTGATTTCGCGGCCGGGCTGCGAACGCATCGTGCGTTATGCCTTCGAGTACGCGCGCCAACACGGCCGCAAACGCGTCTCTTGCTTCAGCAAGGACAACATCATGAAGCTGACCGATGGCCTGTTCCATCGCGTCTTTGAAGAGGTGGGCAAGGCCTACCCGGACATCGAGCAGGACCACTGGATTATCGACATCGGCACCGCCCGCCTAGCCACGCAGGGGCAACGTTTCGATGTTATCGTCACCCTCAACCTCTACGGCGACATCATCTCGGATGTGGCGGCGGAACTTACAGGCTCGGTAGGCTTAGCCGGCTCCGCCAACATCGGCAGTAGCTGCGCGATGTTTGAAGCGGTCCACGGGTCGGCCCCAGATATCGCTGGTCAAGGCGTGGCCAACCCCTCAGGCCTCATCCTGGCGGGCGTGCAAATGCTGGTGCACCTAGGCCACGGCGCCGCGGCCGAGCGCATCCATAATGCCTGGACGCGGACGCTCGAGGACGGCCTGCACACGGCGGACATCTACCAGAGCGGGCGCAGCGAAAAGCGCCTTGGCACCGAAGACTTCGCTACGGCCGTGATTGAACGCCTGGGTGAGGAGCCGCGGCGCTTGCGGGTGGCACGCTACCCCCACGAGCAAAGCACCATTTGCCCGGTGCTCACAACGCAGGCACCCAAGACTAAACGTCTGGACGGCGTAGACATCTTTCTCGACTGGTCGGAAGCCGGTCGAGACCCGAATGTCCTAGGTCAGCGCCTGGAAGCGCTCCCTACCGGCAGAGCCAAACTGGCCATGATCTCGAACCGCGGCACCAACGTTTACCCCGGCGGCATCGCCGAAACGTTTTGCACAGACCACTGGCGCTGCCGCTTCCTCTTCGAGGACGCGGGCACCGGCGCGGACATCATTGCGCTCCTCACCGTCCTCCACGAACACGGCTGGGAGGTCATCAAGAGCGAGAACCTCTACGCCTTCGACGGAGAAAAGGGCTACAGCAAGAGCCAGGGCGGCGATTAGCCCACACAACGGTGTGCGGCCCCGGCGCCTGTAGAACACATGGAAGACTTGCGGTTTATGGGGCTCGCGCTGCGCGAGGCGCGCGCTGCGGCGGCGCTCGGCGAGGTGCCGGTAGGCGCCGTCGTCGTGGTCGGCGGTGAAGTTGTGGCGAGCGCCCACAATCGCCGCGAACTCGATGGTGATCCCACCGCTCATGCCGAGCTCCTGGCCGTGCGCCGCGCGGCAGAAGCGCGCGGTCACTGGCGGCTGCACGATGCCACCGTCTACATCACGCTAGAGCCCTGTCCGATGTGTGCGGGAGCAATGGTGAATGCCCGCGTGGCGCGCGTCGTCTTTGGCGCCTTTGACCCCAAAGCCGGCGCGAGCGGCTCCCTCTACCGCCTTCTTGAGGACAGGCGGCTCAATCACCGCTGCGAAGTCCGCTCCGGCGTCCTGGAAGGCCTGTGCGCCGCCGAGCTGACGCGTTTCTTCCGCGCGCTCCGCCAAGGTAAAGGGCTACCCAAGCCCAGGCCGAGCGCGCGAGACCGCGAAGATTGACTCGGCACCCGCTTGGCGCTACGCCGCGACCCCTGCCGAGGAGAGCTGGCCGAGTGGTCGAAGGCGCTTGATTCGAAATCAAGTGTACCGGGAACGGTACCGGGGGTTCGAATCCCTCGCTCTCCGCTGCCTGAGAAGATGCTGCCTGAAAAGTAAAAAGTTTGGAGAGGTGACCGAGTGGCCGAAGGTGCACGACTGGAAATCGTGTGTACCCCAAAAGGGTACCGCGGGTTCGAATCCCGCCCTCTCCGCAGCCATAGCCTGCGACGGCGTTAGCCCTCGCAAGGCCGCTGCTAGCTACGCGTTGTGGTCGATCGGTTTACAACATCTCGTCGACAAAGCCTGGACACTTAGTATCCAGAGTTACACAGGCGGGTTGGAGTTCGGCCTCAGTGCTTGCTCGGTACACGCCGTTAAGTGGATTGTCACCAGAGGTTCGAGCGGCATCACGGCACGTCATGGTCCGGGCTTCAGCCAATCCGGGTTCCATTGCACCTATGAGCTGACTAAAGCAGGCCGTGACATCCCCGACAGTGACCGAGCCACATTGGCCTCCGCGAAGTGTGGCCGCTCGGGCAAGGTCATCGCACTCATAGAAGTCCTCGTCATCATCAAAAGGATCAGGTTCGTATTCGCTCATGCAAGACGCGTAGAGTTGTTCGCAGGCTTGCTCGCTACTCGTTTCAAGCGCGGCGTTGGTTAGACAGCCAAGATCGGGCTCAACAGGCTGCGGTGAGCTGAGCAGGCGGTAGACGGGTGCATTGACATCCGTGCAGAGGGTCGCGAGCTCAGAGGTGGATAGCTGACCGAAGATGGATGTCGGCGCGATGCTAGTTTGAATGATGTTTCCACGCGTTGAAGGCGCTTGATTGTTGGCGCCCGTCGAGGGCGCGGGCGTCGTCGGAGTAGCGGGCGCCTGCTCCGGGGCAGAGGCGCAGGCGATGGCCCCCCCTAATGCCGAAAACACTGCAAACACCTGAAGCTTACCGCCTCCTAAAAACCATGTATGCGTTGGCAGATGAGATACGTCCTGTTGATTCATTGTCTACCCTTCAATGTTCGTCTCGACTAAGCGCACGCGCGCTGAAGCTCGCGTCAAGAGCGGCCTTGCAGAAGGCATGCCTACATGTGACCACCCCGAGAATGTCAGGTGATTAAGGGAGAAATCCGCGCTGCATCTGCGCCTTTTGAGAGTTCTGCTCACGCGTTTCGTGCCTGGGCCCCTCGATACGCGACATCCTCGTCACGAACGCTGTACACGGATGTAAACTCGAAGACCCGGGTCATGGGCGTGCGACGGCACCGACGGGCCGGTTTGCCGTCGCGCGGTAGAAAGCTAGGTACTGGCACATGGCCCTGCATGATGCGCGATACGCCGACCTTTTTCCGCGATTGACGGAGGCGCAAATCAGCCAGAAGGTCGAACCTTTTGGCGAATACATCGAGGTCGCCGCTGGAGACATCCTCTTTAAGCCCGGCGACCAAGACACTGACCTCTTTGTCATACGTTCAGGTCAGCTCGACATCTTGACCGTGGATGCGCACGGCCAGGAAGCGCTCGTTGTTCAGCATGGCGCCGGGGACTTCACCGGCGAAATCAATATGTTTTCCCGGCGGCGCAACCTGGTGCTGGGGCGGGTAAGCCAGGCTGGACGCATGCTTCGCGTCACCCGGACAGCGTTTCGCCAGCTCGTGGCGCAGCATGCAGACCTCTCCGAGTTGATGCTGCGCGCTTTTATTCTGCGCCGCGTCTCCCTGCTCGAGACCCAAGGGAGACAAACCGTACTCATCGGCTCGTCGAAAGACCCCGAGACCTTGCGGGTAAGGCGCTTTCTCTCGCGGAGCGGTCATCCTTTCCACCTGCTCGATATCGAAAGCGACCCGGGCGCTGCCAGCGCGCTTGAGGCATTCGAGCGAACGTCTGCTGACCTGCCCCTCGTGGCAGTCGCGGGCCAGCCGCTGTTGTCTGGCCCGAGCAATCGCGAGGTGGCTGAAGTCTTAGGCATCGCCGAGATAGGCGACGACGGGCAGCTGTGGGATGTCGTGGTGGTCGGTGCCGGTCCCGCAGGCCTTGCGGCCGCTGTCTACGGCGCGTCGGAAGGGCTGCGGGTGCTCTGCATTGAGGCAGACGCGTGGGGCGGCCAAGCGGGCACGTCCTCCAAAATAGAGAACTACCTCGGGTTTCCGACGGGCATCTCCGGCCAGGCCCTCGCAGCGCGCAGCCACACCCAAGCGCTGAAGTTCGGTGCGCAGATATCGGTGTCGCGTCGGGTCGCGCGGCTGGATTGCTCCGCACTGCCCTATGCGCTGCATCTCGACGACGGCAGCACCGTGCGGGCCGCGTCCGTCATCATTGCCTCAGGCGCACGCTATCGGCGGCTAGAGGTTGGCGACGCGCTCGCGCGCTTCGAGGGCAACGGCATCTACTACGGCGCCACGCGTGTCGAGGCCGCGTTCTGCGCTGGGGCGCAAGTAGGCGTCGTGGGCGGTGGCAACTCCGCAGGCCAAGCCGCCATCTTCCTGGCAGAAACTGCCGCGCACGTGCATCTCATCATCCGTCGCGCGGATCTCAGCGCCACGATGTCGCGTTATCTGATTGAGCGCATTGAGGCCCATCCCCGCATCACGATTCACGCGCACAGCGAGGTCGCAGACGCTATGGGTGCGGAGAATCTCGAAAGCATCAAGGTTCGCACGCGCACACCTGGCCAGGCTGAGGCAGATGCGCTCACCGAACTCGGCATCACACGGCTTTTCGTGCTTATCGGCGCAACCCCCAACACAGACTTCGCACGCGGCTGCTTGGCACTCGACAGCCACGGATTCGTTCTTACTGGGGCAGACGCGCTCCCGACCGTGGCCGGGTCTGATGCCAGCAGCACCCAAGGTGGCATCGGGCGCACGCCCCATTTCCTCGAAACCTCTAAGCGAGCGGTTTTTGCCGTAGGCGATGTTCGCGCCGGTAGCGTCAAGCGTGTGGCTTCAGCGGTAGGCGAGGGCAGCATGGCCATCCATTTCGCTCACCGCGCCCTTGAAGAGAGCCCCGAAACTACGCTCCTCCCCCAGCGGCGCGCCTAAGCGGAAGCGTCTTGCAAGCACGCTTCTGGTCGATGCGTGACCGGCGAGAGGTCTGAACCGGCCGCGCGGCCTCGCCGTGAAGACTGAAAGGCGGGCGGTTCTTCGGGCAAGTCCGTACGGCGTGCGCCGCCCCTTAGTCTGCGAACGCCGTGTTCTTCGGGCCTACTCGATGGTGACACGCCCGGTGATGGTGTTCATCTCGATGATGTTGTCGAGGGTCTGCGGATTGGCGCCGCCGACTAGGTTAGCGATGGCAACGCCGAGCGGCTTGAGCTGGAAGGGTGCAGGGCTGTCGTCGGGTTCCGGCTCGATGCTGATCACAGCCATGTGGTTCTGTGAGAGGTCCCGCTCGTAACCTTCTGCCACGAAGTCGGAGCCCGGGAAGGGCGGAGCGGGCAGGTCGCCGGCGCCGGGGCCGCCTGCGTCTGAGTCAGGACCTGACGCGCTTGTGAAGCGCCCGGTGGTGATGGGCACAGGCGTGCCCGGCGTCGAGGTGTCCACGACCCAACCTTCGTACACCCAGCCGGCAGGCAAGGTAGGCAGGCTCAAACTGGGCGTGGGGTCGCCGTCGCCGACGGGCGGGTTCAGGAACCAGATGCCCATGTTGTCGTCATCGGTGGCGGCGCTGGTCGGGGTTCCCAGGAAGAAGGTCCCCATGGCACCGGAGAAGTCGTCGCCAAGCGCCATCGCGTCGGCGACCGTCAGCATCGCGCTGCCGTTGGTGATGGGGCCCGCGATCACGTGCGTGTCCGAGGGGGCTGGGTCGTCTTCGAACTCCGGCTCAATGGTGAGCACGTAGTTGCTAGCGCCGTCGGCTACAGTCGCGGAAATCAAGAAACTCGGCGGTACGGCAGCGCCCGCCTCATCCACGGCAAAGCGACCCGCCGGCTCTGCGCCGGACGCCGTAATGAGCCAGCCCTCGTACACAAAGCCGGTGCCGAGCGGTTGCAGCCCCTCGGCGGAGAAGCTGATGCGACGCTGGCCTTCGGGGATGGCTGCGCCGGGCATATCGGGGCTAGGCATGTTGGGGCTGGGCACGGCTGCGCTTTCACCTTTGATTTTGCCGTCCTTTTCGTGGCTACACGCAACCAAGGCGAGGCTCAAGGCCAGCCCGCCAACCATACAAATTCTACTAAGCATTCAATCTTCTCCTTCGGGGTGTGGACGCCGTAGCGCTTAATTGAAGCTTGGACGCTATCGCTTTCATGGCAACGTTTCGTTTGACGAAATGTTTCATACTAATCATTGCGCTAAGCGCAATGATTGTGCTTGAGTAGGGAGATGAGAGAGCCCGGTATTGCCATGGAACGTGCACGCGATATCCTACGTTTTTGGGATTGGATTCCGGCTTTTCGCGCGGTCGCCGAAGCTCAGCACTTGCCTACCGCGGCCACCGCCATGGGGCTGACGCCGTCGGCGCTATCGCGCAGCGTGCGGGCGCTTGAAGACGCCATCGGCGTGCGTCTCTTCGACCGCGTCGGCCGGCAACTCGAGCTCAACACGGCCGGGCAAGCCTTTCTGGTGGCCGCGCGTGACGCCATGCGCCTCGTGCACGAGGGACTGCTCGCGGCCAAGCAGGTGCACGTGCGGGGGCGCGTGACGATCAGCGCTTCGTCGCTGTGGGGTCCGGAGTTCTTGCAGCCGTCAATGCTCCAGCTGCGTGATGATCACCCGGAACTTGAACCAGTGCTGGTCGCGCCGATTCACGAGCCCGAAGCCGCGTTGCGTCGTGGCGCTATCGATGTCGCGCTCGTCGAGCAGCGTACCAAGGACGCGGGCCTCGAAAGCGTGTTCCTGGGCCGCGTTCCTCAGACCCTATGCTGCCATCCGATGCATCCGATGCTCAAGTCCGGATGTCAGGTGCCTAGCGAGCCTGAGCTGTTGAAGTGGATCGCGCGGAGTCATTTCGTTTCCGTCGACGACATCCAAGTGTCTAGCTCGGGCTTTTGGCCGGAATCGTGGCGCAAACGCATCGCGTTGCGCGTCGCGCAGGGCGAAAGTGCTATGGATTTCATGGCGCAAGGCGACATGCTTTCGGTACTTCCACGGCCCTACGTTCAGGCGCGTCACCTGGTAGCGTTGCCGTCGGTGCCGCTGCCAGAGCGCTGGTTACTAGCGGCGCGACGTTCGCGTCTGTCGCTGGTTAGTCGAGCAGATGTCGTTGTTGAGGCCCTCCTCGAGGCCTCGCAAAGCATGCGGGAGTAGCGAGGTAGACCCGGGGTGCGTGGCCCTTGCGCACCGGAGGGTAAGGTGCTTGACTCACCGGGCCGGGTCGACGTGGCCCCGTGAACCCCGCCAGGCCCGGAAGGGAGCAACGGTAGCGATGGTTTGCGTGTGGCCCGGTCTAAGTTTTGTCGCGCGGTGCTGAGGCTCATGCCCCATCGCGAGCGCGACTCCCTCTATGTTTGGTTTCGATTCGAACGTTGTGCTTAAGCGACAGCGGCGCGCTTCAGGTGCGTTCGGGTACGGGCATCCAGTCGAGTAGGCTGCGTGCGCGCGTCGTATCGAAGCAGGTGCTGTGAGCCCGCAGGGAAAGTTCCTCGTAGGCGCGCAACGGCCAGGCGTGTTTGAGACGGCTGAAGGCCGGGTTAAGGCGCGTGCAGCCGATGCTGGGCGCGTAGGCAGCGCAGCCCGCGGCCAGGCGCTGCGCGAGGTCCGGCACGGGGCCCAGGGCTGCCGCCATCTCCGCAAAGCTTTGGCCCTGGCCGTCGTCGATAAAGAAGCAGTCGCTACCTACAAGCGGCGCTTCCAGCGCACGGGCGCACGCAAAGCCCAAGCTTGCCTGGGTGGTCGTCGCTACGAGCTTAGCCGTGGGGTAGGGTACAAACAGGCCGCCAGTGGCCTGCTCTTGCGCGAGGGCCGCCCTACGGGTCGGGCTGTCGCTGAGCCATCCTGAACGCAGCACCACCGTATGCCTTCCAGGTAACCCCATGCAGAGCGTCAGCTCCTCCGCCAGCGTGAGCGCAAAGAGCAAGTCTGTGGGAGGCCGCAGAAGTGGCCGCCGCCGTTCGTCCCAGAACACGCGCGGCCCTTTTGCGTAGGGCACCTCCGCACTACCTAGGGTGATGAACCGCTTGGCCCCTGTGCGCTGCCATGCGTGCAGTAGGTTCTCGCCGAGCGGCACCAACGCGTCGAGCGGCGTCTCGTGGCCCGTATTCGCCACTTCGAGTGGCGAGGCCCACACCAGAGCATCGAAGTCTGCGATCGCCGCTAGCAACGCTTTGGGCTTGTCCCCGTCAAGGGGGCGGTGAGCCGCTAACGCGTCTGCTGTGCCAGCTTTGTCGCTTCTCGGTGGCGGGGAGGATGCCGCGGTGGCGCGTAACTCTGCCGCCGGGGAGACACCGGCCGGCGCATGACCGCCTGGTGGTCGGCCTGTAGCAAGCGTGAGTTCCCGCACGGAAACGGCATGTCCTGCCCTTTCCAGCTCCCGCGCGAAGGGAAGCCAGTGCGCGGGTACCGTGGCGAGCAAGCATACGTGCATTTGAAAAAGCCCAGCGTCTCTCGGTGGCGCTCTCGTTGCGTCCCCGTCGTTCGCACGCGTCTCAGCGCGCTTGAGGCGCTTTGCCGGTCGTGTCGATGAACACTTCACGCACGCTGAAGAGGTCGTCGCCGGAGAGAATGCCGCTGCGCCCTAGCAGGCGCCCGCGTTCCCAGTTGGTCAGCCCAAGCTCTGGGCGCAGCCAAGCCCACTGGCCGTCGACCCAGCGCGTGAAACCATTGCAAACGTAGGGTGCTTCGAGAGCTTGGTAAAAACGCTCGAAGGTTTCTGGGCCGCCGCCGCTGATGATAGACGCCACAAAGCGTGGCGAGTAGGCATTGAAGAGCCTTGCCATATCATCGAGACCCGTCGCTTGAGTGACAGACACCTCCGGTACGGCATCCCATTCCCATTCCTCCGCTAGCCCACTTTCTTCGAGGGGTAGCGCATTTGGGAAGTCGCCTTGGCACTTCGCGGTCGCGTGCACCTTCGCGCCCAACTGCTCCAAGAGCTCGACGATTTTACCCCGAAACGCTTGAGACAAGCCCGCATCGAATACGAGAGTGTTGAGGGTGTTGCAGACCTTGCGGTCAAGGCTCGACCGCACCGCTGCCAGCGCCACAGGAAGCCGCGCATCGGCCGCCAAATACATCCAGGCGCCGCCGGTGCCGTGGAGCGAAACGGGAATGCCGTGCTGCTCAGCGATAGCGCCAAGGGTCGATACCGCCTGTCCAGAGCCGCGCGCGACAGCCAGGCGCAGCCGCGTATCGGCGAATAGCGCCTGGCCTGCGGCACGGTCGCGGCTTTCCACGAGTGTAATGGCGCCTTCGGGCAAACCTGAGTCCCGCAGCGCGGGGGCGAGGATAACCCGCATCATCGCTTCAGCCGTCCCTTGGGCATCTTGACCTATGCGCATCACCGCACAGTTGCCGCTGCGCAGCACGCCCGCCCCGTCCGCAAAGACGTTCGGGCGTCCCTCGAAGACAAACGCGACAAGGCCAAGCGGTGCCCGCCGGCGCTCGATACGAAACGTCTCGGCCTCTCGCACCTCTAGTACTTCGCCCACCCGGTGGGGCGCCATTGCCCAGCCCTCAAGTCCCTCGGCCATCGCTGCCCGCATGCCGTCGTTCAGCGCGAGGCGCCCGATCGGACGGCCGCGAGACTGCGCTCGCGCAACATCCTCCCGATTAGCTGCCGCTACCTGCGCCCAAGCCGCATCATTCCGAATGCCAGCGGCAAACCCGCGATAGAAGTTACTAATCGCTTCCGGCGAGACCCGTGCAAGTGCGCTAAACGCCGCCGCTGCCTTGTCAACGGCTTGTCGCGCCGCCGCCTGCGCCGCCGCGCCGATCACCAGCACTTCCTCACGCCGAAAGAGCGGCAATATCTGGTCATCTGCCGCCGTCTCAGGTAACGGCACCGTCCGGGTTCCAACAAGCATTTCTCGCATGCCTTCTCCCTAGCGGTTTCCCCCCCATCTGCAAGCCCCAGCCCGAGAACCCATCCATGCCACTAAGCGGTCTCGACGGACACGCGATGCACCCTCCTACGCCGAGTAATCGCTTCACCGATCAGTCTTGGTCATGGACGCGCGTCGCTGCCCTGGTCATCTGACGGTTTCGTCACTGTGCCTGAAGGGTCTTGGCTCCAACAGGCTTGCCGAAGTGCCAGGCCCGACGATGCTGCTCGGATATGCTGCTCGGATGTGCGCTGGCGGAGGGAAAGGGATTCGAACCCTTGGAACCGTTTCCGGTTCGGCGGTTTTCAAGACCGCTGCCATCGACCACTCGGCCACCCCTCCAGGTACGCGTCGCAAGGGTATCTCGCCCTTCGCGATGCGGAAAGAGTGTGGCCTAAGCCGGCCTAAAGTGCCACCGCCCAATGCGGGGCGCGGGCAAGCGCCTCAGCGTACGTAGGCTAGGCGAGTCGCACGTTCGGGTTGCCGGATGGTGGCGTCGTGAGTCAAGAGTGCGGCCATGGGGTTGGGGGCAACTGCTCGGGGGTTGGTGGCTTACGGCGTGTTGCTGGCATTGGCTTGGCTGTGGTGTGTGCACGGCCGGCGTAAGCTTGTGCGCCCGCGTCCTGTGCTGCGTGTCGTTGTGGTGGGCGTCATGTTGCAGCTCGCGCTGGGTCTCTTCATTCTGAGGACACCTTGGGGGCGCACGCTTTTTGCCGGGCTCAACCACGCGGTCTTGGCACTACTGGCCTACACAAACGACGGTACGCGCTTTCTTGTGGGCGATCTTGTGGACTCGCGCTTCACCGTTGCCCTTAACGTGCTGCCGACGGTCATCTTTTTCTCGGCGCTTGTGGGCGCGCTCTACCACATGGGCCTGATGCAGCGCGTCGTTGGCGGCATGTCCTGGGTAATGCGCCGCGCCATGGGCTTGAGCGGTGCAGAAACGTTGCCGGCCGCTGCCAACATCTTTATCGGGCCCACGGAAGCGCCGCTTTTGGTGAAGCCGTACCTCGCAAGCATGAGCGCGCCCCAGCTCTTTTCCGTCATGGTGGCGGGCTTTGCCACCGTCTCCGGCGGGATCCTAGGTGCCTACGTTGGCCTTCTACGTGACGTATTCCCTGAGATAGCAGGCCATCTTTTGGCTGCGAGCGTGATGAATGCGCCTATATCTCTCGTTGTGGCGCGGCTGCTCTTGCCGGCAGAGACGCCATCGCTCGGGGAGAGCGCCGGGCTTGCGGACGGAGCCTCCGGTCGCGCAGCGGTGCAGTCGGCGGTGGCTATGGCCCAGGTTTCAGGCGGCGAGGGCGGCGAAGCGCTGCGGTGCGCGCGTTCGGCAGCGCCGGAAACACCCGTCGTCGAAAAACCTCCGGCGCAGTCAGTTGAGAAACCTCCCGGAGAGGTCGCTGCCGCGGCGAATCTCGTTGATGCGGTCGCGACAGGTGCGCGGGACGGCCTGATGCTCGCGCTCAACATTGCGGCAATGTTGCTCGCGTTCATCGCATTCGTGGCCCTCTTCGACGGCTTGATGCTCGCGCTGCAACAGGGGCTTGGTCGTCTGTTCGGTTTCGTGCCGCCCTCCTTCGGGCTCCGACATCTCCTGGCTTGGTGCTTTTACCCCGTGGGTTTTCTGCTTGCCGCCACGCCAGCGGAAGCGTTCACGGTGGCAAGTTTGCTCGGCCAAAAAATGGCCCTTAACGAGCTCATAGCCTACCGCGCGCTGGCCGACGTAATGACGACCCCCGCGGCGCTTTCGCCGCCCACACTGCTTGCCGTGACCTACGCGCTGTGTTCTTTCGCCAACTTCGGCACGATTGCGATTCAGATAGGCGGCCTTGGGACCTTAGCCCCGGGACAGCGGATGACCGTCGCGCGTTTAGGTTTTCGGGGCATGCTTGGCGGCACCCTCGCTGCCTTGTTCAGTGCGGCGCTCGTCCTGGTTTTAGCTTAGTTTATTGGTGTTCGCACCTGCCCTGGGTGGGGTCAGGTTGATCGTACATAAGACCCCAGTGTGGGAAGGGTAGTCCCCGTCCGCGTCGAAGGCGCATGTAGCGTTGTGTCGGCGCATGTAGGCGCATGTAGGCGTGAAGCCAGCGTGTAAAGGCGGTTTTAGGCACATGATTTTATTATAATAAATAGATATTCGGCGTGGACGGTGGAGACGGCGCTCGCTCCGTGCACCAGATTGGTATGTTGGTTGCCATGTGATGAGACTGTGGATGCGAAAAATATAAATCAACGAAAGATTCATTTTGGGGCCACGGCTTGCGGAATACTGGCGGCCTGTGCACTGGTCTTGAGTTCGGGCTGTGGCCTTGAAAGCGTGGGCGAAGCGGAAGACAAGGCGAGAGAAATGGTTGGTCCTGTCCTGCCGGATATGGACTGTCCTTTCTCTCTTAGTAAAGCGGCATTGGACCTGCGGAAACATTTCGAACAGTCTACTTTAGGGCGCATCAGTGAGGTTCCAGCGATGGGCCTCGGCTTGCCGAACCCGGGATCTTCAGAGGTCGAGACGATCCTGCGCAATGCCGGGCTAAGGCCGACGGCGCCAATGCGTTGCGAAGTTCAGGTCTTGGGCACGCCCGCTGCTCGCTATTGGAGTTGTTATATCGATGAGACAGACGCTCAATACGTGGCGCTAGACTTTGACATTGATAAAGATGGAAAGGTAAGTCTTAAGGGTATCGCGCGGGTCTCTCACGCCGAATCGGAGGAGCCTAAAGCGTTGCTCTGTAGCGTGAACTCAGCAGATTCTCTGCGCGAGGCTGTTTTGGCAAGTAAGGGGAAGACTCTCTATCCGGGGCGCTTTGCGACGTCGGATCAGTACCGATTGTTGCGGCAGGGCTTGCAAGCAATGCTTGGGGTCACCGGCAGCGCGCGCGAGGCGGCAGAGAAGAAAGTGAACTCGGAACTAGTGGCCCGTTTTCGCGAGTTTGCCGGGCCCATCATGCAAGACGTTCCGCTGAGTGCTTCGCTGCACTCGTCAGACAACGGTTCGACGATGGACTGGACGGTGGAGGCACCGGTCGCCGCCGCCGTACGCGCGGGTTTCATGACGGTTCAGCTCAGCGTGACGCCCGCGCGAGTGACAGGGGAAGCTATCCACCTCGTGTTTGTGAAGGGGGGCGGTAACCTCATTACGCGAGACTTGACCCCAACTGCCGCTGACAGCTGACTTGCCTCTACATAATGGCTGTAGGGCTGCATGCATAGCGCCCTTAAGACTGGGGCTATGCGTCTTGCCGCCGGAGACCCAAGCGAGGCCTGTCTTGCGCCACGGGCTGGCCAACTCGCAAGCGGGGCGCTAGACCGCGACCCCGATGGAAGTACTCCCAGGTAAAGTCGCGTTTCTTTTCCCCGGGCAAGGTAGCCAGAAGGTTGGCATGGGCCGCGAGGTGGCCCGCGTTTCCGAGGTTGCAGCGCAAACCTTTAGCGAGGCATCCAGCGCGCTTGATCTCGACGTCAGCCAACTCTGTTTCGATGGCCCTGCCGAAACGTTAGGTCTAACTGAGTTCACCCAGCCGGCCATTCTTTCCACTTCGATCGCCCTATTTCGGGCACTGGGCGAGAAGCCAGATTGCGCTGCGGGGCACAGCCTCGGGGAATACAGCGCGCATGTGGCCGCTGGTACGCTCGCATTTGCCGATGCAGTGCGCTTGGTGCGCGAACGTGGACGTTTGATGCAGGAAGCGGTGCCAGAAGGTCAAGGCGCGATGGCGGCAGTCATGGGTCTCAGCTCCGCCCGAGTGGTCGAAGCCTGCGCCGCAGCGACGGGCCACGTCGAGCCCGCGAACTTCAACTCGCCTGCACAAACGGTCGTCGCAGGCGAGCGTGCCGCAGTGGAATCCCTATCCGCCGCGCTCAAAGGCCAGGCGCGAGTCGTTCCCCTGTCTGTGAGCGCACCTTTCCATTCTCGGCTCATGCAGCCCGCGGCGGAAGCCCTTCGTCCGAGGCTAGAGGCCGCGACCTTCAAGACGCCACGCTTTCCCGTTTACAGTAACGTCGATGCGTTGCCGGTCACCGACGGGAACCAGGCGCGGGAGATGCTCTACCAGCAGGTAGCCAGCGCTGTGCGTTGGGAGAGCTGCATCCTGCGTATGCTCGAGGACGGCGTTACCCTCTTTGTCGAGGTTGGACCCGGCAAGGTGCTCACCGGACTGGTGGGGCGCATTGTGCCGCAGGTGGCGCGCCTCAACGTTGAAACGCCGGAGCATTTCGCCGAGGCCCGTTCTCTGATTCAGGCCACTCGCGGCCTCAAGTGAGGGTCCCGGCGAGCGCTTGACACGGTGCAGCAGGCACCTAGCCCCGGAAGTCTTGCGCCTTTGGGTGGTCCCGTCAGGAAAGGTTGTTTGCGCGGGACACGAAGTTGGTTCGGCCTCCAGCCCGGACCTCCACCCAGCAGCGGTGTTGAGGTGCAAGGGAGGCAGACCGCTTATTGGAAGGTCGCCCCACATGGGGGGCGCTTGTGCGCCCTGGCGCTTTGTTTGCTCCCATCACCTTCTGTGGTGTTTTTTGTTCAGGGAAAGCGCACGTGTTGCATTGAACGGCGCTCCAGTGGAGATTGCCCGGTGATCGCCAATGAGCTCGAGTGCCTGCATATCGAGGTAAGCGGCGGACGAGCAGGCGATGTGTGCGGGCGCTGCGCAGTTGGTAACCGTTCAGGGGGTCCAGAAAGCAAAAACGCTGCGGAAAGAAGCAAGTGGGCGTTGGGACTCCGCTTGCCGGCTTTAGGCCACCCTTTCGAGGTACAGTGGGGGAGGGTTTGCGGGA
>SLQV01000024.1 GCA_007131285.1 Myxococcales bacterium
AGTGCAAGCGAACTGGCCCGGAATTGTGGCCTGGAGTAGGCGCCCCAATGACCGGACGGCACTTCTTGCTTCCACTCTATGCTCAAAGAAGCAGGCCCCTCGCCGCATTTAATGTGATGAGGGGTGCCATTCGGCCAAGAGCCAGGCGTCGCCGTGCTTCGTGGTTTCCAGTAGCTCGCCATCTGGGCCATCACGCCTAACTACAAGCACCTTCTTCGTCATCACCTCTGCGGTTTCTCTCGCAACAAGTGTGATGTAGTTGACGCCAGGCTCTAGCGGCACGGTAGCGGACCACGGCGTGGACTCTTTGTTTCCGGGCTGATTGAGAGCCTTGTAATAGACCTTGCGTGCGCCAACAAAGATGTACATGTCGCGCAGACCCTGTTCGTCATAAAGCGAACCACTTAGCTCGATGGAGTCGCGGGTTGCGACCAATGATTGCTCTGAAGTGATCGAAATGATGGGAGGCGTATGCGCAAAGGTGTACTCGACGTCGGCGGCCGCCGACGTTTCACCTTGTGCGATATCGCTCGCAGACACCCAGGCAGGCTGTCCCTTGTCCAATACGACGCGATGGTAGCCGCCGAGCTCGGCATCGCTCCGAAGCGCGCCCGCAGTGATTATCTCGGCGATAAGGTCGCTTGCGGTATCAGGCTGCGCGAGTAACCGCGCCCCCTTTCGTACCAGCAACTTGGTGTTTCGCGCAGCAACTGTGCTGGCGGGCACAACAGGGAAAGCAAGTTTTTCACGGAGCGTGACGCCGAGCTCGTCATCCGTCAGAAAGAGTTCGAGTCCTACATCGTCACCATTGAAGTCTTCCAGCACCTCAAACGTAAACGCCACCAGTGCGTCCTGCTGTGGGGCAATGGGATCCAACTGAAAGCGTCCTCGATGCAGCATGATTCCTGGGCCAGACAGGTTGCGTATGTTGGCCTCCGGTGCGGCCGCGGGCCCGAGACCGCTGTTCTTCACCCGCACGTAAAGCGTCGCATATTCTCCTGGTTGTAGGGCGCCATCGCCGTTGCCCTGGATATCATCCGCAACGTGCGCGGCGAATGCAAAGTTGGGCTTGGGTAGGGCGCGTAGCTGGGTTCGCACCTCTTTGGTATCAGGCACTCGGCCATAGAGCTCGGAAAACACAACTTTAATCCCGTCGGCGCGTGCCGGAAGCTCCGGAGGCAGAGGACAGCCCGATTGGACTTCAGCCCCCGAGGCGCGACGCCGAAAGCAGGCGCCTAGGGGAGCAACCCAGGTCTTGCTTTCACCGGGTCTGAGGCGCCCAAAGACCAGCTCGCGTTGATCAAAGAGGTCGAACTGGCTTTCCGTGGTGGCCTGGAGGCGGTAGACGGGCTGGTCGCCCGTATTGGTGACCGTGACTTTAAGTTCTAGAGGCTGACCCGCTTCGGCGCGCTCCACGCTTGGTAGCAGTTCAGTGACCACGCGAAATGCAGCAGGCCCCTCATTCGGTCCGGTTGTCCAGTCGACGCCAAGTTTTTTCAACTCTGAGATTGCGCTCTTGAGTTCGTCCTGACTCACCGCTTCGACAACCGGCTTTGCCAGCTCTAGCAGCGCGTTTCGGTCAGCATGCGTGGCTGCCTGAGAGAGCAAAGTGCGGGAGAAGCGCATAAGGAACTCGTCCTCTTCCTCATTTTCTTCGCGATCATCGGGGAGGGCGGAGCGCAAACGGTTTCGGACTTCTTTGGCAAGATAGTAGCGCACTGTCAGGAGTGCTCCGTCGTCCAGAAGTGCCCGGGTATTCTCGAGATGTGCCAGCAGGTCCGACTCGCGAATGCTATGCTTATTGACGCTTAAATCGAGTTCCTGCCTGTCAACAGTCATGGGTTCGACAGCGATATCAGGCGCGACACCGACACCCTGAATCGATACATCGCCGGGCGTGAGGTACTGCGCAACGGTAAGCTTGAGCGCAGATCCGTCGTTTAGATTGTACAAAACTTGGACCGAGCCTTTGCCAAAGGTTCGCTCGCCGATCACCAATGCGCGGTCGTGATTGCGAAGCGCACCGGCGACTATTTCGCTGGCCGACGCGCTTGATCCGTTGACCAACACCACCATCGGAACCTTCGCTTCAGTGCTTGTGGCAGAGGCAAACTTTTGCTCTCGCTGCGATGGATCGCTCGACGAAGTGGTCACAATCGTACCGGACTCCAGAAACAGGTCGGTGATTTTGACCGCCTGATCGAGCAAACCGCCCGGGTTGTCGCGCAGGTCGAGCACGAGCGACTTGAGACCCTGCTGCTTCAGCGCAGCAAGGGCGCGCTTCAAGTCACTATGGGTGTTGCCCTGAAAGCTCTTGACCCGAATCAGTCCGACTCCGTTCCCAAGTGTCTTGTGTTCGACCGAGTCGATGTGAATCACAGCCCGGGTAAGCCTAACGGAGAACGGCTCACTCCACTTGTTGCCACGACGGCGGGAGATCATCAGAGTTACCGCTGACCCCGGGCGCCCGCGCAGCCGATCAACCGCCTCCGACAGAGGCATATTGAGCGTGCCTTCTGTATCGATCTTCACAATGTGGTCGCCTCGCTGCAAGCCAGCTCGCGCAGCGGGTGTTCCTGCCATGGGCTTAATCACGGTGAGCTGCGCTTCGCGAATTGAAATCACAATTCCGAGGCCGCCAAACTCGCCCCGAGTGCTCATCTGCATCTCGTCGAAAACTTCTGGTGTGAGTAAGACGCTATGCGGATCAAGCGAGCGCAGCATCCCGTTCACTGCGGCATATTCGATTGTTCGCAGCTCAACGTCTTCTTCGGCGAGATGCTTCTGCAGAAACGCGAATACTTCGCGAAAACGCGCGGTAAGGGCCCAGGGACTCGTAACGTCGCTCACCGCAAAGGCTTGCTTTGCAGCGCCGACCTGCACCGTCAGGTCAGACTGCCCTGTCTCGTAGTGAACCAGAACCGGGGCAACGTGCTGCTGAACAGCGTTGAGCCCGGAGAGAAACATCCGTTTGGGCACAACCCGCTCTGGGTCGACGTAGCGCCCTTTGGTCTCCACGATGACCCGATTGAGTACCTGCAACCGGGTGAGGTCGTAGGGGACCGCGCGTTTTGCGGCCTGAGCGCGGGGTGAGGAATCGAGGTCCGCATCTAGGCCGCTGTAAACGGGCCAGAGAAACGTGAGGGCAAAACCAGCGATGACAGCGGTCGCGGCGAGGGTCCACGTTTTCCAATGGCGTTGTTTCATCGTGTTCTCTTCTTCGCGGACGTGCGGCACTTGCGACAGCACCGCGATTCTCAGCCCGACGTTACCATCTCGTCAGCCGCAGCGTAGTGATAGGCAGCTTTGAGAGCTAGCACCATAAAAAGACTTCCATGAAGATAGGTGCTTTTTCTATTTTCGCACAAGCGCCGCGCACTTTCCGCCCCAACCGCAACTGTGGATAAGGCGACGGAACAAAGCGTTACCACTTGTGAATTCACATCAAGGCAGCTGCGCTTCGAATCAGAGCGCTCGCCGCAAGCTGTCACGACGGCCCCAAAACCTCGGGGGGGGCCTTAGGCGCCCGCGCGCTCCCATGCCCGCCGCCGGTCGCTGCAGGTTCAGTCTTGTTCTTGACGGTGGCACTCGCCGCGACTGCCACTTCGAGGAAGCACGCTCGCAACGACTCGCGCGAGGCCGAGCTCAAGAGGCAATGCCTGGCCCGAAACAGGAAGCGTTGGCTCGAGTACGGAACGCTCGAGATCTCCCCGACGAGGGCCAGCCTGTCGCATGGTCAAGTCCTGGTGGAGAGCGTGGGCCAGTGCCTCGGCGAGCGCGGTCGTACTTGTCCCAACGCCGGTGCTTACGTTCGCTACATTCGGCGGCGACTCGGCGGTCATCGCGAGTAGATTCGCGGCAACCACGTCCGACACATATACGTAGTCACGAATGCAACCCCCGTCTCCGGGCGCATTGCGGCCAAACACGGTAATGGGTTCGCCACGCGCAAAATGCTCGAGAAAGAGAGCAACAACACCGGCTTCCCCTTCGTTGCTTTGGCCGGGACCGTAGACGTTCGCGTAGCGTAGGATGCTTGTCTTGATACCGTGCTGCTTTGCAGCGTAGCGAACGTAGTGCTCGGCAGCATACTTTGAAATGGCATAGGGGCTCGCTGGCTGCGGCACCCAGTCGGTTGCCGCAAGGCTGTCGGCGGGCACTTCGCCATAGATCGCTCCCCCCGTACTAGCGAAAACGAAGCGTTCCACCTGGCATGAAACCGCCGCGCGGAGCACGTGAATCGTCCCGTTTACATTAATGCGGCAGTCGAGCGCGGGGTCATCTACGCTGGCAGGCACCGAAACTTGTGCCGCCTGATGGGAAATAGCCTGCGGGCGAAAGTCTGCGACGGCTTCGCAAACGGCCGCTTGATCAACGATATCAACTTCGTAGAAAGCTGCATTAGGCGCGACCTGTTGGCGCTTTGCGCGGCGCAAGTTGTCGAGGATTGCAACCTCGTGGCCTTCGGCGATGGCCTGTCGTGCTATGTGCCCGCCGATGAATCCCGCCCCGCCGGTTACCAGAAGTCGCATGGAAAAAACGTAGTGCGCCTTACGACGCTTGTCAGCGAGAGGCTTCGGTTCGAACCAAACGGGACTAAAGTGCTTGAAGAGCCGAGACGCGGTCGCGCCCCAAAATCCGCGGGCAAACTCAACCATTAGACTTCCAAGCGTCCACCGCGCCTTTGAAACAGACTCCTAGTTCTTGCCGGATGTCAAGCGAGTACTTACGGCCAGCACCGTCCCTAGACTCGCGCGGGCCTATCCGGGCCTCGCTTCAAGACGCGTCGCGAGCGCCTAGATCGTGCCGAACACGCACTTGGCGTCGCATGTGCAAAGGCCTTCCCTACGCGGCGATACCCAAATCCGCACAGGCCGCACTCGCTTTCGTAATGACCTCTCGCTGAGCGTCCTCGGTCAGCCCCGGGTAACAGGGTAGTGCGAGCACTTGAGCGCTAAGCACGTCGGCTTCTCGACACGCTGGTTGACGTCCGTGGCGTGTTTCAACGAAACCTTGGCGATGGAGAGGTAGCGGGTAATAGATTTCCGTGCCGATGCCGGCAGCGGTCAGCGCGGTCCGTAGAGCGTCGCGCTTCGCGGAGCGCACAACAAACTGGTGATAAACGTGACCGGCGTGAGGCGTTTGCGGTGTTAGTCCCGTGGGAAGGGCTGCGTGGTAGCGTGCGGCCAGTTGTCGGCGCGCGGCGTTATGCGCGGGCAGATGCGGCAGTTTGACGCTGAGCAGGGCTGCTTGAAGTGCATCTAGCCGGAAATTGCCGCCAAGCTCATCGTGATGATACTTTCGCCCCGACCCATGGGCACGTGTTCGACGCACGCGGTTAGCAAAGGCGGCGTCTTGCGTCACCACCGCACCACCGTCGCCCAGAGCACCCAGGTTTTTGGTGGGAAAAAAAGAGTAACAGGCAGCGAGGCCCTGCAATGGCGCGGCACCTGTGGCTTGGGCGTTGTCTTCAATGAGGGGCACTTGCTCGGCGATACGATTAAGTCCTTCGATGGGACGTCCAAAAAGTGGAACCGCAATGACAGCCTTTGTGTGCGGCGTCACCGCTGCGAGAAGCGCGTCGGCTTCCGCGTTCATGGTGCCGGGGTCGATATCGACAAAGCGTGGCGTTGCACCGAGGCGTAAGACGCAGCCTACGGTGGCAAAGAAGGAATAAGCCGGTACCACCACCTCCGTGCCTGGCCCAACGTCTAGCGCCATGAGGCACGCAAGCAGTGCGTCACTGCCAGACGAAACGCCTACGGCGTGAGAACAGTCGAGCGCATCGGCTAAGGCAACTTCAAACGTCTCGACTTCAGGACCAAGTATAAAACGGCCGCTCCGCAGCACACGGTCCGCCGCTGCAAGGAGCGCCTCGCGTAGCGGCTCATGCATCGGCCACGGGTCGAAAAGAGGAACCGCCATAGTTCAATCCTAGCCCAACGTGGCAGTGCCAGGATAGCTTCAGAGGCGTGAGCACGTGCAAAATCGCTCTGATCGGGATTGGGCGGTGGGGGAGGAATCACTACCGCGTCCTGTCGGAACTAGGGTGCCTGGCCGCGGCATGCGACCCGCGGGGGCAAGATGCCCTGGACGCAGCAGGCATCGGTACATCGACTGTGCCTGTGGTACCTTCGCTCGACGCGGTGTTGGCGGATGCTTCGATTCGTGGGGTTGTCGTTGCGACACCAGCGGCAACTCATGTCAGCGTGGTTGAGCGCTGCCTCGCGGCAGGCAAACACGTTCTCTGTGAAAAACCGATTGCGCTTACGGTGACTGAAGGCGAGGCCCTCAAAGCCCAGGCGGCGCGCTTGGGGCTTGTCCTGATGGTCGGACACGTCTTGGCTTATCATCCGGTGGTCGACGTACTCCAGCGTTTGATGCGAGGCGGATCGCTTGGGAGAGTGCGCTACCTCTACAGCAATCGCCTGAATCTGGGCGTGATACGCAATGAAGAAAATGCACTTTGGAGCTTTGCGCCGCATGATCTCGCGCTCTGCTCGCTTTTGCTCGGTCGGTTACCCGAACGCGTTTCTTGTCAGGGGCAAGCCTATCTCTCCGAGGGCGTTGCGGACGTTACGCTGACCAATCTCGATTTCAACGCAGGCCTCAAGGGTCATATTTTTGTCTCCTGGCTCCACCCGTTTAAAGAGCAGCGTTTTGTGATCGTCGGTGAAAAGGAGATGGCTGTCTTCGATGATCGGGCCCCCTGGGACTCCAAGCTCATGCTCTATGCCCACGAGGTTGAGTGGATAGACGGGCAGACGCCTAAAGCCAAACCCGCGCTTGGACGGCCGGTCCCTCTCCAAGAGCGAGAGCCACTGCGAGTGCAAGCTGAGCACTTTATCGCCTCGATCGAACAAGGCACGCGTCCCCGAACAGATGCTGCGCATGCCGTGGAGGTGTTGCGAATGCTTGAGGCAGCGCAAAAGAGCCTCGAAACAGGGGGGCTTCCGGTTTCACTCGATAGGAGATCTCCTGATCGCGCGCATGAGAGATCAGCCCACCTAGCGCGCGTGGCTGAGCAGGCCCGCCCATCGACCGCGCTGGCGCTAACCGGCCGCGTTGGGGCCGAGGCGTCTAGCGAGACAGAAGCAGCAAGCACCTCCTGCCATGCGGAGGTTTATGTCCATGCTTCCGCGTATGTCGATGCGGGAGCGCGCATCGGCGTGGGTACTAAAATTTGGCACTTTGCGCATGTAATGGCTAGCGCCGTGATCGGGGACCAATGCACCCTAGGGCAAGGCGTGTTTGTTGGCGCCAACGTGCGCCTCGGACACCAGGTAAAGCTACAAAATCATGTTTCGGTATTTGATGGCGTTATTCTGGAGGATGGCGTTTTTTGCGGACCGGCCTGCACCTTTACCAACGTTAAGCAGCCGCGTTCGGAACGTTCTCAGGGCGGCAAGTACGTCGCTACGCACGTAGGCCAGGGCGCTACGCTCGGCGCCAATGCCACCATCGTGTGTGGAGTTCGTATCGGAGCCTACGCTTTCGTGGGGGCAGGCGCGCTGGTGACGCGCGATGTCCCCGCGCACGCTTTGGTTTACGGGTCACCCGCGCGCCTTCAAGGTTGGGTGTGCCACTGCGGAACACGCCTCGACATCGAAGCCGCAATCACGGAAGCGCCGATCATCTGCGGTGTCTGTGGACGGCAGCACGCGCGCAATCGCTTTGCGCCAACTCCGAACGATGCGTAACGACTGATGTGAGTGGGTTGGCCGTGCGCGCGCGATCACCAGCGCACGGCCTGGAGGAGCGGAGTGAAGGCGCCTCCCCGGCGACACCGCTGCGCCCTATCTCCTTCGCGCCCGGGCGGCGAACAAATCCAAGGCAATGCTGCGACGTCTTAGAATCGGGCACGCAAGCCAAAGGCCGCGCCACGGTTTATCGGCAGTGGCACGAGTGCAAGATCGGCGACACCGCCGATGCGCGAGCGCTCATTGCGACGCTCACGAATGCGGCTGTCAATATCGCTGCGTTGAGCCGCGCGCACGATTGTCCAAACGAGTCCCGCCGCTGACATGAGGGAGAATGCACCCGCGAGCCCGAGCGAGGCGTAGCCGTAGGGAGCGCTTCTCACGCAATTTTCCGCGTCGCCCAACGCGCCGCAGTCAATGCTTACCAGTACAATTCCCAAGGTGCTGAACAGGCTCGACCCCGCCGCGCCCACGGCGAAGAGCGTCAGCGGCGCAACAAGTGTCACGGCCTCGCGTTCATGGCTGAGCCGAGCGAGTTCACGGTCAAGTTGGGCAAGACGCAGCGTGGTTTCCGACTTGGCGTCGCTGTCGTGCGCCTCGTACCCAGTGTCGCCCGCGCTGACCTCAGAAGGCAGCCCGTCTTGACTAGAAGAGGCATCCGGGGCGGGCGTCGTAACGCTAAGCGCTGGCGGCGCTTCGTTCGGGACCGCCGCTGTGACCGCTGGCGCAGCGAGATCGGAGCACGATTCAGCAGGCGCGAGCGCCTTTATCAAAAGCGGATATCGTCCCTCAGTGGACACGGACACGGACCTGTCTGCGTTGACCGGCGTTTCGGCTATCGTTTCGATTTGGCCGAACGTCCGCCGGTGCAAGCTCGGGCCGAAATCTAAGGAAGTGAGCGCTCCGCGATGTCCGCCACGCTCTCGCAGGCAGCCGCGGTCAGCCACGTCACGTGTGCCGGCGGACTCGGCGCGCGCCACCGTGCGTAACCCAAGACCGCTCGCACCGGAGGCGTGGGCGGCAAACGCGTCACACATCACGTAGAAAAGGCAGACCGCGATCAAGCGGGCCACTGAATGGTAGCCCTGTAGGGCGCAGGCACGCCGCCCGACCCACGCTGGCAGAAGCAATCCCAGTTCAAGCCATTTCGACACGCACCGCCACCACGGTAATGTTATCCGGTCCACCCTTTTCATTAGCTTTGGCGATGAGCTTAGAGCAAAGCGTGGCTGGATCCTTCTCCCCGAGCGCGACTTCGTGGATCTCTTCATCCGTCGCCGGGCCAGCGAGCCCGTCCGAGCACAGAATGTACATATCGCCGTCTTGAGGCACATCTAGACGCGTATCGACCTTAACATTTTGCTTCATGCCGAGCGCACGAACGATGACGTTTTTGTGAGGAAAATTTGCGATCTCATCTTCCGAAAGGCGCCGCATTTTGATGTAGTCATTCAGCAGCGAGTGGTCTTCTGTCAGCAGTTCAAGCTTCTCGCCGCGGAGACGGTAGGTGCGGGAGTCGCCGACGTGACCAATAAGTAGCCCCTCGCGAATCATCACCGCCGCAACGATCGTTGTGCCCATGCCTCGGTAGCGTGGATCGTCCTGGGCTGCCTGGTGAATGCGCAGATTAGCGAGTTTAATTCCTGTGATTAGTCGGTTTTCTTCGTAACCAATCGACTTATCCATCCGATACGGCCAGGTCGCCTCTGGGTCTTTATCGGTGGCTTCAAAGAACTGTCTCAGGGTCGTAAGCGCAAGCTGACTTGCTACTTCGCCAGACGCGTGGCCGCCCATGCCGTCCACCACAACGTAGAGTCCGCTGCCTTGAACGACGTCAAAGCCATCCTCGTTGTGGGAACGCTTCCTGCCGACATTGGTCTCGCCGGCTGCAATCACTCGGGAAATCGATGGCACGCTTGGATCCTGGCTCAGAGCTTAGCGGTTTGGCTACTTTGCAGTCAACCTTGGTCAACGTTTGCTGCGTCGATATGGCAGCTACGGCTGCTAGCGCTGAGTGGTAGGTGCCACATCATGCTGAATGGGGAAGCGCGAAGGCTGGCGCGCGTTGACGCGCGCCAGTGTTCGGTGCTTTGAAGGGGAATCTGCGATGAGTAACGATGCGAAGGCTGTTCTTTCAGAGGTGCGCACCCGGCTTGAATGGGAGTCGGAAACATTGCCAGAGTGGCCCGCTGCGATGCTGACTGTGGCGCGAGAGGCGGCGGGGCCGGTGGATATCGCAACCGGTGCCCCGGTGCCTCGAGACGTTCATGCCGCAAAAGGGGAGAGCTGTTCGGGGTCGCAGCGAGGTATGGCAGCAGAGCAGGCCAAAGCGATCTCAGCTGGGCTAGGCCAAACAGAGCGAGATGAGTCGGCGCCGGCGTTTCGTCCCACATCTCGCGGCACCGGTGAGTCGCTTAAGGTTCTCGATTCTCTCGCGTCCCTTCAGGCAACGGTCGCGGGATGTCGCTCGTGTGCGCTGCACCGCACGCGCCGAAATACGGTTTTTGCGCGGGGAAACCCGCTCGCGGAGCTTGTGTTTATCGGGGAGGGGCCCGGTGAGCAAGAGGACCAAACCGGCCAGCCCTTCGTTGGGCGTGCCGGCCAGCTTCTCGACAAGATGATTGCCGCGATGGGTTTAAGCACAGAGGAGGTCTATATTTGCAACGTCGTAAAATGCCGGCCTCCAGATAATCGCAATCCTACCGATGCTGAGGCTGCGGCCTGCGCACATTTTCTGGATGAGCAGCTCGAACTGGTCGCCCCTAAATTACTGGTCGCGCTCGGTAAAGTGGCTGCCGGACGGCTAGGTCTTATTCCAACTGGGGAAAAAGCACCCTGGCGCGGGCGCCTTGCGGCGTATCGAGGTATTCCGCTACTCGCAACGTTTCACCCTGCATTTTTGCTGCGAAGCCCCAGCTTTAAAAAAGAAGCCTGGGAAGATCTCAAGCAGGTCCTCTCGGTGCTTGGGCGTCCGGTACCTAGCGGCAAGCGTTAGACGCTGCCTGGCTGTCGTTTGCGGGCTTGAAGGCCCGCCTCAAAGGCGCCCTAGCTGCGCATTAGCGCTCGAGTCCTTGGGCTGCACAAGCACGGGTTGACGTGGCACGCGACACAATTCGCAAGGTAAGCTTTGCGCTCTGGGCACAGCCTTTGAGACGGTTGTGGGAAGCGTCTGTGGATGGAACAGAGGGCTACCCGGGCAACGATGGGTTTCCGCAGCGCCGGTGGCATTCTGTGAACTCGCCCGCCCAAACGGTTAGAGTCGTCGCGCGAGGCGAATCGGACATGCGATATGGAAGAACAATCAGAGATATCGGATGAACTCGTGGCCCTTGTTGCGGGTGGTATCGGAACCGACGAGGCCTATCAGCGAGCGGGGGCCGTCCTGGCGCATGGCGAAGGATCTGCCCCGGACGATCTGCGCGAAGAGCGCGCGCTAGCCTCATCACTCACCGCGCGCGCCTTCGGCGCGCTCTTTGTGCGTGACGCCATCAAACCTGCGCTGGAGCCTGCCCTAAGAGCTGGCACGCACGACGGATCGAATGAAGACGAGAGCCAGGCGCACCTGATTGTGCGCTGGCGAGACCTCGATTCAGTCGACGATTTGCCTACGCTTGTAGCGGTGGCTCGCGGGGGGGCCCTCGTCGAACGACGGCGAGCGCTAGCCCGCCTCGGTGAACGTCTAGCTGCGCCCAGGGAACATGATGCGGAAGCTTTACGCCATGCCTCGGAAGCTTTGCTTACGATAGGGAGCCCTGACTTGGCCTACGAGCGCTCGCTGGCACGTGCGCCTCTACCGGGAGCGATGGGGCGCGAAGTGCGTCTTGAGCGCTCGCAATGGCTCGAAATTCTCAACGGTCTGCTGCCGAAACTAGCCGCTTTTTGGGAGGGCGAGTATCCAAGTGAGCCACTGCTTGAACTTCCCGGCCACGAGCGCGCGATACTCTTGCTGCGTTCGCGGGATTTTCCTGATGCGGTGATCGCGCACCTGGGTGCGGTGATCGAAGGCACTGATGGCGTATCCCTGCCACGCGATCGGATCTCACTCCTGAGTTCACTCCGCTATGCGGGAGACCCGCGACTGGTCCCGTCACTGGGTTACCTGCTGGCGGATCGCGACTCAGGACTGGTCATCGAGGCGGCGCAGGTTTTATCCCGTATTGAGGACCCTCGCGTCCTTCCCTTGCTCCAGGACGCTTATGAGCGCGCCGTGCTACCGGGAATCCGCATTGTGCTTGCGGGGGCGCTGGGACGCTGCGGCGACCGACGGGGCGAGAACTTTCTGATGGATCAACTCGATAGCAAAGAGGCAGCTCAACTTTTGATGCCTCTTGAGGCACTCGAGGGCTTCGATCGCGTGAAAGACACTTCTAAAATCGTGGCCAGCCTGTCGCACGAAGATTCTCTCGTCGCTGCAGCCGCGATCCGTGCACTGGCTCGCTGTGGTGATGCGGCCGCGCTGCAACCACTTCGCGAGCTTCGTCACGCCACGTCGATTGCGGCACTGTGGGGTGAAATCGAAGATGCTGTCACCGCGATCCGAGCCCGAATCGAGCTGCGAGGCGAGGATACCGAGCAGTTTTCCGTATCCGAATCCTGGTTCGGTGCATCCGAGCATCCCATCGCGCCTCGCACGCCCATCGTACGCAAGACACGCGCGTGGTTCTTCTTCAACCTGGGCTGCATCTGGCTCTTTCTCGGGGCGAAAGAGCGGGGTCTCGCAGCAATGGAACGCGCCTTCCGTTCGCGGGAATCGTGGCTGACGCCAATACTCTCCGCTGGTCTTTATCTCGCCCGCGCTGGAGAAGACGTACGGGCGTTGGTAGCCTTCCGGCGGGCTTACCAAGTCAGTCGCCGTAAAACCGAGGCCAGTCGCGCGGGCATGAAGGCCATAGCGCATACCTTTCTGCGGCGCGCGGAGGCCCTGGAACGAGAGAATCGTTCAGCTATCGCGCAGGCATTGCTCGAGGAAGTGTTATCGATGGATCTACGGCTGGTGCCTTCGGCGCTGCGCTTTGAGCTGGAGCGTCGCTACTCCGCGCTTTTGCGCCAGGGAGAACTCAGCAGTCCCCACTTACTGGTCAAGGAGTCCGGTCGATGAGTGCTCGACACCGCGACGAAATCATGACGCTCATGCATGCACTGCTCGACAAGGCGGACGACCTGCCGGAGGAGACGCGTATTCGCGCGCTCTCGCTTCTCAGCGAGCAAGACGGCGTCCTACGAGACGAGATGGCGCAGCTCAGTGACGAGGACGGGGTGGTCCGTCTCGACTCTGGCGTTACCTTTAAAGCAGATACGCCTCTCTCGGGCATTGGAACGGTGTCGCTTGCGCAGGGACGTCGCCCAGGTGCGGCATCGTCGCCACCCGCTGCTGCGCCTCCGCGTTTGCTTGGTCGTGAGCGCTTGGCCGAGTGGCTCGAAAATCTCACCGTCTCTGTGCTGCGGGCGGGCGTCGACAGCGCTGGTGACTCGCCGACTGTACGCGCGCTACTGCGTCCTGATCCCGAAGAAGAACCGCTGCCCGGCGGACTTCTGCTTGCACGCTGGGCAGGACGCTTGCGGCGAGCGCTGCAAGCACGGGATGCGCTGATGGTCCTGTTGCTGCTTGAGGGCGGTCGCTTAGGCGCGACGGCGTTGCGGGAGTCCGAGACAAATCCGCTAGCGGAGTTGTGGCTTGGCAAATGGGTGCTTCAGGGACGCAACGAGGAGCGCTATTATGGTCGCGTCCTGGTGGAACTCGGCCGCGAACGTGTCGATGGCTGGAATCGGGCGGCTCTTGAGCGACGGCATCTTGTCGACCCAGCGACGGCAGAGATCTTTTGCGAATGGGCGCGCCATCAGGAGATCGGTCTCTCCGTCGGACCATGTCCGAGACTGGTCACCGTGGCTTTGGCGTCCACGCAGCGTCTGCCGGGGCCTACTTGGTTGCATCTCCATCAGTATTCAGTGAGCCCGTTTATCGAATCGGCGACCTTTGAAGCCATAGCAGCTCAGGCTCATCGCCGGGTCGACACGATGTTGGACGCCTACTTCGATCGGCAGCGCCGCGCTCCGGGTATTTCTGAACCGTTTGTCGTCTTTGCACCGGAGCCAGGCTCATTGAGCCCATTGACCCCGGTGGGCGCCGATAATCGGACACTTCCGCTTATCGGCAGCTCGGCGCAGTGGTCGGAAGCGCTTGAACGGCTCTGGTCGCACGAGGCACCGAGGTTGATTGCTGGGCGCCTTGTGTTGAGGCTTGGCCGCATGTACCTGGCGCCTTGTTCCGCACTCTTCGGAGCAGACGAAAAGTTGACGTTCTCGCGCTTGAGCTAGCGCCCCAGGACTTAGAATCCAGGGCCTAAAGCCCAGCGCCTAGATCAACGCCGCGGCATTCGCGGCACCGCGGAGAATAGCATCGAATAAGTCTTCAACCGTTTGCTCGAAGTGCCTCTAGCGCCGCGACTGCCGAAGGAAAGCGCGCGCGCGGGTCCGGGTGCGTAAGGCGGGCGAGGATAGGCTCCAAACTCTGGTGGGTTGTGGTCGTTGGCGATACTTGTTTGGACGCGCTCGCTGTGTGATTGCTCAGGCGCAAAAGTTTTCGGACGAGCGACCCGGCACTGTAGAGGTCGGCGTGGGCGGCGGTCAGCGCCGTTTGCCGCCGCAGCCTCTCGGGAGCAGCATGAGCTGGCGCAGCGGGCACATCGCTTACCAGTGGAGGGCGTGAGGTTGCGCTGAGCGCGCTGCCGAAATCGATGAGTGCAATCCGCCAGTGCGTGGGATGCCGCTCTCGCACTAAGACGTTGTTGAGATTGAGATCGCCGTGTGCGACGCCGCGCTGGTGGAGAAAGCAAAGCATGCGCAGTAACGCGGCCAGTAGGGCATCAGCCTCGGCGGGCACCAAGCGCACATGCCGCAGAATTTCCCCGCACACCTCGCTCAATATGAGCGCATCTTCATCTGCAAGCGAAAGGGTCTTTAGGCACCGGGGCACGTCAAGTCCGCACAGTAATCGGAGCGCCTTTAGCTCGCGTGCCAGCGCAGGATGTGCCTCGCCTGCGGCGCTACGCGCGTAGCGCTTAAGCCAAGCTACTTCAAAAGACGGTGGCTTACTCGGCAGGGATCTCCAAATCTGGCAGGTGTGCGACTGATGCCCCCACTTCGATGCTTTACCGAGACGCCAACCGAAGGGCCGTAAAGCCTCGACGCAGGCCTGGCTGACATCGCGGCGGCACGAAGATGAAGCGTCCATGCGGGCATCGAGCAGTGGCGCAGCGGCTCTCAACATCGAGCGAACCAGACACATGATGGTTGGTCTGCGGTTTCGGATCTGGCGCCGCCAAACATTGTAGTGACGCGCGCGCCTCGCAAGGCATGCTTTTTTTCGGCGAACAAGGCGTTGTTTGTATCGCCACACGCAACGACAGCCATGCCTCGAACATCGGCGCTTGCCGGCATCTCCCGGTGCTTAGGCTTGCGTTGCAAGCAGTGGAATGGGACTGGTGCCCGTTCTCGAGACGCGCGGTCGTGTCGCATGCCCCTTGCAAAGTACTACAGCTGCCAAGGGCCGTGCCAATTCACGTGCGTGGAAGCTGGTAGGGCAAGCGCTAAGTTCGAGGGCGCTGTCACCGCCGACAACTCCGTTAAAGACTTGTGAAACCTGGCCATAAGGACCCATCCTAGACATATGCTACCCGAGCTTTCTGAGACCCACGTTGCGCTTCGTCAGGCTGCGCGTGCTTTTGCTCGCGAGGCCCTTAAGGACGGGGCGAGTGCGCGGGATGAGGCAGGGTGCTTTCCGCATGAGCTTGTCCCCAGACTCGGTGAGCTTGGCTTTTGGGGCATTCGCATTCCCGAGGACTACGGGGGATCGGGGCTTGATACACTTGCATACGCGGTGATCGTTGAAGAACTGGCCAAAGCAGACGGGAGCGTCGCGCTAAGTGTTGCGTCGCACAATGGCCTTGCGTGCGGGCACTTGATGCGGGCCGGCACGGACGCGCAAAAGGCGACATACTTGCCTCGAATGGCAACGGGAGAGGTGCTTGGCGCCTGGGCCCTAACCGAACCGGGCAGTGGTTCTGATGCCGCGGCGCTTCGCACGCGCGCGGTCCGCGACGGCGATGCTTGGCTGATAAACGGTTCCAAGACATTCATAACGCAAGGGAGCGTGGGGGGCGTCTGCCTGGTACTTGCGCAAACCGATCCGACAGCGGGAAAACGAGGGATTACTGCATTTATGGTGGATACGAGCTTGCCGGGTTACACCGCGACAAGCCACATCCGTAAGCTTGGCTGCAAGTCCAGCGATACTGTCGAAGTGCGTTTTGACGATCTTCGTGTGCCGGATAGCTGTCGCATTGGCGCGCTCGGTGAGGGCTACGCCGACGCGCTTGCGTGCCTCGATCCGGGGCGAGTGAGCATTGCCGCGATGGCACTCGGACTCGGTGAAGCGGCTGCCGAGGTTGCGTGCCGCTACGCGCGCGAGCGCGAGCAGTTTGGAACGTCGATTGCTAACTTTCAGGCAATTCAGTGGAAGCTAGCAAACGCTCGAACACGACTTGATGCAGCGCGTTTACTTACCTGGGACGCGGCAAGTCTCATTGACCAGGGTAAGCCTGCAAGGCAGGCGGCCTCCATGGCAAAACTTTTCGCATCCGAGACCGCGACCGCCGTGGCAAATGACGCCATTCAAATTCTCGGAGGCTATGGCTACACGCGTGATTTTCCTGTTGAACGCATGTGGCGGGATGCGCGCCTATGCGAAATCGGTGAAGGCACGAGCGAGATTCAACGCTTAGTGATTTTCCGCGAGCTTTGTCAGAGCCAGGCACGCTTAGCGTGAGAAGCCTAGACAGGGACAAAAACACGCGAATCGCGTTGAACATCTCAGCGTGCGTGGCTCAGCCGCATGGGCGTCGAATCGCCCCCTGCGGCACTTCGAGATTTGTCCGCGGCCGATGGCCTTGTCCTAATCCTGGGGTGCTAAGCGCGTTCGAGGAGGGTGTTCCTGCTTTCGTCAGGCGACGACCGCCTGAACGCCTCGTATGCGCGGCCTATAGACTTGACTACGGTGCCCGAAAGTCTACACTTCCAGGCGCGGCGGCACGCATGAGTGCCGGCTATCGCTGAAAACAAAGATCGCTTCCGAAGGATTCGCATGGTTACTATTCGTCTCGCCCGGGCAGGCTGCAAAAAGCGTCCATTCTACCACGTTGTGGTCACCGATTCCGAGTCGCCCCGCGACGGTTCGCATATCGAACGGGTGGGGTACTATGACCCGCGTCTTGAAGCGGGAAGTACGCGTCTCGATCTTTCTCGAGTGGACCATTGGTGTGCACTGGGTGCGCAGGTGAGTGACCGCGTCTCCAAGGTGATACGTGACTACAAGAGGAATCCGCAGGTACGCGCTGGTGTAGCGGCGACGGAGACGGTAGCTGCTGTTAGCGAAGGCGCCGCAGCATGAGTCAACACGACTCCGAGATTCACGATTCGAAGGGCACAGCCGACGCTGATGATGAGCTCGACGCTGTGACAACTGAGTTTGAGGCGGGCGACTCCGATGAAGATTCGTTGGGTGGGTTCGACGAAAGCGACGCCAATCGTGGTAAACGTGATGGGCGTGCAGACGGCGGCGGTGGCCTAACCGAGGCGGTCGAATCGCAGATGCGTGAGCTAGTTGCGTTTATCTCGGAGTCACTTGTTGACGAACCCGACCAGGTACGGGTGCATGGCGAGGTCGAAGATGGCCAGTTGCGGCTCGAGCTAACGGTGGGTCCTGACGATGTTGGCAAGGTCATTGGACGCGAAGGGCGCACGGCGCGAGCGATGCGGACCCTGCTTGCAACAAGCGCGGCCAAGCAGCGCTGCCGCGTCAATTTGCAGATTCTCGAGTAGGGGCGGCATTCCTTACTTCACATGGATGAGCCCCGAACGAGCGAGCATATCCTCGACCCATCTCAGGAGCGGCAATCCGGCCAAGCCGTTCATGACGACTATGTCAGCGCCGAGGTAGACTGGATAGATCTTGGGTACATTACAAAACCGCACGGTCTGCAAGGCGAGCTGCGGGTATTCATGTTCAATCCACAGAGCACGCTCTTTGAGGCCGGCTCGAACGGCCCTCTAAGAGAACTTTTTCTGCGTACAGCCTCTGGCCTGAGAGTGAAGTGGGGCGTTGCGGGATTTCGGCGCCACAAGGAGCTTTATCTGCTGCGGCTAGCAGGCGTGACGTCTCGAGATGAAGCCGAGGCCCTGCGTGGTCAACACTTAACCTTGCCGAGAGCGGCCTTGCCCGCGCTTGAAGAAGACGATGAATTCTATGCCGTCGATCTTGAGCGGTGCCGAGTTATCGACGAAACGGGCTGTGTCGTGGGCCGGGTCGTCGGCGTCCTGAACTACCCTTCCGTGGATTGCTTGGCTGTAGAGCTTGCACCGGACCAGATTGAGGTTCCTATGGTCGAACCTTACCTTCGGGGCGTGGATATCGCGCGGAAAGAAATTCGGGTCTCAGG
>SLQV01000060.1 GCA_007131285.1 Myxococcales bacterium
GACCATGAGCGCGGTTTCGGCCTAGGTTTCACCGTTGACCATGGTCGCTCAATCCCGCGCAGCAAGTCCGTCATCCGGCCAGCGTCACGAGCTTCTCGGTGTGCTCACGGCGGCGCTGGGATGCTGGCTAGTGCTTGCACTAGTGGGCCTCGATGGCAGCGGTCATGCCCCCAGTGGGGGTACGGCGCCGCTGGCCGGCGCGCTCGGTGAAGGACTGGCTACCAAGCTACATCAGGCTTTAGGTGTCGCCGCTTGGCTTGTGCCTATCGAACTTTTGCTCGCGGCTTTCCGGTGGACCCTTGGGCGCCCAAGTTTGCTTGGGGCGACCACCCTGGCTTCAACGTTGGCTATCGCGCTCGCCGTTGCCGCGATGGCACATGTAGTTGACCCCGAACTCAGCCGAGGCGGCGTTGTGGGAATGATTCTCGGTGAGCTTGCCCAGACGCTCTTTGGCCGGGTAGGAACCTTTGTCCTGGGCGGTGCGCTCTGCCTGAGTCTGATGATGCTGCGTACGCGGTTATCGCTACTGCGCATCGCCGTCGCAGGGGCGACGGGGCTTGGCGGCGTACTCGCGGTCGGTAGCGTGGCGAGTGCACGGATGGCAGGTCGAGGTTTGGGGCACGTCGGTGAAGTCTGGCGTCGTCAGCGCGCCGCGAGGGCAGAGACGAGGCAGGTGCGCGCAGCCCGGCAGCACGCCGTCGCTGAAGCCGGGACAGGGGCCAAGTGCGCTACGGCCCTAGCTATTGGGCAGGACGACGCAGCGCCCCCGCTCCCTGGCCCAGGCGCGAGCGCAGAGGCTGATCAAGGTGGCGGCCCGCGCATCGCGCGCCCGCGCCGGCGGGCCTCGGGGCTGGAACCGCAGCGCGCAGCGGAGGCAACGTGGGTCGATGAAAGTCACGTAGCTGCAATCGGCGCGTCGCCTGGGGGGCAAGCGGCGAGAAGTGTAAGCGCGCGGCGTGCGTATAGTGGCAAAGACGCGGACCCAACGACGGAGGATCCGGAGGCTACGGAGCCCGCAACGCGAGGCGCAGAGGTCGCTGACCCGGTGGCTGCCGCGTCGGTGTCGTCATCTGCGGCAGGTGCGCTGACCGGAAGCTTCGTGTTTCCCCCAGCGACGCTCCTGGATGTGCCACCGGTCGTGGTGACAGCCGTCGACGAAGGCCACCTGCGCGCCCAAGCCGCGCGACTCGTGGACAAGTTGGCGGCCTACGGGGTCACGGGTCGGGTTGACGAAATTCATCCAGGTCCGGTTGTGACCATGTTTGAGTTTGAGCCGGAAAGCGGCACCAAGGTCGCTAAGATAGCGTCGCTTGCGGATGACTTGGCGATGGCGCTGGCGGCGGCGCGCGTCCGTATCGTTGCGCCTATTCCAGGCAAATCTCGCGTAGGGTTTGAGCTCCCCAATCCGATCCGGGAGATGGTGGCGCTGCGCAGCGTGCTTGAGACGCCTGAATGGGATCTTCACCAAGGTGCGCTGCCGATGGCCCTGGGCAAGGATATCTTCGGCATCCCAGCGCTGACCGACTTGGCGCGCATGCCTCACCTGTTGGTGGCGGGCGCGACGGGGGCGGGCAAGAGCGTCGGGCTGAACGTGATGCTGGTCTCGCTCTTGATGCGTAAGAGCCCAGCGGAAGTGCGGACGCTCATGATCGACCCAAAAGTGGTCGAGCTCGCTGTGTTCGACGGCATTCCCCACATGCTCCTGCCGGTGGTGACGGACATGAAGAAGGCCGCGCTGGCGCTGCGCTGGGCCGTCGACGAGATGGAGCGCCGCTACAAGAGCTTTGCGGCGCTCGGCGTGCGCAGTATCGCTACCTACAATCAGCGCGCGGATGAACGCCTCCCGTATATCGTCGTGGTCGTCGACGAATTCGCAGACCTGATGATGGTGGCGGCGAAGGATGTCGAGTCGGCGGTGGCCCGTCTGGCACAGAAAGCGCGTGCCGCGGGCATTCACGTGATCTTGGCGACCCAGCGGCCCAGCGTCGATGTGATCACCGGCATGATCAAGGCGAACTTTCCCACGCGCATTGCCTTTAAGGTGAGCCAACGCGAAGACTCGAAAACGATTCTGGGACGCAACGGCGCCGAGCATCTGCTCGGTCAGGGGGATATGCTTATGCTACCGCCGGGCTCAAGCGACCTGAAGCGCATTCACTGTGCTTACATCGGCGAGGAAGAGGTGGCGGCCATCTGCGATCACTTGCGTGCCCAGGGGTCACCCACGTACGACGAATCTATCCTCGAGCCCCGCGACGAAGACACGCTCACGCACGAAGGCGGTGCCGGTGGCGATGATCCTCTCTACGACAAAGCCGTCGCGGCAGTAGCCTCCGCGGGCTTCTGTTCAATTTCACACGTCCAGCGCCAGCTAGGCATCGGCTACAATAAAGCCGCCAAGCTCGTCGATAAGCTAGAAGAAGGCGGCATTGTCGGCCCGCCCTCTTCCAAGGCCGGCGGCCGCCGCGAGGTTCTTGTCGGCGCCCATTAACCAGGTGCTGAGTCCGCGAACTCGATGCGTTGAGACTGAACCTATTCGGAATAATTGTGGTGTAGTGCCTTGGTGTTTGAAGCCGAACCCGCTGGGCTACGTTCGACAGCCGTCGGGGCGGCGACAGATTAACTGTGAAAGTGCGGTGTGGGGGCTGGTTTGAAGGGTGGTCTGTGGATTAGCCTGACTAGATATGCGCATATCTTTTCAGGTGGTTAGGTGCGGTGAAGCGTCGGGAAAGGTGAGCGAGCAGGCTTGCGCCGCTCGTTGCGCAGGAGCTTTCCCTGCCGGACTCGGACCGTCGGGGGCGGCCTCTCAGTTTCGGATGCCGGCCCTGTGTTTGGCCGCTGCGGTCCTATTTTTGGGGGGGGTTGCGCCAGGTTGCAGCAAGGACCGAGGGGGCTTGGCGGACGAGGAAGGAGTCGGAGGGGCGTGCTCGCTCGAGACCTGTGCAGGGACGTGCATCGAAGGCGTATGCGTGGCGGGGGGGGCCGGAAGTGCTGGTGGGTCCGGAGGCCTGGGTCAGCCTGGTGTGCCGCCTGCATCGGTCGCACCGGGTTTTCCTAGCGCGGATTGCAGCGAGGGGTTCGATGGTTCTCTGCCAACGGCTTGCCAGTGCGCGCCGGATTGTCTTTCGTCTAGCTTTAGCGGTGACGGTCAAGGTGCTTTCACGAGCGACGATCCGTTCAATGATTTTGATGGGGTCGATGTAGACCCGACCACCGGAGAGCTGGTGCTTGCTTCCACGCGGACCGAGCGCGCGTTTATTTGGATTGCCAACACAAGGCAAGGCACGGTTTCGAAGATAGATACGCGCAGCTTCGATGAACTCGGGCGTTACGCGATGGGACCGGGATCCTTCATCAACCGCGAGACCGACGCGGATGGGAGATTTCGCAATCAGCCAAACAGTGATAGCAGATGTGATGTTTTCCCTTTTGATTTCAATGATGGTGGGCAGAGCCAGCCCCCGAGAGCGCCCCTTGAAACCTGTGAAGACCCTTCGCGGACAAGCGTTAATGGCGCTGGCGACGTTTTCGTCGGTCTGCGCAACGCGGGTGCGATTGTGAAGGTGTCCGCTGCTGGAGAGAACTGCCTGGACACCAACGAAGATGGCACCGTCTCGACCTCTGCCGGTCCTTGGAATGTACTGGAATATGGAAGCGATGATTGCGTGCAGTGGCGCACGCCTCTCTTTAAAGGAACCGACGATACCATACGTGCGCGGCATGTGCGGGCGGTTGCTGCGCAAGATATGGTGCCGCTTGACGCCACCGAAGTCCGGTCGTTTGTCTGGGTCGGCGATGACGATGCCGGGGGCACGGTCTGGAAGGTGGACGGCCGTACGGGTGAAGTGGTCCTGACGTTGCGCACACCTCCCAGCGCGCCTTACGGAATGGCGCTTGATGGTCAAGGGATGCTGTGGCTCGCCGGCAGGAGAAACCGGGGACTCGGAAGCATCGATACGAGGCAATGCCTAGCCGACGATCAGTGTCCGGACGAAGCGAGAGCGAACCTGCCGCTGCCTTCTGCGCCTTACGGAATCACCGTGGACTTCAAGGGCCGCGTCTGGATCGGCTCGGACCGATATTTGATTCGGTATAACCCACGGACCGAACATGCGGGCATTGCTCGTATTCGTGAGAACGAAGTGCGGCAATGCACAAGCATTGGCGCGAGTCTTTCTGGCTGCAATACAGAGATTGCCGCCGATGCGGATCTATCTGACTGGCGCTGGGTGCTCGTGGATCGCCAGGGTCGGTGGGGGGCCAACTTTCGCGGTGTGACGGCGGACGCTAGCGGTGGGGTCTTTGCAGCGATCGAGGGTGCCCAGTCTCTAGCGGTCAACGGCGATGACCCGCGCGAGCATGCGCTACGCGCCGGCACGAACCTAAGCAATAACTCTTGGGGTATGGCGGTGGACCTCGATGGCAAGGTGTGGGTCGTGGGCAAAGATCGGGCGCAGCCGGTGGTTTTTGACCCGGCGGCGTCCGGAACGATCGCCGAGGCGAGCAGCATCGACCTGACAGGACCCTACACGTATTCGGATATGACGGGCTCCCAGCTGCGCTTTGCCACCAACCCCGCCGGCACGTTGCGCCGCACCTTCGAGGGCTGTTCGGGCTCGCAGAATACGATCTGGCAGAGCCTGGGCTTCATCGCGTCTATTCCCACGGGCACGTCTATTCAAGTTCGGGCGCGTACGGCGACGTCGGCAGCGGCGCTCGCTGACCAGGAGTTCATCACGGTGGCAACGCTGCAAGAGGGGTTGTCACCTGCAAGCCTCATTGAAGCTTTCACCGCAGCCGGCATCAATCAGCTGCGCTTTTTGGAGTTGGAAGTGCGCTTAAGTTCCGATTCCAGTGACCCGACGCGCTTCCTGACGCCGCGCCTACGTGCCTTCGATGTGGGCTACACTTGCCAAGTTGGCAGTGTCCTGATTTAGGCTGCGTCTCTCCCGGGGCCTTGCGCTTGCCGGGCGGCGCCAAGACCCTGTTCCGGGCAAGGATGGCCCTTGCGCGCGTTGCATCAGCAACCGGTCTCTCCCTGGCCAAGGCGCATGCGTATCACACGGCTCGATCTTGGCCGGCCGCGCCCGTCGCAGACCCCCAAAGGCCCGGTAGGATATGCACCCACAAAAAAGCGCCTGCGCGTATTATTACGCTAGAAGTGCGTTTTTTTGCTTTCAAGATCCCTTAGCCTGGGAGAGTGTCTAGATTCTTTCC
>SLQV01000038.1 GCA_007131285.1 Myxococcales bacterium
CCAACGACTCATGTGGCGCGGGCATCTGTTGATGCCTGGGCTCTTCGCTGGCGAACATGAATTTCGCATCGAGACCCTCGAGCCCGGCCGCGTGCGCTTTCACCAGGAGGAAGCTTTTTCCGGTATGTTATTGCCCTTCATGCGCTCAAGCCTCAGACGCCACGTCGCAGGCGGGTTCGATGCCATGAACGCCGCTCTCAAGGCGCGCGTCGAGCAGCCCGCCGGCGTTGTTTAACAGCAGTCCCACCGACGCGTCGCGTGTTTAATGCCGGCTTCTAGCCTCAGAGACCATCTCGCAGAACGATGCGGTGCACGAGAAGCGGCGCATCGGAGCCGGGGCTCCAGGTGTACGGCGTGAGTCGAAAAGAGTGTAGGTCGGAGACATGGGTCAGGTCGGCGTCTGTCACATCGATGAAGTGTGAAAGAAAGCGCTGCGTATTGGTGCGCGGATGCTGTGCATCCTCATGCACTTGACTTCCGCCGATAGTCTGAATACCGAACAGACGGTCGTTGTTGTCAAAATAGGTTAGTCCAAAGCTTAACTGACGTCCTGAGCGACCCTTTTCTAGCTCGATAAGCCTAGCCATACGGCGCTGGAATGTGCCGATAATATAATGTTGAGTCATATCGTTTTCGCCGAGTTCGGGGTCGTTGCCAAAGGTGGGAAGCTCAACACCGTCACTTGCGGTTTGAGTGAGCGAAAGGTGATGCGTATCGAAGCGAATAATGCCGTTAAGCAAGAGCCCATCAGCTTGGGATACCGCCTCGAACCAGACCCCTTGCGCAGGGACTGCGCGCTGCATGGCTGGAAGACCCGCTAGCTCGCCAGCAACCGGCACAACCGTAATCGCGAGCAGCCCGCGCGCCTCAGGCGCGATGGGAAGGGTCGCCGCGGTAAAGTCTGCACTTACGGTATGCGTTTCTTGTTCCGCACCGTCCACGACGATACGGTATGAAGTCAGTACGGAACTGGGGCCTTGTGCGCGCCAACCCAAACTGATTTCACCAGAAACATCATTAAACACAAGAGAATGAACATCTACCTCGGCAGGCTCGCGAAAACCTTCGCAGATGACAGGCCGAAGGCTTGAACAGCGCGTTGAGCGCCAACCCGAAGACCCTCTGGAGATCCGAACACACTCGTTAAGCGTGGAGCTGTGTCTCGGATGCCCGTCATCCCACTGATGAAAGGCGCCGTTGAGGGGGCCGCCCGGCGGGGACAGGCCGCGACGCCAAAAACCGGATGTCTTTGAACGCCAGCCGATTACCTCGCTGTCCACGAGCACGGTGGCGCCTAGCCATGCAGTCTCAAGGTCATAATCGCTCAGGATACGGGTGATCCATGCATGATCGTTAACATCGTGAACCTCAAAGAGTCTGAGACCATGCGCGCGGCAACGCGCCTCCGCGTCATCGAAGCTTTCGGGCGCGTCGCACACCATGGTAAAGCGACCGTCCGACAAGCGGCACTCACATGCAGGATCACACGTTACCGGCGTGCAGTTCGCGTGGCACGTCGCACTTGGTCCGCCATCATCACAGGTCTCGTCGCCCTCAACAACCGAGTCTCCGCATACCGACAATGCCTGTCGCGACGTCGCACCCGAACCCGGCACAAACATTTCGGGCACATCTGTGGTTTCCGGCGTTGTATCGTCTTCGTTCGTCCCCGCCTCTCGCCCATCGACCTCCGCCTCAGAACTAAGCCGCTCGTAGCCGATGAAGCCACAGCCACTGGCAAGCGCCAACACCCAAGCGTAAGTCAAGTTGTGGTAGCGGCCAGGACGCGTCAACAGAAGCATAGGTTCATTATTACGATTTCAATGAACATTGATCAATAGCTTCTCTCTTTTTTTAGGCATGTCTTACAAAGCCACTTTGCGTTTGCTACAGGTGTTGAACGGTTATCGCTTGAAACGGATAGACGCGTGCCGAGAAACCGTCAGGAAGCATTTTACGATTCCCCCGGGTGTTCGGCCTGAATCCTGCGCACTCTCCCGAAAAATACTCAAGCGGCGCATGGCCCCGAACGCCCACTGGCGCTCTCCGGAAGCGTTTTCGCGCTGTCGAGCCCCTGACGCGTCTCATGCCACCGACAGATTCTTGACACCCGAGCCTGCTCGCGCTACATTGATAATGAACTTGATTATCGATTAAGTTCCCTCTAGACGCCACCCCGAAGCCGCACAGCCCCCTTCCCCTACGAGATGTCTTCCTTCAACATCTTGTGTGCGGCTTCGGGGTCGTACGACGGGGCTTTTGCGGCACGCCTTTGTTGCTTAGGCGCACGGCGCGCTCGACTTGCGTTGCAGCCAGTGCTTCGCCTTGCCTCAACGCAGCGCTGTGAGCCATTGTGTGATGCGATGTCGTTCTACTTTTCTACCGTGCTTGCGCACCATGGTATGCAGGTCGGGCGCAGCCCACGCGCCACCGCAGTGCGCGTGGTCAGTCTGCTACTCGCAAGTATTGCACTAACCCTTCCTTGCTCCGCGACGCCACTTAGCGCGGCAGCGGAAGACCGCGTCATTGTTGCTAAAATCGGCGGCGAGATCGAACGCGGCACGGCGGCCTATCTTCGGCGCGCAGTACGCGAGGCGCAATCAGCCACTGCAATCGTGCTTATTCTCGACACGCCGGGCGGGCGCGTTGATGCCGCCCTTGAGATGCGAGACGCGCTGCTCGACAGCAGCGTGCCGACTATTGCGTTCGTGCGGCGCAATGCCTACTCGGCGGGCGCACTCCTCGCGCTGGCATGCGAAAAAATCTATTTCGCCCCGGGTGGCGTCATTGGGGCCGCCGCGCCTGTCGACGGCAACACCGGAAAAGGGGCCGGGGAAAAGGCCATATCTGCGGTCCGCTCCGCGTTTGCCGCGACCGCAGAGCGCCGCGGGCGCGACCGAACCATTGCCGAAGCGATGGTCGATGAGTCCGTGGAGATCGAGGGACTCATCGCCGCGGGCAAACTTCTTTCGCTGACAGCCGATCAGGCGCTCACGCACGGTATCTCTGATGGATCGGCGGAAACTCTGGAGGCGCTACTGAAACTGATTACGCTCGAAGGCGCTTCCGGCTCACTGGAGGGCGCAACCATCGAGCGCCTCGGTCCAGGATTTGCCGAGAAAGTCGCGGGGTTTGTGACCCAACCCGCGGTCGCTTCAATATTGATGTCTTTGGGTTTTCTAGGACTGCTTTTCGAAATCAAGACGCCCGGTTGGGGCGTCGGCGGTTCAGTCGCGCTGATCAGCCTCGGACTGTTTTTTTTCGGGCATCAACTTGCCGGGCTTGCGGGCTGGGAGGGCGTCGCACTCGTCGTACTCGGAGTTGCGCTCTTGGCGCTTGAACTCTTCGTGATTCCTGGCTTTGGCATCGCGGGGGGACTTGGGCTTATCGCCATCCTTGGGGGACTCTTCATGTCGATGGTAGATTTCAACTACCCCGAGTTCGGCGCCATGACGGACGCCGCGGGCGCCCTCGCCGTTACAATGGTAATTACCCTTTTTGCGGTACTGATTCTCTTGCGTTACGTCCCGCGCATGCGTCTGGGAGGCATCGTGTTACGCACGGAAGCGCTTAGTGCTCCCGTCGACGGCGACTTGCAGGTGCCTGAAGCAACGCGTCTGCAGCTAGGCGAAATCGGCGTTGCCCTATCGGATCTTCGTCCCGCTGGCGTCGCGCGCTTCGGTGACATGCGAAAAGATGTGGTGAGCGAGGGTGACTACATTGAGGCGGGCACACCGCTGCGCATCATTCGTATCGATGGCTACCGAATTGTTGTCGTTCCCCAGCCTTGACAGCACCCGCCTACGAAAAATGCTCGCCGCCCCACCCCGAGACAGCTACCCTTCGTGAGGCCGCTCGGGGGAGGGTCGACGTGCGAAAGCGACCATGCCCCCAAAAAGCGAATACGACGCCTCGGCGACAGCCCCCGCGTTATGTTCGCCGACGCGGGGGCTCCTCGCTCCGGTTGCTAGTCTGATGCCAAGTGCACGCCACCTCGCCAACGAGGCGACCACACAGGGAGCGCGCGTGAAACTCGGGAAGGACACACGGCCGGCTTGAGCCCCCCCACCGGCGCTCGTATGGGCGGCGGCGCCAGCGCTAAGCAATGCGCGAGTGTGATACAGACCCTTTGAGAACGAGCAGACAACAATGGACACGCCTTTCGTTTTATTTATCGCCGTCCTAATCCTTTTTGGCATGTTTGCATTTCTATCCTTTGTCCCCATCGGGCTTTGGATAACAGCACTCTTCTCGGGCGTGCACGTTAAGATCGGCATGCTCGTTGGCATGCGTCTCCGCAAAGTGCGGCCCAATGAGATTGTTCGACCGCTCATTTCCGCGACGAAGGCCGGCTTGAGCCTAAATATTGAGGATATGGAAGCGCATTCGCTGGCTGGCGGCAATGTGGAGCGTGTGGTTACCGCGCTAATCTCTGCCAACCGCGCCAACATTCCTCTTCCCTGGATGCGGGCTGCGGCGATTGACCTCGCGGGGCGTGATGTACTCGAAGCCGTCCAGGTCAGCGTTAATCCTAAGGTCATCGAAACACCACGGGTCGCTGCGGTCGCGAAAGATGGCATCCAGCTGGTGGCCATCGCCCGCGTCACCGTCCGAGCGAATATCGAGCGGCTCGTCGGCGGGGCAGGGGAAGAGACCATCTTAGCGCGCGTCGGCGAAGGCACGGTTTCTGCCATCGGCTCCGCCTCTCGTCACAGCGAAGTGCTTGAAAACCCAGACCAAATTTCGAAAAACGTTCTTGCCAAAGGCCTCGACTCCGGCACCGCTTACGAGATTCTCTCCATCGATATCGCGGACGTTGATGTCGGGCGCAATATCGGCGCCCAGCTCCAGAGCGACCAGGCTCAGGCGGATACGCGCGTCGCGCAAGCGAAGGCCGAAGAGCGCCGCGCGATGGCGGTCGCCCTTGAACAAGAAATGCGCGCGAAGGTGGTGGAAGCAGAGGCGCAGGTGCCGCTAGCGTTCGCCGAGGCCCTGCGTAGCGGCAACCTAGGCTTGATGGATTACTACCGCATGCGTAATATCGAAGCAGATACAGAAATGCGTAGTGCCATCTCCGGGGGCGACTCGGATAGTAAAAAGAATCCTTCCAGCTAAACGCGATGGACTTCGACGACATCACCCGGGCGCTCATCAACCTCGCCGTGCTTGCGTTGATCTTCATCGGTCCAGCGCTCCGAAAA
>SLQV01000040.1 GCA_007131285.1 Myxococcales bacterium
CGGAGCCCCCCACAATTGGGCACTGCGCGCAGCTCCGTACCCAATTGTGGGTCCCCCCGAGACCCTCCGCGGGCCCCGCAGCCACGCGCTCGCCGGGACCCGCGTGATCGATTGAAGGCGCGCGGCGAACACAGCAGCGAACCCAGGGCTGTAGAGGCTTAACCTTAGGCCGAAGCGTATTAGCCTCGTGAGCCCGGCGAGGAGCCCACCCCAATGATATCGAGTTCATCGCAACTAATGATCTCCGGATCGTCACAAGCAAGCTCCTCGGTCCGGGCAGTGCGTTCCTGAGCCTGTGGTGGCTTGACCGTTGTTCGACCGGGGTTGTCGCCAGCAAAAGGCGAAAAACGCGCAAACTCCGCCGCCGGCCCTTGCGCGTCTGCGATGAGGTTTGTTCCGAGGTTTGCGGCTGCACTCTCATCAAGAACGAGGTCTTCCAGGGCGCGCAACTCGGAGTCGATTTCCTTGGCCCAGAGCGTCTTCATCATGTTCGCGAGCCTCGCCCGTCGGTACGTGGGGTCGAAACGTTGTAGAAAGCGCTTCAAGGCCTCTGCAAATGCCGCAGCATTGCTGTATCGTTCCTCTGGAGATTTTGTCATCGAACGGCGAATGATGGCGGCAAGATCCGAAGGAATCCCCGTGTTAATGGCCTCAGCGGGCACCGGAATAGCCGAACGCACAGCAAAAATGAGATCAATTTCGTTTCGTGCTCTGAAGGGCGCTCTGCCTGTGCATAGTTCGTAGAGAACTGATCCCGCGCTAAATACATCGCTGCGTTGGTCCAGCGGGTGGCCGAATGCCTGCTCGGGAGACATGTACTTGATCTTGCCCTTGATAATACCCGTCTTTGTATTGACTCGATTCTGGCGCGCCTTTGCAACGCCGAAATCGCAGATCTTAATGTGCCCGTCGTAGGTCGCCAAAATATTCGATGGGCTTACATCGCGGTGCACAATATCGAGTCGATTGCCGTGTGCATCGACTGCATTATGGGCGAAGTGCAGCCCTGCGAGCACTTTAAGCATGATGTAGGCAACGAGGTCGAGTTCGAGCGGTTGCCGTTCGCGCAAGCACAGATCAAGTGTTGACCGTAGATCTTTCCCGTCAACGTACTCCATCGCAATCAGGATCGAGTTGTCGACGTCAACAAGCTCGTACACGGCGGCGATATTCGGGTGCCGCAGGTTTGAGACGAGTTTGAACTCGTCGACAAGCATGCCGACAAGCTGCTGATCCTCCACAAAATGCGGGAGGAGCCGTTTGACCGCCACGTCGCGTCGATAACCGTCTTGATCGTAGGTAAACCCACGAAATATCTCGGCCATGCCGCCGTATGCGATGCGAGCAACCAAGTGATAGCGGCCGACGCGTTTGGTGCGACGCATGCAGCTAACCCGACCTTCCGCTCGGCCAGCAAAGTGGTATCGCGGTCCCCAACACGCATGCACTCAAGTGATGTGCGAGCTCGGTTAAGGCGCGGCTGTAAGCGCGCTCACGGCCGCAGACCGAAGGGAGCGTAAGCTTCGCGATTGTGTTCAGAAAGAACGTAAGCCGTAGTGGGGCGACCGCCTGGCTGCTGGAGACCAAGCTGCGCCTCCCGCACAAATCGCGACGCAGGCACGCCGATTCGTCGCGTTCGCATTGCCCAGAGGCACGCCAGGTCCGGGGATAAGTACCGCATTTTTGCTTCGGCGGAAGTTTGGCTTTGGGGGCCATAGAGAACACACGCTCAGATTAACCGGATACCTCCCGATGGGTCCAGGTCTTGCGTGATTATCCGCCAGTTCGCACGCGCTGGCAGGTTTGGTAGCGAGTGCACGGCTCGCGATCTGGTCACTGGGTGCGACGCTACAAAGCGCGAGACAAGAAGTTTTGGTCGTGAATCCCGGTCGGTCTTGGTACCCTAGAAGACTATGAATATGTATCGCAAGCATGTTGCCGGCAGAGCCCCTGCGGGCTTTGCGTTCTTTGATTTCTCGATGCTCGTCTCGTTGGGTGCAGCTCTAGCGATCTTAGCGAGCCTCGCGAGTTGTGATGGCTGCAAAAATCAAGCAGGGGAGGTTGCTTCGCCCAAGGATTCAGTGCCGGAAGTAGACACAACGCCTCCGAAACTCGACGATGCCGGCGCTGCCGGCGATTCTAACATGGACGACGAAATGCTCGGCCCGGAAGTCGTGACCGACGGCTATGAGGTCAAATCGCACGTAGATCTCCCATATCCCAAAGGCGAACCGCAAAAGTTTTCCGTGGAGATTCGTGGCCGGGGCGAATGGCACGTCAACGTGGAGTACCCTTTTGTTCTTTCGCTCCGCGCGGATGAAGGCATCGATCTTCCCGTGACGGATCTTACTCAAGCGGACGCTGCTGAGTTTACCCAAGACGTCGCACGTTTCGATATTCCCTTCTCAATGGAGGTCGCGGGCGATGGCTGCGTTTATGTCGAGGCCGACTTTGCCGTATGCACCAAGGAGAACTGTCTTCCGGCTACGGAAACTATCCGAGTTCAACTCGTCACTGAGTAGTCTTTTTGTAGTCTTTTTAGGACGCACCTTCATGAGCGACTGAGGAAAAAGCACTATGTCTATCGAATCCATCACAGATGCGGTTGCTCGTTCCTTTGAGGCACAGAAGCGCGTTTTAAGCTTCGACGAGTATCTTGATGAGTGCGCCGCGAATCCGGAACGTCATCTGCGCGATGCTCCAGCCTACCTTCGGGACTGTTTCGACCACTTTGGTTCCTATGAAATTGACACTCCTTTGGGGCATCAACGTCGCTTTCGCATGTTTGATGGGGACGGAGATACTCCTGCGACTACCGATGCAGAGCTAACCTTGGTCGGCCATGAAGCTGTACAGCAGGCGGTCTACCAAAGCGTCGAATCCTTCGTGAAGCTCGGACGAGCGAACCGGCTTGTACTTCTGCACGGCCCCAATGGTTCCGCGAAAAGCACTTTAGTATCATGTATGATGCGAGGTCTCGAGCGCTATTCCGCGATGCCGGAAGGCGCTCTCTACACTTTTTCGTGGGTGTTTCCGATTGGCCACGAAGATAAACATATTGGATTTTCCGCGCTCCATTCTGCTTCGTCACAGCTCTCGACCTACGCACACCTGCCAGATGCCCAGCTTGCTGTGAAGCTCAAGAGCTCGTTGCGTGAGCACCCGTTGCTGCTGATGCCGACACCCGAACGTCAGTCCTGGATAAAATCAGTTTATCAGGGTCAAGAAGTTCGGGTTCCAAGGATGCTGTGGGAGGGCGCTCTCGGCCATAACAACCAACAGATACTTGAAGCCTTGTTGGTTGGGTACCAGGGAGACTTTCAACGTGTTCTAGCGCATGTTCAGGTGGAACGGTTCACGCTTTCCAGGCGCTTTCGTCGGGGCATGGTGTCGCTTGGTCCACAGCTTGCGGTGGATGCTCGCGAACGGCAGATCACTGCGGACTTGTCGCTGCACGCGCTGCCAGCATCGCTCTCAGCCCTGGCACTCTTCAACGTCGAGGGCCCTCTCCCTGACGCTAGCCGTGGTGTCATAGAGTTTAGTGACCTGCTGAAGCGCCCAATTGATGCGTGGCGCTATCTGTTGACCGCTGTCGAGACATCTGAAGTCGCCTTAACGACCAGCAACTTGCCGCTGGATTCGGTCATGGTTGGGACTTCTAATGACCTTCATCTAGAGGCGTTTAAGCAGCACCACGAGTACCTCTCCTTTCGGGGGCGCCTCAGACTCGTGCGGATGCCGTACTTGCTAAACGTTCACGACGAGGAAGCAGTGTACGCCACTCAAGTCGCACCCAAACTGGCATGTCATATCGCGCCGCACGCGCTCCATATGGCCGCCACTTGGGCGGTGCTTACGCGGCTAAGGCGTCCACTTTCAGAGCACTATCCGTCGGCGCATCTCGGTCAACTTGTGGCGTCTCTGTCGCCAATGGAAAAGGCGAGGTTTTTTTCAAGTGACGAGTTGCCGCGGCGTTTTGATGCGCAGGCAGCAGCTGAAGTTAGGGCTGCCAAAGCACTTATTACAGACGAGTACGCGGCGGACGCTGACTATGAAGGTGGCAGCGGCATGTCCCCACGCGATATGTTGCTTGTGCTCATCGATGCCGCCGATAGGCCAGGGTTCGAAGGTCTATCGCCATTGGCGATTTTGCGCAGCCTCGAAGATTTCTGCAGGCGTAGCGACCACGCGTTTCTCAAACTTGAGCCGGAAAATGGGTTCCACGACGCCACCGGTTTCATAGCCGAGGTGCGGAGTTTGTGGCTCGACCTTGTGGAAGCGGACGTGCGCGGTGCGCTCGAGCTCGTTGAGGAAGGGAGTGAGCTTGAACGGATGCGCCGGTATCTGCAGCACGTTTCGCAGTCACTTAAGCGTGAAAAGGTGCGCAATCTCGTCACTGGCGACTTTGAGGATCCTGATCAAGAGTTCATGGCCCATATCGAAAAGCAGCTTGGTATCGCGCGTGGTGAAAGTTTCAGACAGGACCTGATGAGTCAAGTCGCAGGCTGCGCGATGGGCGTGGAGGACGCCGCGGTGGCGATTGATTCCGTACTGCAGCCCTTCGCTGAGCGTCTAGAGCAGGCGTTCTTCGAGGAGCATCGGGCAACGCTGGGACGCGCGATTCACGCGATGATCTTGCGTGTTGCGCCCCAAGAAAGTGAAATCGATAGCGCAAGTCACGCGGGCGATAGTATTACACCTGGTGGCGTAGACCAGGCGCTAACGACTATGTTCAACAGGTTCGGGTATAGTCGTGCAAGCCTGCAGGATGCGTTGACCGAGCTCGAACGCGCGCGATTTGCGGACTGAGAACGCGTGGCGCAACGCGTGCCCGCGATGCGGGCCTACTTTGATGCTGCAATGATGATATCCCGCCGCACCCAAGCAAACTAGAGCGATGATTCACGGAATAGGGACGGATATCTGCGATGTGAGACGCATCCAACGCCGCGTGGCCGCGGGTCGACACGGTGCCTTATTTCAGAGGGTTCTAACGGCCGCGGAGTTTCAATACTGTGAGCGAGCTCCGCGCGCCTCGCATGCATTCGCTGCACGCTTCGCAGCTAAGGAAGCGTGGCTCAAGGCCGCA
>SLQV01000122.1 GCA_007131285.1 Myxococcales bacterium
CAACACCGAGTTTACGCCTCTTCAAGTCTAAGGCAGGTGTGGTGGACGTTCCGGGGAGGGTCCGCTAAGTCGTGAGGTCTCCTGAGGGCGACCCGCGCCAGCGGCGCGGCCTCCGGAGCTACCGCTCAACATGTGACGTTATGGCAGAACACAGCGAACGCAAACTCTTCGGCACCGACGGTATTCGGGGCGTCGCCAACAAGCATCCGATGACACCGGAGGTCGCCTTTAAGCTCGGCGGCGCGTTGGTCGTGCAGGCGCGGGAGCGCGGTCGCGACCGGCCAGTGATTCTCGTCGGCAAGGATACGCGCATCTCTGGGTACCTCTTCGAGACGTCTCTGGCTGCGGGTATTTGTGCCTACGGGGGCGATGTACTGCTGACTGGGCCGATTCCGACGCCGGCGGTGGCGCGCCTCACGACGACGCTCCAGGCCGACTCTGGCGCGATGATCTCCGCGTCGCACAATGCCTTCGAGGACAACGGTATCAAGGTCTTCGGGCCTGACGGCTTCAAGCTCGATGACAGCGCTGAGGCGCAGCTCGAATGGCTGATGTCCGAGGTGCGCCATGCGCGCTACGACCGGCCGATGGGCGCCCTTGTTGGCGCGGCACGACGGGTGGACCGTGCCCGGGACATCTACGAAACCTGTCTGAAGGCCGCGGTGCCGGCGACCCTCAGCTTCAAAGGGCTGCGCATCGTTTTTGACGGCGCCCACGGCGCTGCGTATGCCAGCGGTCCCGACGTGCTCGCGGACCTAGGCGCCGAAGTTGAGACGCTCGGGGTGGCCCCGAACGGTACCAATATCAACGCCAATGTCGGTGCGACCGCGCCGGAGCGCTGCGCCGCTTTGGTGCGAGAGAAGCGTGCGGATGTGGGCATTGCAGTGGATGGAGACGCGGACCGCGCCGTCTTCATTGATGAAACCGGTACCGTTGTCGATGGCGATGCCATTCTCGCGCTCTGCGCCCTTGACCGGCTACGGACGGGCCGGCTCCAGGGCAAGGCCATGGTCGCCACGGTGATGAGCAACCTCGGCCTCGAGCGCGCGCTCCAACGCGAGGGCGGCCGCGTGGAGCGCTGCGCCGTCGGAGACCGCTACGTTGTCGAGGCGCTGCGTAAATCCGGCCTCACCTTCGGCGGCGAGCAGTCCGGTCACCTCGTCTTTCTCGAGCACGCAACGACCGGCGATGGACTGATGAGCGCGCTCCAGATGCTTGCAGTCATATTGCGTGAGGACCGCCCCCTCTCCGAGCTGGCCGCGGCTGCGCTTGACCGCGTGCCCCAGGTGCTGCGCAGCGAAGTCATGCCGACACGCCGTCCCCTCAACACGCTCCGTCGCGCCCAGGACGTCATTCGCGCCGCAGAGAGCGCGCTCGGCACCGAGGGCCGTGTGCTCGTGCGCTGGTCCGGCACCGAGCCCAAGCTACGCGTTCTTGTCGAAGGCCCAGAAGCGGGCGCCATCGTGGATATCGCTTCTTCCATCCTCAGCGCCGCCCGCACGGACCTGCAGGCGTAGGGCGCGCAAGCAGCGGTGTGCGCGTTGCAGCTGCCTTGCGGGATTGCGCGGCTAAAGCTTGGGCGCTTGGGTTGGCCGTGAGGTCTGGCCGGACGCGGCTTCGCGTGTCTGAAGGCTGGCTCCGGTTGCGCCCATGGGGCGCGGGCAGTGGGGCCACGCTGCGGCTACCGGCGGAGTTCGGCATTTTCGACGCGCTTTAGGCCTTGCTTGTTCACTACGAGGGTGGCGCGGAGGGTAGCGTGTTGGTGGTTAGATTTCAGCTCAGAGGTGAAGGGAATGCGGTAGCTTCGGCGGGCATTGATGACCTCAAGACCCTTTTCGGTGACCACGGCCAGGGGAAGCTTTGCGTCGTTTAGCCAGGGCAACATCGCTGAGATGTCGAAGCGAAAGATGAGCTGTAGTGTGGTGCCCGAAAGCGCACGCACGGCCTCTTTCTCAAACTTGCCGGACTGGGTAAAACGGACGCTGACGAAGGGAAACTCGTCGCCACTTTCGGGGTTGAGCGGGTCCTTCCGCGTGCCGCGGACGCGTTCGAGGGTTTCTTTGGCGCGCCCGAGCTTGAGGTGTGCTTGATCTCCTGTCTTGCTACCCATGCGCCACTCAGTGATGCGTTGGGCGAAGTAACGGCTCACGGCCCGCGCGATCCAGACGCGGCCTAAGTCCTTGATTCGGTCTTTGATGACGTAGACTAGGCCGCCGAGCACTGCGAGTAACGCCAGGGTTGAGCCGACGCGGCCTGCGGTGGTGCTGAGTTGGTCGAGAAAGAAGAGCTGCCAGGCGAGTGCCCAAAAAGAGGCCACCAGAGCCACCGCTGCCGACGCCCAGTTATGGAGCCGCTGCGCGACATCCCAGTGAATGACCTCGACGTACGAGCGTCGCTGAAAATGCTTTTTGAGCTGGCTGTAGCGCGCCATAAACGCTTCGGTGTTGCGACCTTTTCCGTCGAGCAGGGGCAAGTTGTGCGCTCTTCGCCATTCGCTTTCCGCTCGCAGCAGTGTTTCGACGCGAGCTAGAACACGCCCAAGATCACAAGTTGTGCCACGGCTGAGCGCGATAGCGCGACTTGCGACACTGCCCAAGACCTTAAGGGTGACGGCGCTAATGTATTCGTCCGCAAGCTTCCAGGCGTCTTGCGGACTTGAAAGTGTTTGGCGCGCCGTGTCCGAAGCTGCGTGGTAGCGGTCAAGCGCCTGCTCAGCCACGCGGACCCATGCGAGCAATGATGCCTCGTGGACCCGCGCTTCCTCTTCTGAAATCTGGGTGCTTAGGTGGGACAGGTGGCGGTCGGCACCGCTGGCCACGCGGTCAAGACGCTCGCTCGCCCACACCAGCTCGTCTAACATGGGCGTTTCCTCTGCAAGTCGGGATGCACCCCTGCGTTGGGTAGAGCCGTCTGCCAGCGACTGCACCGGCAAAGCCTCCGCCCTCAAGGAGTCTGCGGCTGTGGACCGTGGTTCATCGGACCGAAGGCCTCGGTCCGAATCCGCTTCAGCATGTGCTGCCGAAGCGAGCACATGCGCCGCGCGATCGATGCGTGCGAAGCTTTGCATGTGGTCCCAGCCCGCACTGACGGGTAGCCTATCCGATGGGAGTTCGAACTCGGTGACGCTGGAAAACGAAAGGGTTTCTAGGATGTCGATAGGCACCCGGATACGCCATTCAAAGCGAGTTGCGTCGTGAACGGTGACGAAGAGCGCGCGCGGCAACGTCACTTCGTGAAAGGATTCAAAGGCGACCGTGGTGGAGTCGTCTCTGCCTGCGACCGCAGGCCCGAGAACCGAATCCGGCGCTGGGCTAGAAGGTAAGGTTCGTTTCGTTCTGCCCAATCGCCCGCGCTCCCGCTCTGACGCTTACCATACCCTACATGCCTTGCCTCTGGCGACTTAAGGCCAAGGTCCATGTGATCAGCGACTAGGTTTGACGCCGGCAACGCACGCCACGGAGTTTGTGTGTATTTTTGTACCAACGATGTTTGCTGGTCTGTTAACTTGGAGACTGCGCACACGTGGATGCTTGGACGAAGCCGGACCCTGAGGCGACGACAGAGTGCTCGCCACGCAGGAAGATCATACCGAGCATCTCTGCTCACCACTGTGCGCTAGGAGAGCTATGGCCAGCCTAGAATCGGAGACAACCAGCGTGCACTCTCAATCCTCCGACCCGGAATCAAGCGCCGTACGCGCTGCCGCGCTTGTGGATCACCTTATTGCCGATGCGGCTACGCCGGGCGTTTGGGATGAAATAAAGGGGGCTGCGGAAAATCCTGAATTTGCCAAAGCGCTCTCCGCGACGCTGCGGGAACGCCTGCCCGACTTTCACAAGCGTGAAGATGCTCAAGCGCTGGTGACACGCGCGCTACGTTTCCATGAGGAGTGGTTCGGAGATGGGTCCGTTGAGCTATCCGCATTTTTGGAGGCGCTCTTCGCGCTTGACGTGCATGCGCACTGGTGGGCCATTGAACGACTCAGCGTCTTGTACACGAGTCAAGAGCGCTGGAGTGATGTGCTGGGACTCTACGACCGGGCGCTGGCGCAGAACCTGAGTCCGGCCCAGCGCATTCAGGCGTTAGACGAGGCGTCACAGTGTGCCAAGGACTTCGCGGCACAACCGGAAAAAGCGATCGCGTATTTGAGTGAGCTCGTACAGCTCGATGAGACGAATCTGCGTCGTTTCGCTACCCTTGAACGTTTGCTTGAGCGCCACGAGCGCTGGCAAGACCTTGCGGCAACGCTGCAGCAACGCGCCGAACGAGAAGGTGCGGAGGGTGGAGCGACGCGCATTGCGCTCGCCGAGCTGCAACGCACGCGTCTCGGCAGTGCTTCGTCGGCTATCGTAGAACTGGAGTGGTGCTTAGATCACGCGCCCAAGGAAAGAGCGGCTGCATTATCAGGCCTCGAAGCGGTGCTGGGTGATGACACGGCGGATTTGGAAGCGCGTCACGGGGCACTGAGAATATTACGCGCGACGCTTGCTGAGGCGGGTGAGTCAGCGAGGCTTGCCGAGAATATTGAACGCGGTATCGCTTTCAGCGAGGAACCGAGTTTGCTCGCTGAACTCAACGAGCAACTCGCGGTCCTGGCGCAGGAAGCAGGCGACGAAGCCCGTGCGCTTCAAGCTGCGAGCGACTGGCTTATCGCTGAGCCCGCGAGCCTCGATGCCCAAGCTTTGCTCGATCACCTCGCTAAGGGTGCGAAGCAGCGTCGACGTATGGCGGATACGCTGGTCACCGCGGCAAGTCGTTTGCCTCGGGCGGATCTGGACATTCGCGAACGGCTTGTGGGTGATGCGGCCGAAATTTACGCCGCAGAGCTTGAGGATGTCGAGGCAGCCGCAGCGCTCTACGAAAATCTGCTGCCGACCCTGGCAGACGCTCCTGCGCAGGTATTCAAGGTGGCCTCGCGCCTCGCTGAGATTTACGCGCTTGGTGAAAACTCGGAAGCGGAGTTGCGCGCGCTGCGCCACGCGGCGGACGCCGCGGGTGATGCCAGAACCGGTGAAGAGGCGCGCTGGAAGCTCGCGCGCCGGGCACGAGAGCTAGGCGAGTTTGAGGTGGCGGCGGTCGCTTTGCGCGA
>SLQV01000208.1 GCA_007131285.1 Myxococcales bacterium
CGCGCCCGTGCCCCCGCGGGCCCTGCAGCCACGTGCGCGCCGGGACCCCAGCCCACCGGGACGCGCCCACCGTGCGCCCGTGCGCCCGCTCCCGGCCGCCGCCGGGCTCAATCTCTTCCTTCACCGTATTAAATCCGCGGGGGGTCTCGGGGCGGTCCCAGAACGGGTAGTGCAGCGCAAGTTTCGTGAGGCGCCGGAGAGCATGCCAGCGTGCCCGGGCCCCCAACCGCCTTAGAAGCCAGGCCGCCCCTGTGCGTCGGCCGCCTCCCGACAGACCCCAAGCTCTCGCTTAAGGCTTGTCGGGCCTCAGCCGCGATAGATTCGTACAGTGAGGCGATGGGCGGTACGCAGCGGTCTGAACCGTAGAGATGCCCGAGTAGGCTGGGTCGATGCCGCGGCTTAAGGCGATACGTTCAGCCGCGCACGCGGCTTCAGGCAGTTGAGCACGGGCGAGAATATCCGCGCGCAGTAGGTGGCCTAAGCCATCGGAGCGAAGCGCGGCGAGCGACTCAGTAAGTAGAAGCAAGCGGGAAACTTCACGGTAGCCGCTTAGGCTGGGTGTGATGACCAGTTCGGCAAGCACGCGACTGGCTTCGCTGTCGTGTTCAGTACAGGCCAAGCGCTTGAGCCGAACGCGGCGCGCCGAATCATGGCGGATTGCCGCAGCGGAAACACGCGTGTACACCGCGCAGGCGTACGCACTCTCGCCGCGAATGAAGCGGGCGTCTGCGACTTGCTCCAAGGCCGTGAGGTAGGCTGGACTGCTGGCGCCCCAGGCATCCTTGAGCGCGGCGAGTGCCGCGAGAGCTGCGTCAATATCGTTTTGGGCAATCGCGCCTAGGGCAAGTGCTGTGCGGGCACCCACGTCGCTGGGTGCGAGCCGCAACAGCTCGTGCGCGGCAGCGATCCACGCGCTTGGGTTAGGAAGTTGGCGCGCCTGAGCGAGTGCGCTGCGCACCTGCGCGACGTGATGGGGGCACGTTGCGCGAAAGACGCTTGGGGCCGCGAAGCGCACGCGCGCACGCTCTTGTGCCGCGTGATCGACATCAAGCGTGCGCAAATGCGCGTGCCAGGCGCGCTCCAGGTCGGCGCTTGCCTTGCCCGTGGCGCGGGTGAGCGAGCCGGTTCGGTAGGCACGCTGCAGCGCCTCGATACCGAAGTCCGTCACCATCCATTGCAAAAAAGCAGCCGCAACGGTGTAGCTTGCCCGCGCATTGCCTCCAAAAAAAGCAAGGCCGAAAAGGTTTTCCAGCGCGGGCACTTTATCTTCCGCAAGCAGCGCACGTGTCCACGTCTCCGAATCGAAATCGCTGTCGATCTCTCCAGCGACATAGGTAGCGACACCCTCAATCAGACCAGGATTCGGCCAAAGACCTCCCGCTCGACCCGCGACCTTGAAGGGGCCTTGCGCTAGCGCACCAGCGACAACGTGGGCAACTTCGTGACCGAGCACCGGATGGGGTAGGGCGTCGAGTTGTAGATAAACGCTGCGCTGCCAGGGCTTGGCCAAGTAGGTACCGCTCGCGCCGATTAGCGCTCCTTTTTCCACGGCCGAGCGAAAAAAGTAAGCGTCGAGCGTTTCCCTGTAGTCTGTGCCCAGGCGCGAAGCTGCGCTTCGGATCTCGGCTTCACATTGAAAGGCAAGCATCTCGGCAATGTCGCTGTCGACTTCAGGCGGGAGATGCACCGTGCAGCGACCCACCTGGTGCTTGAGGGGACGCAGTGCAGCCAGGCTCTCACTGCTTAAGGCAAAACCCGTGACTTCCGCTCCAGGATAGAGTGCGAACAAACTCACCAACACCATGAACCATCCGGCCGCGCGGGTGCGGCTACGCTGGCCCGACAACGCCAGACCGGGAGAGGCCGAGCTAAGCGTGCTCAGCATAAGCAGACCACTGGCAAGGGCGGTCGTGAGGGCGCGATGTGCCCAAAACCTGCCACCAGGAACCTGGCCAACATCATAGAATGACGCCGAAAGCAGCCCGAAGAACGGGTCATAGGTATAGACGGTCGGGCTGGTGTAGAGCCGCAGCAGCGAAGTCGCAATGCTCGTCCCCATGAGGACCGCGGCGGCGGCTGAAGAACGCCACGGCTTAGCCGCAAACCAGCCCGCGACGCGGGCGGCGGCATTGAGAGAACCCTGGGCGACCGTCGGGCCGCGTCCGTCTACCAAAGCCCCTTTGCGTGCGGCGCCAGAACGCTCGGCACACCGGCTCAGGACTCGGACAAGGGTCATCACAAGTGCTGCGGTGAGCGCGAGCGCCGGCCAGGTTGCGCCCGCTACGAAGGCAAGCGGTGCGCTCACATCGCAATCTGGTGCGCGCCACAGGCTGCTTGCCATGGTTCCGAATACGGCTCCAATGCCGAGCGCACAGGCCCTTTGCATGAGACGCGCGTGCACGGTGTCCGTCGTGCTCCAGATCATTGAAACTAGAAGCGTGACGCAGGTCGCCAGGGCACATATGAGCGCACTTTCGGGGCCCGGCTGCACGGGCAACGCCGCGACGACCGTGCCGCAGCCCAGAAGCCACCCCGCCCAGGGCCATGCGCAGCCCTCTTTTGACAACAACCCGCGAACCGAGCATCCGCGAGGGTGCTTAGGCGCGCTGCTCTCCGTTTGCATGGCAACCCTTCTGCCACACAAAACGTTCGTCCGGCAGATGTAGCTCGCGCAATCGGCCAACCGGCACGCTAGCAACGCAGCACCCGGGCCACCAATGCGCTGTGCCTCGCCCTCAATAAAGCAGAAAACAAATTGCGCGCTGACATGCGTTGCCCAGGCACCGGTTCCCAGCAGTGGGCAGCTGGTGCAACGAGCCCGGGGAGTGGAAAGGCGCCGGTAGCGCTTCGAAGTCGCCCTCGCGCTGAGGCGTTAGGGAGAGGGAGGAGCGCTCAACCCTCCGGCCCAACGCATCCTGCTTGCTCGGGATAGCGCGTGCTGCCGGGCAAAGAGGCAAAGAACACTTGAAGCTGCCAGCGCGATACTCCAAGCCATGACCACTTTGGTGATGGACTTGCCGTTCTTTGGTGATCTTGGACTGCTTGCGCTTGCGCTTGCGCTCGTGGTCCTGAGTGCGGACAAGCTCGTCGAAGCCGCAACGCACATCGCGCACTTTTTTGGGCTCTCTCCGCTTGTGATCGGCCTTACCCTCGTGGCCTTTGGCACTTCGTTGCCTGAGATGGTCGTCGCGATGTCCGCGGCGCTACAAGGCCACCCGGAGGTCGGCGTGGGCAACGCCATCGGTTCGAATATTGCCAATATTGCGCTCGTTCTAGGTGCATGCGCGCTGCTTCGACCATTGGCGGTGCCGCGCGCTGTTGTATCCCACGAAGCGCATAAGCTCATCGCCGCGACGCTCCTCGTGCTGGTTTTGGTGCTCGATCACCATCTCTCCTGGCTAGACGGCGCCATCATGATGATGCTGCTCGCAGTCCTAACAACGCGCTGGATCTGGGCCAAACCCGCCGAGATTGACCGTACGCCTGCGGTCGCTGCGGTCGCTGCAGCTGAGGCCGTTGAGGCGGGGGTGGGCGCCGCAGAAGCCGTGGTAACTTCGACCGCGACGCTTGACGCCGCTAACGAACGCGATGCTGGGGTAACCGCGGCGCGCGAGGCACTTGGCGCATCGGCGCCTCAGCTCGAGCGACCGGACCCATCTGAAAAACGGGTCCCGCGCCCCCTATGGCGCAGCATCGCCTACGCGCTGGTATCGCTTGTCGTACTCTATGGAGGATCAGAGGTTTTCGTTGGGCAGGCAGCCAAGCTCGCTGGCGCCCTCGGCCTAAGTGACCTTATTATTGGGTTAACAATCGTTGCCATCGGCACAAGTTTGCCGGAGCTCGCTGCCTCCATCGCTTGTACCTGGAAACGGCAGGGCGATATGGCCGTTGGCAACATCGTGGGCTCCAATACCTTCAATCTGCTCGGTGTTTTCGCTATTCCTGGTCTGATAGGGGGAGTCGACGTGACCCCCCTTAGTCTGCAGCGTGATTTTGCATTGATGAGCGCACTCACGCTGATGCTCCTTGCCATCGTCTGGCTGCCGGGCCGTGCCTCGCGCCTCGGTCGCCCGGCGGGCATCGCTTTTCTCTCACTCTACGCGCTATATCTTTTCGAACTGGCATCCGGTTAGGCAAAGCGGCGCGCGCTGGGACCCAAATAGCTTAGGAAGGCTCAATACGTCTAGGCGCGAAGTCGAACCTGCATCGCCCGGCGGCGGGGCTCTAGGAAGGCGCGCAAGGGCGGGACGCTGCCTAGATGCATGCGAGATGTTTGCGAGAGTCAGACTTTGGCTGAAGCATACAAATCATCTGCAGAGGGGCGGAGGTGCCGCACGCCGTGTACACGTGGGTGTTCATAGAGCTGAACTTCACGGACTTTGCGCCGGACCAACACGTGCTCTTTCTGCATCTCCCTGTGAATCACCGCGCCGAGAAAAAGAGCAGTCCCCCATGGCCGAAGTGCTTGTGATACGCTGGCTAGCTGTGGAACTTCTGGAATCGGCTTTGGATCGTTGGGTGCGACCGTTACTGGCAGCGGACGGTGGTGCCATTGAGGTCGCTGCTTGCTCAGAAACGACTGTCACGCTCTATATACGCGGCGCCTGCGCCGGCTGCCCGGGCTTTGACCAGACCCGATCCCGCGTTATCGAACCTGTAGTGCACCGCATTCTAGGCGCGAATGTCGAGGTAATTTTCGAGTTAACCAGCAACCTCTCCCCCGTGCACGCCCCGGCTAAGCGCGACTGAGGCACGGTGTCTTAAGGGCTACCTACGGCCCCACGCGCCTTGATGCGAACGGTAAGCCCGCATGCGACTACTTGTCCGCGGTGCGGGGAACGTCACTGAACATCGATCGGGCTACGTCCAATAATCCGGTCGACGATGTTGGCGTCGCGGGCGGCGTTATGGGTCTTCGATAGCGCAAGATTAAGGTGCAGATTGCTGATCTCGGTCGGACTCACGTTGGCGCGGCGCTCTTCGACTGTGCGGAGCGCGCTGCGGTTTTCGAACACGAGCCCGAAGGAGCTGTAGATCTCAGCATGCTTGTACAGCCGTGCCTGCGAGCGATTATCGGAAAAGGTGTAGTCCTGTGGCATGTGTTCGCTCTCCTTGCGCGCTTTGCGGAAAGCACCAAGAGACCCCCTTAGGGCGCGGGCAAGTCCCTCTAAATTCGCATCACTTGCATCCACGCTTCGGACGCGCCGCATCACCTTGTAGAGCCTACGGTCAACGAAAAAGTAGTACTGTTCTGCACTTCCCTGACGGTAGACCAACATACTCTCGCCGGTTCCACGGGCAAACTCAGGGCGGATGACCGAACTGTCCCAGCCGTCCGCCTCGGGCGTAAAGGTGACATAGCTATGCTTGAGGCGACGAATATCCCGATCTCGCAGCGAGAGCAGGTGGTCGCGTGCGACCGGGTTCTTTTCCGCTTCGATGGCTGGAATGTGCGCAGCTGCCACCTGCTTGGCGAGAATCCGGTATACGTCTTCTGGGTTCATACCCCAGGAAAATGGTGCGATGGCTCCTTCAATGCCCGGGCGCTTGGGTTCCTGCTGCGTGTAAGAAATGCGCTCGGCCTTGGGTGCTTCAGCCAGGGCACAAGGCGTAAGCGCTGTCAGAAAAGTGGTCGCGGCAAAAGTGCCAGCGGCGGCTAGGGCGGCTACGGTGGCGGATACTGGGTTCATCATGCGCTTCCTGCTCCATTTTGATGCAGCCTCCATGCCAGCCAAAAATGGGGTCCGTTAGCCGCACATGCAGCCCCTTTATTGCAATGCAGACACAAAAAAACATGTTTAACGCAAATGCTGCGTAGCTTGGAACGTTCTGTGTGCCACTCTGGCGCAACGCATGCGCCCAAGTTCCAAGTAGCAATGCGGGTTTAGCTCGACGGAACAGCGCCGCCGACAAAGGGAAGAATCGATTTCAGGTCTTCGTCGTTGAAGCGCAGCATCGCGCCCAAAAAGAAATCGCTGGAGTCGTTCATCGCGTCGTCGATACCAGCTAGGATCCAGAACTTGTGAAGGACCTCGTAGGCCACGCGGAAACGTAGACGCGGCAAATCATTCTCGGACATCGCAAAGAGGTCCGCGTGGAACTCAAGTGAGTCATTGAGCAGATGCGTGATAAGACCGAGGCCGCCTGTCGACTCGAGAATACCGAAGCGTAGCGTGAGAAACTTCACCCGCTGCGCGAACATCAGAGAAAAACGAAAGCGACTCTGCGTAATCGTCCGGCGTTCTGTATAGAAAGCCGGGGTTCCGTCCGGAGGGGGATTTGTCTCGACCTCTGTCAAGACCTCGCGTCGCAGGCCGCGCGGGTCGTCTACAACCTCAATCAAGTAGTAGCGGTCTTCTCGTGGTTGCAGCCGCAACGAGACGTAAGATTTCAGCGCGTTACTGATAACATTGTATTCAGTCCGCAGCTCAACGATGGTTTGCAGCCGACCGATGACCCCGATGATGTCCCCGATATCGTCCACGACGTCCTCTACATCATCGACGAGCTTTTCATCTTTGGTCAGCCGACCGATGGTCCCCTTCCCTTCTGCCGTGCGCTCGGTGACCTCTCGAATATCGTGCAGCGCGCTGTCGAGCGTTTCGGCAGCTTCGCGGATTGCCGAGACGGTTTCATCGGTTTCACTCAGAGCTCTGCCGATATCCCCCTCGTGGGTCGCAAGCAGGTCTTCGACACGGACTGAAGAGCGCCGCAAGTTATCGAGCACATCGACCAACCGAGGTCCGGCAGACTCACTGGTTTCTCGGAGTGATTTCAACGCTGCGGTGACCACTTCATCGTTCTGATCGATGGTCTTGTTGATGGTAAGTAGTGCCTCCGATAGGCTTTCCAGGGCCTGGGCCATTTGGTCGCCAGCTTTTTGCGTACCGAAAGCACGATCGAGCTGTTCAGTAATGCGTCGCACGCTCTCAGATGTGGCGCCAAGATTGTCCGAAATACTATCGAACGTGCCGCCCCCCAAGACCTGCTCAATGCGGTCGCCGTCCGCGAGACGGCCGAAGCGCTCCGCGCCCGGCGTGAGTACCAGAAGATTCTCGCCTAAGAGCGAGCCCGAGCGCTTTTCAAGTGTGGCATCGCGGTAGAGCGGCACATCCTTGTCCATCCGCAGATCGACGCGCGCTCGGCCATCTTCGAGGCTGATTTTATCAATCGTGCCAACGGGAATACCCGCCATGAGCACCCGTGACTTCGGCACCAGCCCCTGGGCGTTGTCCAAAGTAGCCCAGACGCGGTAACCACCCGCGCTTTGCAGGGTATCGTCGACGAGCCTGTAGGTAACGACGATGCCCACCAGTCCCGCAAGGACCAGGGCGCCCACTTTGGCAGCGCTGAGTACATCCCGATTCAAGATAGCGCAGGCTAGTCTAAGGCAAGTCAAACCGCTACGGTCAAGACCTCACTAGCATCACAGACTTGATTCGAGGTCGGGGCGCGCTACGGCGGGGACCATGTTGCGCGATACGCTTGCGGAAGCTGCGCTCGGTGCCCTGCAGGGCCTCACTGAGTTTTTACCCGTCTCGTCTTCGGGGCATCTGGCGCTAGGCGCCTATTTCTTTGGGATGGGCGAGGGCACGCTCGCGTTTATTGTTCTGGTCCACGTGGCGACGCTATTCGCGACCCTCGCCGTACTGGTACCCGAAGCGCGCGACGAACGCGGCGGTTTTCCGGGCGGCCTGCCAGCGCGCCTCTACCAGGCGCGCAGTGCGCTTTTCGGGCTAGGCCTTGCGACACTGGTCACGGTCGCAGTGGCGCTCCCTCTCCGCCACTGGGCGGAAGCGGCGACGATGCAGCCCTTGTGGGTTGCCGGTGGCTTTCTTATCAGCGGTATTGCGGTGTTGTCTGTGCGCTTCGTGCAACCGCGCGCCGCTGCGCCACATCACCTCCCCAAACTTTGGGCCTATGGCATCATTGGATTAGTGCAAGGCCTTGCCGTTTGGCCGGGGATTAGCCGGAGCGGCTCGACCATCGCCGCTGCGCTGTGGTTAGGCTTCAATCCCACCCAGGCATTTCGTTGTTCGTTTTGGCTATCGATCCCGGCTATCGCGGGCGCCGCGTTCCTGACCGTTCTCAGCGAGGTTCGGGCGAAAGGCGCGGCGGCGGCGGCCGCCGAACTTGGCGTTAGCACGCTCATCGCTTTCGTGACCGCTGCGCTGGTTGGCTACCTCGCGCTGCGCCTCGTGCGCCGTTCCCTGCTCAACGCGTGGTTTCACCGCCTGGCCTACTACCTCTTTCCTCTAGCCCTGCTCACCGCGTGGCTGAGTCGTTAGCCTTACTCGCTGGAGAAGACGTATCGAAAGCCACCTGCTGGCGCGGACGCCCTGACAGAGACGCGGGCGTCCGCTAGCGTTGGGCGATGAGCCACGAGCAGGACGCACTATCAAGCACGCATTCAGCTGCGCTCATCGTGGGTGTTGTCATGGCGGGAGGGCGAGGCACACGGTTTTGGCCGCTGTCTCGCGAGACCACCCCCAAGCAGACACTGGCGTTGGCGCCTGGGCGACAGGAAAGCCTGGTGGAGCTAGCCTGTTTACGACTGCGCCGAGCCCTGGGCGCGCAGGTTCCCATCGTCGTCGTCACCGGCGAAGTCATGAAGCAGTCGGTCATGCAGGCCGTTGCGCATCATCCGGAGATTCACGTGCTGGTCGAACCCATTGGACGCAATACCGCGCCGTGCATCGCTTGGGCTGCGGCCTGGGCGGCACGGCGCGATCCTCGGGCGCTGCTCGTGGTTAGCCCAGCAGATCACCACATCTCAGACGAATCTGCATTTGCTGATGCGCTGAGTGCTGCGCTGGCCGCCGCGGAGCACGGTGCGATCGCTACCCTCGGTCTGCGACCTAGCGAAGCCGCCACCGGCTACGGCTACATCGAAGTGGGTGCGCCGCTAGAGCCGCCCCGCAACAGCTGGGCCATAGCAGGTGTGAAGCGTCGTCCGCGCCCCCCCGCGGGCGCAGACAACGAGGATCCGAATCTAGCTGGCAACCTCACTAACGAGACGGGATCCGCAATCGCGTGTGACCTCACACCCAAGGGTGGGGGGGCGCCGGGCGCTCTCCACAGGGCCTATCATGTAACGTGTTTCGTCGAAAAACCGGACGCGGCGCGCGCGGCAGCGTTGCTGACATCGGGCAAGCATCTTTGGAACAGCGGTCTCTTTGTGCTCAGAGCGGCCACCGCCAAAGACGAGCTCTGCGCCGCGGATGCGGCTTACACTAAGGTATTCGCTGACTACGCCGCCGCGGAAGATGTAGATGGTGCAAATGCACAGATGCGCACCTGCTACCCGCACTTGCCGTCGATTTCGTTCGACTATGCAGTGATGGAGCGCACCTCGCGCGCGGCGGTCGTGCCCGCGGACTTTGGGTGGTCAGATATCGGCACCTGGGAAGCGGCCTATGCTCTGGATCCGAAGGATGCCGCAGCGAATAGCTGCCGCGGAACCGTCGCCGCATATGACACCCAAGGTTCGCTTGTGTGGTCGCTTGCTGGCCGCCAGGTGATCATGCTCGGCTGTAGCGGCCTTATCGTTGTGGATACGCCGGATGCACTGCTGGTTATGCCTCGTGATCGCGCCCAGGACTGTGGCAACGTTGTCCCTGAGTTGGACCCCGCTTTGCGCTAGCCTGAACCGAAGGGACAGCGTCTGTGCGGCGCGGGACAGCTTGGGGGCGGGCACGCCCTTCCCCACAGGACGCAGCGATGCTGCGTAAGTTTGAGTGGTGGCACGGGCTTGGGCGGTTATTCGCGGCCTGCGCGGGATCCTGCGTACACGTTCTTGGAGTTAGCGACGGTCGATGGACGTACAGGACACAATGCGACTTGCGGTAATGGGCGATTCGCAGCACACGGTATGCGCCTACCCGGAGGTATGGGAAGCTCAATGCGCCTGGTTGGCGGAGATGGCTCCGGCGTCGATGCCACAGGTATCTGGACCGCGACGCAGCCGAGATACTCAGCGTGACGGGTGCTTCGATGAACAAGGGGCGTCGGGCGCTTGCTTAGGCGCTGCCGGAATGGCTGCGCTTGAAAAAGTGCCATTGCGCGCTGTTCTGCATGTCGGCGACGTCGTTCAACACAATACCCTCGCTGAATGGCGCCGCGCCGCCGCAGGGCTCGCCCACCTTGAACGCGCCGGGCTTCCAGTTTACCTGACACTCGGCAATCATGATCTAGGGGATCATGGCCAGGCTGACGCCCGATCTACGCGCGCTCTCGATGTGCTTGGTGAGGACTTCGCGCAGCGGCAACCGGGTTATCTGGAAACGTTTGCAGCCGGCAGCCTCGACAATTGCCTCTATCGCGTGCCGGGACACCGGCCCCTCTATGTTTTAACGCTTGAGCTTGCGACGCGTCCTGAAGTACTCGCCTGGGCGCGATCGGTCATCAAGGCGCATCATTGCGCTGAGCTTATCGTGATGACTCACGCCGCTCTTTACCGCGACGGTTCCCTTTACGATGCAACGCACCACGATGGCCAGCGTGCGCCCGAGCAAAAATGGCGGCCTCAGCGCTACGGTCTTTGGGCGCCGGGCTGCCTGGATGCGGGCGAACTCTGGCGGAACTTTTTCGCTGAAAGCGCAGAAGTGCGCGCCCTCTTTTGCGGCCATGCCATAGGCCTTGCGGCGCCACTTGTGCGCCTAGTTCGCGCAGAGCCCCTACCCCCTGTGGATGGCCTGCTTACCAATTACCAGGATGAACCGGAGGGCGGTGCAGGCGTCACTCACTTCGTAACCCTGCCGCCCGGCGCAGGCCCCTGGCACTACGCCCGCGCCTCAAGCCGCACACCACTACAGCCCCTGCCGGTACCAGAGCGCTAGGCGTTGAGGGCACGGGCGACGGCAGAGACGGGGCCGGGGTCTTGCATGACGTAGAAGTGAAGGGCGGGCGCGCCTTGCGCGAGCAGGGCGCGCCCTTGTTCGATGGCCCAGTCAATGCCTACTGCGGTGGCATCGTCCGTGGGGCAACGGTTAACAGCGTCGCGGAGGGCATCCGGGAGCTCGCAGCCAAAAATGCGCGGCAGCGCTTCGAGGTGCCGCTTGCGAGTAAGCACCTTGAGCCCGGGAATAATTGGCACCGTGATGCCGCGTGTGCGGCAGGCCGCAACGAAGCTGCGGTAGTGATCGCAGTTAAAGAACATCTGCGTCACGACATAATCCGCACCCGCGCGCACCTTGGCTTCGAGGGCGTCGAGGTCCGCCTCAAGCGACGGTGCCAGGCCGTGCTTTTCCGGGTAGCCGGCGACACCGATGCAAAAACTCGCCGCGTCGCCGCGGTCCGTGCCGTCGAGGTAGGTGCCGCGATTTAGCTGCACTAGTTGAGCGACCAGACTTGCCGCATCGGTATTGACGGAACGTCCAGCATCCACGTGCTTCGGGACACCCTTGTCGTCGCCGCGCAGCGCAAGCAGGTTATCGATGCCGAGGTAGCGCAGTTCGATAAGAAAATCCTCAGTCTCCTCCCGCGTGAAGCCTGAGCATAAGACGTGGGGCACCGCATCAATGCGGTACTTGTACTGCACCAGCGCGCAGAGCCCCAAGGTCCCCGGGCGCTTACGGGTGACTTTCGTGACTTTGCCGCTGGCACCCATCACGGAGACCGCCTCGGCGGGATGCGAGGTAATGTCGATAAAGGGCGGACGGAACGCGGCGAGGGCTTCAATAAGCCCCAGCACATCCGCCAGCGAGCTGCCGCGACGTGGAGGAATAATCTCGAAAGAAATGGGCGGCGAGGCAGCCCGGCTCAGATGATCAACGACACGCATGAGGCTTGAACGCAAGGGTACGCCCGTGACACAGGCGAGGCCAGCCGGCGCATGCTAGACCATGCGCCCATGACAGCACCAGCAGCGCGCGGCGACGTGGTCGAGATTCGAGCCCCCAAAGGCGCACGCGTCTTCGAAGTGGTGTGGGAGCTAGGCGACATCGCCCGCCTGCCACACCTGCTCCTGCGCGGCTTCTGCCCCTGCGCCCACTGCCAAGGCCACGCCGGCCCTATCCGCTGGACCGAAGGCACCGAAGCCCTGACCACCGAGGCTCTTGAACTCACCGACGTCTCAGAAGTAGGCAACTACGCCGTCCTCCTAACCTGGGGCGACGGCCACAACACGGGCATCTACGCCTTTCCCTACCTCGCCCGCCTCTCCGCCATCGCCGCAGCTCCCCTAGATACCTGGCGCAAACTTACCTTCACCAAATAATCCTACCCACGACGATACCCTACGCGTTTCACGCTTTGGCGAGCCTCCCATCGTAGGTTTTGCCACCGTCAAAATCGTTAAGGCGCTCGTCGGCTTCAACGTCGGCCTTCACAAAGAGAATCGCAACCGCTGGCTCGTCTCATTGGCCAACCTCGACCTCGGCTACTTTCGCAACGCAGACAAAGCCATCTGGCTCTTCCTAGCGGTTTCAACGAAGTCACCAGTATCATTTACTACCGCTCTCACCTATCTGCCTAGGTAGAAGTGTCACCTATGTGGGTAGGCCACACCCTCACGGGCGGATTCGAATATGACGAAGTGGTTGGATGCCTCGCCGAAGATGCCGCAGAAGTGAGTCGCGCGGAGGGCCGGTGGCAGCGCGAGGCGGCACGTCCGTTCAATGGCTGCGTCGCTGAAGAGATGCACGTAGCGTCGATACGCAAGCTCCGTTTCCCCAAAGGGTAGCAGGTAGTCGCCTGGCCGTTCGGTGGCGATACCGCCGTGTGCGTGGCCTGACTCGCTAAGCTCGCCAGCGGAGACCTCGAGCGCAAGCGCTCGCGTCAGGAGTCGCTTAAGACCGCGCGGCGTCCAGAATGAAACGAAAGCCGAGCCGCCTGGGACAACAGCACGCAGCATCTCTGAAAGCAAGCGCAGGCGTTCGGACGCGCCCGGAATATGATGCAGCACGCCTTGCGCAACGACGGCGTCAAAGCGCTCGCTTTCGGCTCGCCACTCACGCAAGTCGCAGAGGCGCGCCTCTGCGCCCGCCGCCGCCGCGACCCGCAAGAGCGCAGACGAACGGTCGACCGCCACATATCTGGCTACCTCAACCTGAGATTGGCGTAAAAAGGCGCCGAAGCGGCCGTGACCCGCACCGAGGTCAAGCACGTTCAGCGGCGCGTCTCCCTGCGTGCGGAGATGCGTGAGATAGACGTCCCACGCCCGCCAAGGCCGTACGCGCTTCGTCATGAAGTGCGTCGCACCCACCTCGTAGAAGTGCGCACTTGCCGCATCTGCATGGGCGAAAGGCGATGGGCGGTGCAGGGGCATCGCCGCAGGATAGCGCATGCCTGGGCGATGCTAAGCTCGGTCCGTGACGTATCAACCGCTCGCCGAGCGCGACGCAGCGCGCCGTACCCGGCCTCCCTTCGTGGGCCATGCTGAGCGCGAAACCCACGCGCTTAGCGCGCTAGCCTGCGCGCTGCTGGCAGACCAAGCGCGGCTACGTCCCCTGAGTGGCCCGGCGCTGGACAGCGCGTTGCGCCCCCATATGCGTCGTCACCCCATGCCAAATGGCGGTTTTTTCTCGCGTGCGGCAGTCATTGATGCTTTGCGCTCACTCGCTTCAAGCCTGCCAGGCGACGCGACGCGTGACGCACTCGCGCTTGCCCACCATCTCCGCGCGAAACCAACGCGCTCACGCAGTGGCGTCGCACCCGTCACCGTGCTGACCAAGCCCTTTCCTTGCCCGGGCGAATGCGTTTTTTGTCCCAATGATGTGCGCATGCCCAAAAGCTACCTTAGCGACGAGCCCGGTGCGCAGCGCGCCGAAGACAACGGCTTTCATCCGTACCTTCAGACCTACGCTCGGCTCGCCGCCTTGCGGGCGCTCGGGCATCAAGTGGACAAGGTCGAGCTTCTCATTCTTGGAGGCACCTGGTCGTTTTATCCTGAAGCCTATCAGGTATGGTTCGTCACGCGCTGTTTCGAAGCCCTAAGCGACTTTGGCATGGGCATCGACGGCCGCGAAGCGTTGCAGGACGAGCGCTTCGAGCTCGGTACGCTTCCGCGCGCTCCCGGCACCGCCCTCGCGCCCGGCACCTACAATCGCATGGTGCGCGCTCATGAGCTGACGCGCACGCGTGATCTAAGCCAGGCGCGCTGGTCTGCGCTCGAAAGCGCCCACGCCGTCAACACCCACGCGCGGGTACGTTGCGTCGGACTGGTCATCGAAACGCGGCCCGACCATGTCAATCCAACTGAGGCAATAAGGCTTCGACGCCTCGGTTGCACCAAAGTTCAGCTCGGCCTGCAAAGCCTCCGCGACGACGTGCTTGCACTGAACAAACGCGGTCACACGCACGCGCAAGCCTGCGCCGCGCTAGCTTGCCTCCGCACTTTTGGCTTCAAGGTGCTCGTTCACTGGATGCCAAACCTGCTGGGTGCCACCGCCGAGCAGGACAAGGGCGATGCACGCGCGCTCTTTGACGACCATTGCTTGCGCCCCGATGAACTCAAAGTCTACCCCTGCGCACTCATCGAAACTGCCGAGCTCATGCGCTTCTACGAGAACGGGGCATGGGCGCCCTATCATGAAGCGACGCTTTGCAATATTTTAGTGACCGTCATGCGCCATGCGCCCCGCTACACGCGCCTCAGCCGGATCGTACGCGACATTCCGTCGGGCGACATTGTGGTAGGGAACCGCCATGGCAACCTACGCGAAAACGCGGAAAAGATAGCCCGAGACACAGGTTTCCTAGCCGATAACACGGCGTGGGATACTGCGTTGCCTGAAGGGTCGTCGCGCCGCAGGCTTCTACAAGACTTGCGCGCCCGCGAGGTGACCGAGCGTTATGATGGCTCATCCCCGCACATCTTTCGCAAAACGTTCTACCGCTGCGATACCAGCGTGGAGGTGTTCATCGAAGCTGTCGATGCCCAAGACCGCGTCGCCGGTTTCGCTCGCCTGCGGCTGCCCGGCGACGCACCTGCCACTGCCACTGCCGCGTCCGCCGCGGGTCTGCGGGATGCGGCCCTTCTGCGCGAGTTGCACGTATATGGTACAGCGCTGGCTCTCGGAAGCCGCGACGAAGGCTCTCCGCAGCACCGCGGCCTCGGTCGCAAGCTCGCAGCAGCAGCAGCCCTAACCTCCGCACGCCAGGGCTATCGCGCACTGGCAGTGATCGCAGCGGTGGGCACGCGCAGCTACTACGAAAAGCTGGGCTTCAGCAATGACCCGCTCTACCCAAGCCTACCGCTTAGCAACACAGCCAACGCTCTGGCGGCCGCCGCTACGTGTTCAGGGGGTCGTGAGGGAGGTGTAGAGATCGGGGCGGCGGTCGCGGAAGAAGCCGAAGGCCGCGCGGTAGCGGCGGCAGGCTTCGAGGTCGAAGGTATGTAGCGCAATCTTAGGAGCCTCAACGCCTAGATCCGCCAAAATGGAACCGGCTTCGTCGCAGATGAAGGAGTGGCCGTAAAAAAAGGTGTCGCCTTCAGTGCCGACACGGTTTGCGGCCAAGACGGGAAGAGCATTGGCAACGGCGTGACCCTGCATCACCCGCTGCCAGGGCAAACGTGTGTCGAGGTGGGGGTCGTGGGGCTCGCTGCCGATGGCTGTCGGGTAGAGCAGCAACTCGGCACCAGAGAGGGCGAGTGCCCGTGCGCATTCGGGAAACCATTGATCCCAGCAGATGCCTACGCCTACGGGCACCCCGTGGCACTCAAACACCTTAAATCCCGTATTACCAGGACGAAAAAAGAACTTTTCTTCGTAGCCCGGCCCATCGGGAATGTGACTTTTTCGGTAGACACCCGTAACGAGACCGTGTTCGTTCACGAACGCGACGCTGTTGTAATAGTGCGGTCCTTCCCGCTCGAAAAAGGAAACCGGTATCGCCACGCGATACTGCGCTGCCACTGCACGCAGGCGCGTGACGGGCTCCGAGGTATCCAGGGTGGCAGCGCGGCTGAAATCGGCATCGTCTTCGCCCCGCGGGAAGTAGGCTCCGGCGAATAACTCAGGCAAGAGCACAAGCTGAGCGCCCTGCGAGGCGGCGGCCACCGCCTGGTCCAAGGCGATTTCTAGCGCAGACTCTCCCTCCAAACCCGCGGGCAGTTGCACAAGCGCGACAGTAAGTGCTTTCATCCGATCTCGATCCAGTAGGGGCCAGATGCGCCCTGCTGCCCTGGGCGTAGCACTCCACGGCGCTAGCTTCAGCCGCCAACTGGCATGGTTTGCGGTGCACTGACCACTTCGTCGCCGCAACCCGAGTTTTCCGCCACGATGGCGTAGCATTGACTCGCACACGCTCTTGCTTGCCTAGGGCGCGGTGGCCTGCGGCACTTCCCGCCACGGGGTCACCGCAAAGTGACCTGGCATGCCATCTTCACCGGGGCGTGCACGATGCGTGTTTCCGCCCCGGCCACCGTCGATGCGCGGTCCACAGTCGGGGGCAACCTGGAGTTCTCCCGCGAAACGCACGAGGCCGCCGCCGCCGCCGCCGCCAGCGCCGAGTCGGGCTGCGGGAGCGTTTCCGGCCGCGCCGCCGCGCGCGCTGAAGCCTGAACAGAGGAAAGCCAGCTCGCTCGTAAAGAGATCGATCGTGCCGCCGCCACCGCCACCGCCCGAACCATCACGGCCCCCGTTACGATTGCCAGGCATGGATGCTCCTCCGTTGGCGTCGATGTTCCCCAAGCCTTCGATACGCGCGGCGCGAATCCAAGTGACGCCGCCACCTGGCGCGCCCCCGGTGCCCGCGTTTTGGTTACCTGAACCGGCCCCGCCGCCGCCACCTAGTGCCAGGTAGCCCGCGGGCGAGGCCACGCCTTGGCCTCCTTGGCTTAGAGCGTTGCTTCCGCCTTCCCTTCTACCCCCCCGGCCGCCCTTGGCCCAGCCCCCGCCGCCGGCACCTCCATCATTAGCGCAGATAGCGGCGCCACCGCCCGAGCCGTAGTTCGGCGTGCCCAGCACCGTTTCCCCGAAACCCGCGCCAAACCCTTCCCCTACGTGGCCATAGTCTTGGCTTTCACAGTCTATCTCACCGGCACCGCGATCGCGGTACTCGCCGCCTCGGAAACCCAGGCCCGAAGAGGAGATGCGGCCGTCTACCGTAAGCGCTCCCTGGACCATCAGTGCCACCATGCCTCCGTGGGCACCGTTCCATCCATCTGCAATCACCACCGCATCAGGCTCGACCTCCAACGAGGCATACTGCGGCACCACCACCATCTGCGCGCCCGGGGCATACTCGGCGCTGAGGGGTGCACAGAGCCGGATATGACCCTCCGCTACCTCCGCCACACGGCGCGTCTCGTGGTAGCCAAAGCGCGGCGCCTGCGACGGGTCCCGCGCTTCATGATTGCCCCCGCGGCTGACCTCAACCGCTAGCTGCGTTTGCCAGAAGAGCACCACACTCCCAGCACGGAGCGCGCTTGTCACCGCAAGGTCGGGTATGTCGGCAAACGGCACCGTGTCCGCTCCCGCCGCAAGGCCTTCCTGGATTCGGGTGCTTGCGTTGAGGATCCGCTGCGTACCCGTCTCGATACGCACAGACCCTTCTTTGCCGTCGCCGAAACGGGCCGCGAGACATACGTCTTCGTCTCTGTCCTCTTCTCCCGGTATTTCACC
>SLQV01000184.1 GCA_007131285.1 Myxococcales bacterium
CTGGGCTTGGGTCCATGCACACGCGCGTGCGCCGGATGCCTAGGCGTTGGGTGTTTAATACGCATCAGCTTAAGGTTGAGCCTCTACAGCCCTGGGTTCGCTGCTGTGTTTGCCGCGCGCCGGGACCCCGGCCCACCGGGACGCGCTCACCGTGCGCCCGCTCCCGGCCGCCGCCGGGTTCAATCTATTCCTTCACCGTATTAAATGCCGCCCATCGGCCACCTGGCGGGACCGGGGCGTTTCGGGCCCATTCCACGCGCAGCAATGCCTCCCCCCCAGATATTCTCGGTTCGATGGCGCCCACGACCTCGATGTCGCGCTCCGCAACATCCCACGGGCGCATACGCATACAACACCAGACTCCTAGAAAGCCGTTGGCCAGGCGACTTGGTCTTCGGGCCCTCCTCACGTACGATGTTCCTGCTTCACGCTGATCCTCTCTAACCTTCACGGTTCGCTTGTCGCGAAACGCAAGGTCGTGCCCCGCGCTCGCACTGTGCTGGCTGATGCGCGTTCAACCTGTTTTCATCGCATCAAGTCACTCAGAGAACGTGCGGCGGACGTTCAATTGCGTCCGCGCTCTCCGGGGGGGCGCGCTCGGCGAGCTTGCGCGATGAAGCGGGTAACGCGTTGCATGTCCTGGGTGGCAGGCGCGGATTCTATGCCGCTGGCGACATCGACGCCGTAAGGCCGGACGTTGGTGATAGCAGATGCAACGGTCTCTGGTGTCAGGCCGCCAGCCAGGATGAGGCGACGCGTCGCGCTTAGGTTGGCAGCTAGGGGCCAGGCAGCGTGTTTGCCTGTCCCGCCACGTGCATGACCCGCAGGTGCATCGACGAGGAGGCGATTTCCTGGCACGCCTGACAACGCATCGAGATCTGCAGCGGTGCCGAGGGGACGAGCGGCGTAGGCTCGGGGAAGGTGGGCGGCAATGCGGTCGGCGGGCTCGTCGCCATGAAACTGTAGCCACGCGGTGGGAACCACCTGGCTGACTCGGCTAAGTAAGTCGTTGTCGGCGTTTACCGTCACGAAGACGACTTCGCCGAGGTGCGCAACGGCTTGCGCCAGTACAAGGGCTTTGTCAGGCGGGCAGTAACGTTTGCTTTCGGGCCAGAGATTGATGCCGATGGCGCTCGCGCCGGCGGCGAAGCATGCGCGAGCAGAGGCTTCATCGCAAAGACCACATATCTTTACCCACATGACGTGGACGCTAGCGCGACATGTACGCGTCTGCATGAGGCTGCCCGCGGGGAGACTCGCTGCCAGAAAGCGTCCGCCGCAACCTACTCGGCGCGTTCGCCCGGGGAGTCAAGGTCATTACCGGGTTCATCCAGAGGCGCATCGGGCTCTGGAAACGCGGGCGGAGGTGATGGCGGGGCCGCTTGAGTATCACCTAGGGCGCTTTCGCTGTCGACGGGATCGCCGAACTGGTAGTGAAAATCCTTTGTGAAGCGGCCACGGGCATCCGGATCGAGGAGCGCGGCGGAATAGCATGCGTTGCAGAGGCCACACGTCAACGCGATAACCAACGAGGGAAGAAAGACCATCGCGCTTAGCACACAGCCTACGATTGCCGGACCGTGGGCGACGCCAGCACTCCGCCCCTTCGACCAGGCGACGCCTCCGGTGATGAGTCCGCTCAACGCGACAAGCGGAGAGGCGAAGCTCAGCACGCTGCCTGCAATCGGAACCCCCGCGAGGAGCATCCCGAGTAGGGCGCATCCAAACGCCGATACCGCCGCGATGATCGAGCCTACCCCCATAATATAAACCAGCGTAGTGTGAGCAGCCTCGGTAGGCTTGGAAAAAAGCCGCACCAGCCGGCATGCTTCGTTTGATTCAGCCTTTCGGCTCTGAGAGTCTCTCGTGCGTCAAGCCAGCGATTTGTGCTTAGGCGAGCTGCGTGCCTGGCCAACGGCCTGAGCCTGCTGGTGGTCTCGCCGAAATCCCGCACCTTCCCTAAGCTAGCTGTGGTTTGCGGCAGTGCGCGCGCTCGGTCAGGCGCTGAATCTGCGCACACCAGTCTGCTCCACGCGCGCGCAGATTCGCGACATTTGGCGCGCGCATGCATCGTCAGCTTTCTACCTGCGGCCGAGTTGGGCTAGGCTGGATGGTGTGCTGTTGTTACTGCTGCTCTCGCTTTTCGTGGGATGGCTGGTCCCTTGGTGGCTGCGCCAAGAGATCGCGCGCGGAATGGCCTATACGTGGGCGCCTCAGGTCCTTGTGACCTTTGGGCTATCGCAGCTTCTGCTCCAAGTGCCTTTTGTATTGTGGCTGCTCTTAGCCCATGGCGACTGGGCGGTGCATTATACGGTGCCCGCGCAGGCCATTCCCTCAGCTGCCATCATGGTGTTGATGATGGTTCCGCCTTCCATCACCTTGCTGTGTTTCATGACCGGTGTTTTCTGGGTGTCGAGGGAACGGTCACGTTGGGTGGCCGGTGCCGCCGCGTCGAGTTTCGCAGTCTTTTGCGCAGTCGCGCTGCTGTTGCGCAGTCGGCTAGCAGGCCCGCCGGCACACAAATTGAGCCTAGGCCCTGGAGAAGCAGCTTCCCTGCCCATCTCTTTTTTTGCAGTCTTAGGGATAGCGTTGGGGGTCGCTGCCCTCGGCCAGTGGTTCTTGGGCAATAGGCTCCGTAAGTCACTCACAAGTTTGATGTAATGGATGTTGTGTTCAGGTCGTCCGAGGTTGAGACCACCTCTGCAGCCCTTTTGCCGCGCGGACTGCAGGTGGGCGGGACCCTGAGTGTTGGCAAAGCGGGAGTTCGTTCCAGGCTGGGGTCTTTCGTTCCGCTTCATCGCCCCAGGGGACCCATCTCGCCCTCTGGGGCCGTTGGCCTGTGTCTTGCTAATTCACTTCCCGCAAGAGGCGGCATCTGGGCATCATGTTCGAGTTTTATACTAAATTGAGTAGGCCACGGAGAGCTTATGTGTAGTGCTTACCGCGGTATAACGCCGTCATCATCGTTATCGTTGAGCGTTCGCGACCGAAAGGGTTCGCCGTGGTCATGGGAAGTGCGTGCTGACATAGGCTGCGTGACGCGACGCATTGTGGCGTATCAATGCGCGATGCGGTGCTTCTTGTTGCTCCTAGGGGCGCTTATGTGCTCGTTGTGGGTATCGCAGGTAGCTGAGGCTCAGGGCGAGACCCGTGAGGTCATTGAGTTGAACCGTGACGCTATGGATGCGTACACGGAGCTCGATGTCCGGCGAGCGCGGGGGCTCTTGCGCAAGGCGCTCAAGCTTTGCGAGCGTGGAGGGGTAGACTCGTCTCAGGTCGCCCGAACCCATGCGAACCTGGGTATCGTATATGCCGGTGGCATGCAGGACAACAGTGCGGCACTCGACGCCTTTGAGCTTGCGCTGAGAGCGGATCCTGCGGTCCGACTTGATCCACTGCTGAGCAGTCCTGATATTGCCAACCTCTTCAATCTCGCGCGGCGCCGGGCTGGCACGGGCGCACGGCCTGCTGATGACGACGATGACGACCTTCTAGATTTCGGCAGCGCGACACCCGCCGCGTCATCTCCGGCAGCGAGAGCCTCCGCTCAGCTTTTTTCGGGCCCCGGCAATATACCGCATATGCCTGTGCCTGAGCAGCTTGACCGCACAGCGCTACCCATCTTCATTGAGGCGCCTGACGATGCACCCGTTGGCGCGGTTTACGTCCACTACCGCAACGAATCGATGCGGGCCTACGCGCAGGTGCCGATGCAGCGGGTTCCGGGCGGTTTCGGCGTGCTAATTCCCTGCAAGGATGTCGTTCAGCCGCGGGTTTCCTACTATATTTCGGCGTTTAGTCGCTCGAAAGAGCCTCTAGGATTCGCAGGAACCGCGACCGAGCCAGTGACGGTCCCTATCGTGGGCACACGCAGCCAGCCAGCACCGGCCTTGCCAGGAGGCCAGCCGCCCGAGCAGTGCGCTAGAACGGGCAGTGCAGGCAACTGCGTGGCAGGAATGCCGGGTTGCGAGCCCGAGTCAGCCTTTGGGGGCGCGTCAGGACATGTCTGTGAGTCCGACGTTGACTGCTACGAAGGAGAACATTGCGTCGAGGGAATGTGCCGGGAGACAGGCAAAGACGGCGTCGCCGGTAGCTTTCCGAAGTTCTTCCTGCATCTCGGTGGCGTAATTGGTGCGGGCATTGTGCGTCCTGGAATGCGCGCGTCTTCGGTGCCTCGCAATGCAGCGAACGCTACCGCTTTTGAGCAGTCTGGTGGGGAGAACTGTAACCTCGGGAGTAGCTCCGAATACTGTGTGGGGGTTGATGGCGCAGGTTTGGTGCCGGTTTTCGCTCTCAAAGTAGCCTTCGGTTATTACTTCTGGAAGAGTTTCGGGGCGGCCTTGAGTCTACGCTATCAGTTTGATGCCGAAGGTAGAGGTATTCCGAACTTCCTTATCGGAGGTCGGCTTCAGTATCTCTTTACCGAGCGCAAAGCCACAGGCTTCAACGCGGCCGCACTGATTGGAACCAGTGTCGGACAAATTCAGTTGCGGCCACCGCAGCCTGACGGTTTGGACCGACCGACGACCATTACCGGGTTAAACGGGGTACAGTTTGGAGCGGTGCTAGGATATCGCTTCCACCGCAACTTCGGTCTCCAAGTAACACCTGAAATGCATGTTCTGTTCCCCGATTCGCTTATCGCGTTCGATCTAAGCGCCGGAGTCGAAGTCGCTTTTTAGAGCGGAGCGGCGGCGCAGTGACGGGGCGGCTCAGTGGGGCTTGGCCCCGACGGCGTCGTGGGCGGCGTTGGGCGTCGTCGGCTGCCAGGGAGGCCGTGTCAGTTAAGCACGCCCAAACGCTTGCGCAGGCGCATTGCGGTATCGGAGCACCAGAACCGCAGCAGGTCTGCCGCCACTGGGGAATCAGTGATGTTGGTTTCGGGTGCGCTGCGTCCATCTAGCTGTTCAAGCGAAGAGAGCGCAGCGTTGAGATCGCCACAGATAACAGCGGCGACGTTCGAGGCGTTTCGGATGATCCAGGCGGTCAGGTGCGCAATATCGACGCGCGCACCTTGGACATACGCTGAGCTGCTTTCCTCCAGAAGTTTGCGCTGCCGCCGTGCGAGGGCCCGGCCAATGCGCCGGTTTTGTTCGTCTAGGAAATCTTCGCTTGTGAGTCCCGCTCCGAAACTTGGCTTGACCGTGCGCGCTGCCGAAGCGAGCAATACCTCGAGTTCGCGCGGTGTAAGCTTTTCAAGTGCGTGAAGTTCTTGCGCCATTAATACCAGTGGACGCGCGAGAAGGAACAACTGCCTCGCGAACGGTCGCTCGCCTAAGTCAGGCGGACGCGCCAGAAGGAAAACCTGTCTGCCAACCGGACGTTCACCTAGATTGCTTGGGACCATCAGCAGCGGGGGTTGCCCGAGTTCGACGGCGACACCTCGCAAGCGAACGCGGTGTAGATAAAATTCCAGATCAGGAATGCCCAAGATAGCGCAGATGCGGTCTGCGATATCGCGGAGGGGCACGTCCGTTCGGCTCGCGACCCTATCTCGGGAGGTTACGCCGTAGGCTTCGAGGTCCGGCGGATATAGTTTGGGCAGGGCCGGAGAGAGCAGAGCGATCATGGAGACGGCAACCGCTTCACGTTCGCCAAAACGCGCGATTTCATGTAAGAAATTGGCATTTAGGGACCCTGGTTGGCAGAGGTCGAGCGAGGAGGATTCGACCGCAAGCTCGTCTTGCTCCGCTTGTTCGATCTGGCCCAGTGCCTTTATCGCTTGTAGCGCCAGGCGCATCTCTCGTGGTTGCTGATTCTGCTGGTAGGTTTGCGCAAGTGCACGCCAGATGTTGACGTCGAAGGGTTGGCGCTCGATAAGAGCCTGGTACTGCTCAACAGCAAGGGACCCTTTGCCGTCCTCCCGTAGGTAGAGCGCGAGGGCCGCGCGCACACTGTTTTGCCTGGGGCCACCGAGTTCAACTGCCTGCATCAGCGTTGCGATAGCGTGTTCAACATGGCCACCAGCATCAGCATAGAGTTGGGCGAGCCGCAGTACGCCATCACCAAAGTCCGTTCCGACAGCCTCCTTGAGGTAGTTTTGTAGCGCTCGAATCGCAAGCTTCACCAGCCGTGTGTCGCTCTTGCGGGCCATGACCGCCTCAAAAATGTCTTCCGTTGGACCCGCTAGACTGAGTGCTTTGCCGAGCGCTTCGTTGCCCGCGGCGTCGCGGCCAGAAGCCCAGTGAATGCTTGCAATGGAAAGTAACGCCTCTGCGACGCGTTTGGGTGGCTGATCGTGGAGCGACGCTGTGAGGCGTTCGAGTGTGGCAAGCGCTTCGTCGCCTCGGCCATGGGCAAGTTGGAATCGCGCCATCGCCTCGAGTGCCTCGGTATGCGCGTCGTCCACCTGGAGCGCATGCTTGAGCTGCTCGAGCGCCTCCTTGGGTTGGCGCAGCACGTTGTTGTAGAGTTCGAAAAGGCGCAGGTATGCGTCGACTCGACCGTCTTTGTCGATGGCTGCGTCCGGGAGCTGGCTCAAGAGTCTTATCAACTTCACCGCTTCGATAGGCTGTGAGTCTTCCTGGTAGAGCTGCGCGAGCGTGAGTAGCGTTGGCGCGTCATCGGGCGCCAGCCGTAGCGCGCGACGCAGACAGGCAATGGCGGTCGGGCGGTCGCCAAGCTGCTCTGCCTTAAGGCTTGCGATTTGTTTCCAAAGCGCGACCGCACGCGCGCTCGTCGTCGCGCTTGCGGCGGCGTTGGTTAAAATATCAGCCAGCTCGGCGTAGCGTTCCGCTTCGCAGAGCAAGCGCGAGAGCTCTTCGGCGACAGCCTCGTGACCGGGCTTGAACTCGAGTGCGCGCTCAAGGTCGTCCTGGGCCCCTGCGCGGTCTCCAAGGCCCGACTCCCGGATACGTGCACTAGCGAGGAGCAGTTCAGCGGCTTCTGCGCTGTCACGTGTCAGTGCTGCTTGGCGCCGTGCAGCTTCGGACAGCAGGTCAGGCTCGCCTTGGGTAGCGGCCAGTCGAGCAAAACCGCATACGGCTCCATAGTTATCAGAGTCATGTCGGATAGCTGCACGGTAGGCATCGATAGCATGTGGTTGACCAAGACATTCGAGGCCATCGCCAAGTCGGGCGTGATAGACCGCCGCGGTCACCGGTTCGTCTTCCCGTTCGCTGAGCGCCTGATCGACCTGAATCAGCGCTGCGCGGTCCTCGAGACTCAGCGCGAGTGCTTCGAGTGCTTCGAGTGCTTCGAAGTCTCCTTCCTCGCGGGCCAGAACTTCGATGAATGTGCGCCTATATTCATCGGGATCAGGCGAAGTTTCAAGACGCCTAATGCGCGCAAATTCCTTAAGAGAGGCGACCTGCGCGCCTAGGTGCTCGGTTGCGAGCTTGATGCGCTGATAAGTTGTTGCAAGGTTGTCGTGTTGCTCTAGGCGACGGTAAAGCTCCTCGAGGCTGCAGAGCACGGAGAGCTGATCGGTCGCGATCTGACGCGCGCGCTCCAAGCGCGCGATGCCCTCCAAAGGCGAAGTCAGGGGACCTGCAAGCACGTCAGCTTGCCGGACGAGGGCAGATACAGCTTGGCGGTTGTCGTGGCAGTCTTCGAGCTCGCGCTCGAGAATATTGACATACTTCCTCCATTCGCCTCGTTGCGCATGCAGCCGCAGAAGCGCATCGAGGGCTGGCCGGTAGCCGCCATGTACCTCCAGTGCCAGGGCATAGGCCGCCTCTGCCTTAACGAGGTCGTTGAGGTGCTCTTCGTAGACTTCGCCGAGGCGAAAGGCGCTTCGTGCCTTTTCAGACGAGGCATCGAGCGCCTTAAACTCAAGCTTGAGCAGCGCTGGAACTTCATCCCACTTTTCTAGGCCGATGAGGCATGTGGTAAGGGCGCGTAGCGCGGGCTTGAAGGCCGGATCTTCGGTGACTGCTTCTCGGTAGAAGTCTAATGCCTGCGCCTCGTCGCCTAGGCGCTTCTCGCTCAGCTCCGCCATATGGAAGAGTAGGTTGAGGCGTTCGGTGCGGTTGACGGCGGCGCGAAGTTCCAGGCGGTGCACTTCAAGCAGATCGTTCCAGCGGCCGCTGCGGTAGTAGACGCGGCCAAGGCCCGAGAGGGCTGGCCGGTACGAGGGGTCTAGGTCGATCACAAGGCTGAAGCGTGCGACGGCGCCCTCGCGATCTCCGATGCGTTCATCGAACACTTCGGCCGCGCGCTGCAGCAGCGCTACTCGTGCAGCCTTATTCTCGACGAGGCTTGCCTCAAGTTCGAGTGCTTCGACCATCTCCTGATAGCGTTCTGCGCGCTCGGCTGTGCGCTGCACGGCCTGAATCGCCACAAGATGATTGCCATCGACGACGAGCACACGCTGGTAGGTGCGCACTGCGGACTCGTAGTCGTGGAGGTTATCTTCGTAGATCTGCGCAATCTTCAGCAATAGCGCCATGCGCGGGGCGCGTTCGTTCGTGCGTTCGAGCGCCAACTCGTAGAGTTCGAGTAGGTGGCGCCAGTCTTCTGTTGCCGAAAGGAGGCGGCTAAGGTTTTTGAAAGCGGTTTGGTGATCCGCGACGACAGTAAGGGCTCGGCGATTGAACTCGATGGCGCGCGGAACTTCCGCCAGATGCCTTTCGTGGATTTCCGCGATACGCACGTAGGCGGTCGCGCGCGTCTGTGGATCCTCGGCATGCTCCGCTTCGCCGAGATGCATCTGGATGAGTCCCTTCCAGTTCTGCTGCCGGCTGTAAAGTTTGCCGAGGGCCTGGAGTGCTGGGCCATACGTAGGGACGAGTGCAAGAGCTGCCTCGAAACAGAACGTAGCACTCTCGTCCTGGTTCAGTCTGTCTTCATAAACCTGGCCCATGCGGTGGAGCAACGCGAGCCGCTCGTCGGTGCTTGCAAGCACTTCAACAAGAAGTTGGAGCACAACGACCAAGGCATCATGGCGGTCAGTAACTTCGTAGAGGCGTGCGAGCTCGTCGAGAATCAGTGTGTCCTGCGGCGCGAGTTGCACAGCCTTTTCCAGGGCCGAAACAGCATCTTGCAGGTTGCCGAGGCGTTCAGAGTGGATGCGGGCAACGCCATAAAAGGCCATCACCTTGACCGAATCATCGCTTGCGAGTTCGGCTTCCAGGTGCAGGAGCCGAATGAGGTCGTGCCAGCGCCGCTGCCCTTGGTGGAGGCGCTTGAGCGATGCCAAGGCGCGGGGCGTGTCGTGATTAAGCTTAAGCGCTAGCTCGTAGAGCTCGATTGATTCGTCGGTATGGTGTAGCTGGCGCTCGACGAGGAGCGCCCTGCGCTCGATAATCGCACTGCGCAGGAGCGGGTCGTCTGCAATAAGATTCGACTGGCGTTCAAAGGTATGAGAAAGGGCGGACCATTCGCCTTGGCGATGCTGGTAGCCCTCGAGGGCCTTGAGATTGGTGAGCGCGGTCGAATCGAGCTCGATGGCCTTGGTATATTCGCTCGCGGCGCGCTTGTGTTCGCCGAGCTGATCAGCGAGCAGCCGGCCCTTGAGTAAATAACAGGTTCCCTTGTCCTTCACGTCGGAGAGCAAGCGGGCCTCCGCGTCAAAGAGCGACAGCGCATCGTGATACCTGCGGGCCCGAATGTGCAGACGCCGCAAGCCACGAATAGCGGGAATAAGTTCGCTAAAGTGTTTCAGGGCGCTTTCGTAGTGCGAAGCTGCGCTTTGGTCGTCGCGCAACGCCATCTCAAACTGCATCGCCAGCTCAAAGTGCAAACGGGCGCAGCGCTTCGGGTTGGTCTCTGCCTCAAGCGTGAGCTTGAGCTGCCGGATGAGCCGCATGCCTCGCTCGCGATGGGTTCCCGTCGCGTTTGGGTTAGCTTCTAGCGATTCCGCGGTGCCTGCGCCTTCGGATCCGACGACGGCCGGGGTCGGGGGGGGCGCTGATGCGCTCGGTGCATGCCGCGCATCGTCCGCAGCCCCGGCACTTTCAGTCGTTGATTTCACGACCGCTTTTTCTTCGTTGGCAAGCGCAGGAGACTTGCCAGCGGCGGGGCTCTGCGCACCCGGGGGAAGCGCGGGTGGCAGTGATGGTGCCAGAGAGCTGCGTGGGGTTGAACTGCGCAAAAGACGCGGTGTTGAGGGCTGCGGTCGCAGTGTTTTTGGAGGCGCAGGAGGCGCCTTGGGTTGCCCCGCGAGGGTACCTGATGCTTCGAAGGTTCCCGCTTCCGAACTATCATTAACCGAGTGCTTGACCTGAGTCGGTGCGTCTTCGGCTTCGCTTTGCGCAAAAGGGCCCGCCCCACCGGGGGGCATAGAGGCGCCGGGTGACTTGGGCCGAAGCGAACGCGCGGGTGCGCGGGGGGGCGCCGCTGCGCTAACGCGCGGGGCGCCGGTCTCCGCAGCTCCCTCCACGTCGCCTGGATTAGGCGCAGTCACCGTCGGCACAGCACTTAGCGCGTCGTCCGGTACCTTTTCTTGGGATTCCGAACGACCGTTGAGTTGGCCGTCATTTTTTTCATGGGCTTTCGCGCGGGCGTCCGCTGCATCGCCCCGATCTTCGGCGGATTCAGGCTTGGCGCCGGGGTCGCGGCGCGGCGGCGAGGCCGAGTTGCGGACCATCGCTTCGCCGTCTCCACCTTGTTGCCCCTGAACATTATCGGCTGCGCCGGCCTGCGCGCGGGGAGGGGGGGCTGAGTATCGTTCTCCAGTCATCGCTATGGTTGACGTGCGGCGCACCAGTAGGTCGACATCTGAAAGGAGAGGCTGTGCCGCTTCTTTCGCGCCGACCTAAACGCATTCACGTCATCTTACGATGATGCCCGAAAATTGCCCCAGCATTCAAAGGGAATCTGGCCTGCGTAGGGGGCTGACAGGTTTCGGTTTGCTTTCTAGCCCAGCATTTGCCGGGAACGCAGTGCCTGAAACCGTCCTAGGCGGAGAAACTTGACCCGCAGCCGCAGGTGCCTTTGGCTGTTGGGTTGGAAAACTTGAACCCGGCGCCCTGAAGGCCTTCAACATAGTCGATCTGTGTGCCTTCGAGGTACTGGGCGCTCATCATGTCTACGAATAGCTTAACGCCTGCGGATTCTACGATCTGGTCGAGATCAGTGGTCTCGTCCTCAAAGAAAAGGTCATAGCTAAAGCCAGAGCAGCCTCCTCCGATGACCTTGACCCGCAAGCCCTGCTCCGTGAGCCCTTCTGCTTCGCGAATTTCGTTTACCTTTGCTGCCGCCTTTTCCGTGAGCGAAATCATATTGACAGTATAAGTCCTAGAACTAGCTGTGGCTAGAGCGGGGCCGAATTTGGCGGGGAGCCTGCGGTTAGTCTGCGCTTCCGTGCATCCGGGTGAGCCATAGACCGCATCTAAGAGATATGACCGAAACAAAGCATGCGCTCTCAGGCCACCCATCGGCGCTTCCCGGCGACGGTCAAGTAAGCGGGAGGGTCAAAAAAGTAGCGCTGGTGACGGGCGCGTTCAGTCCCGTCGGCGCGACGCTGGCACAACGCGCTGAAGCCTCGGGTTATGAAGTTGTAAGGCATCACTTTCGCGCGGCCGCCGCAGACGCCAAAGATGCGACATCCAGTCTACCGCCACCTGCTTGGGTGCCGCCGCCGCAGACGAGTCCGCTGTGGCAAGCCGACCTGCGTGATGCCGGGGCGGCTAGCGGGTTAGTAACATCGGTTCTTGCACATTATGGTCGCCTAGACCTGCTCGTTTTAAGCGCCGCACTTTTTCCGCGCGACCTGCTTTTTGAGGCCAACGCAGCTGTTTGGGATGACGTTTGGGCACTGAATGTTCGCTCTGCCGCACTACTGATTGCCGCCGCGGCGCCAGCGTTGAGAGCTGCCCGCGGACAGGTGATTGGGGTGACGTGCGCCAGCGTGCAGGCGCCGATGCAAGGCCGCGCGGCCTACAGCGTTTCGAAGGCTGCGCTTAGCCAACTGTTACGGCTAGCTGCGCTTGAGCTGGCTCCGGAGGTGCGCGTCAATGCCATCGCCCCGAGCACGGTGACAACACCGGACGAAGGGCGCGCGCAACAGGAGCGCGCTGATGCTCCGCTGGGTGCCGGGGCAACGTTGGCGGATGTGGCCCAAGCATTCGAGTTCATTCACGCTAGCCCAGGGCTTGTAGGTGCGGAGCTTGTCTTGGATGCCGGCACCTATTTGCAGCGATCCAGTCGCGACTTGCGTTAACGGGCCGTGGGCATTGCAGAAGCCCTTGTGCCTACAGACCGGAAGAAGGGGCGCCAGGCGTCAGAATGGCGCTGACGCGCCACCTTCGACCCGCGCCGATGAGTTGCAGCTCGTTCGCCGCGGCACTGCGCTTCAGAAGCGCGAGGGCCTTTGGGGGGGCATCGTTTCCGAAGCTTGTGCTCCCGAGACGACCCAGGATCGGGCCAGCGTCTGCCGCCGAGAGCGGCGTTCCGGGCGCATAGGATGCTGTATCGTTGGCTTCAGTGGAACCGAGAGCCTCAGCTTGTGTAGGTTCGACGCCTTCGAGGCGGACCAGGTAGCGGGGCGGCTTGCCGCGGTGTTCCAGCATGACGACCGGCTCCTGTCCTTGGTAGCAGCCTTTGCTGAAAGAAACGCCCCAGGCAGCCAGCGCCACTTCCTGGGGGAGGGCGCTCTCCGGTGGGTAGTCGACCCCAAATCGAGCGTAGCCACAGGCGATTGCAGCAGCGGCCCAAGCGAGCGATGCGCACTCACCCGGCGCCCCGCATGTCGTGCCGGTTTCTGCTTCGGATTCGAGGATGCGTAGCGTGATGGCTGTCGTGAAAGGGTGTTCCCCTTTCTTGGCAGGGGGCACGTCCGAGGATGTTTCGGCAGAAGTGCCGTCGCCAAGCTTGCATACATGCTCCGCATCCGCGTTCAGCTCCAATAAAGCGGCGCCTAAAAAAGCGAGTTCGACGTCCTCCATCATGATGTACTTATCGAAGTAGGCCAGCAGGTCAGAGGCGAGGCCGTAGGGAACCCAAAGGCAGAAGTGCTCAGCCTCGCCTCGCGTGATCCAGAGGTCCGCCTTGATCTTGCCTTGCAAGTTGAGCAGCAGCGCAAAGCGGGGCTTCCCTATAGCGAGGCCGCGCACTTGTTGAGAGAGTTGGCCCTGAAGCCAGCTCTCCGCATCGGCTCCAACGACTTCGATAGCTTCGCGTAGCTCCCAGGGACCGTTTCGTTGGTCGCGCGGATCCATGGCCACAGTCCACGGCAACGCTTGTTGGAGGCCTGCAGTCGCGTCTGTCTCCGGGGTTGATATTCCGTGTCGGGTGTCGTTGCTTGGTGGCATTGTTACTCGAGTCACGGCGGGCGTGCCGGGCATGCACCATGCCCTTACGGTTTGCGATAGGCGTGCGCAAGTTAATCGGAGCGACTCTAGACAGTCGGCGTTTCCGGATAGCCTGCAATCTTCACCCAACGCTACCGGTGCCGCATTTGCAGCTGTTTAGCCGCGCGCATCGCGGGCGCAAAGCCTCACGGTGTCGGGTGGGGCATGCGCGGGGTAGGGTTGGAGATTCCGCAGGCGCTACGTCTATTCCGTCTCAACGTGCGAGCGCCACCAATCGGCCTTGCGTGCGACGCGACGGACCGGCTGGACTCTCAAACTGGGGATAGCCCTCAGCGTCGAGTCCCAAAAAGTGGCGCACTTCTAGCGTAGAAGCCCCAAGCATCGAAGCGTGTGGCGCCCAGACGACTCGCTGTCCCCGACCCCAAAGCCGGTCGTTGAGCGCGTGGATCACGGGCTGCCAGCCGCTGCGCGGGATCTGCGTCAACTTCGAGAAAAATCGTTCCAGCCAAGCGTTCACTAGCCAAGGCTTCAGCGGGACCTGCCCAGCAAGGTAACCGCAGAGGTGGTCTGCCAAAAAGGTGGCGGGGGTTTCGAGCGGGCCGAGGGCATCCTCGGTGACCTTGGGTGATGACAGATTGAGGCCGATGCCTACGACCAAAGGTAGTGTGGCGCTAGCGCCTAAACCAGCCGATGCGCTTCCTCCCGAACGCTCCGACAGGGAAGCGGGCGCGCGACCGTCGCGCGTTGAGTTGTCATCACCAAACGGAGACGCGCCGCTCAGTAAACGCGCTCCTCCGGAATGTTCGCCCGGCCTCGCGCCCTGTGTCGCATCAGGGCTGCCGGTTCTTGCGCTGCTCTCCACCAGAATCCCAGCCACTTTGGCGCCGGAGATAAGGACATCGTTTGGCCATTTTACCTGCGGGGCTACGGCTAGCGGAAGGGCTTCAAGCGTCTCGCAGAGCGCGAGACCGGCCAGTAGTGCAAACTTCGAAAGATGTTCCGGGGGTGCGTGTACCCGCGGCAGTAGCAGCGACAGATACAGTCCTTCGTGTCCGGAGTACCACTGGCGGCCTCCGCTGCCCCGCCCCGCACTTTGGCGGTCAGCCATAATCAGCGTCGGTCTTATGGGGAGTTGGCGACGTGCCCGCTCAAGCGCCAAGTCGTTGGTCGAGGGCAGTCGCGCGTGGATTTCGACGGCCAGTGCAGGTCGCTGCGGCGTCGCCATGCCAAGCGCTTCCCACGTGCGCACATCTGCGGACCCAGCGTGCTCGACCGGTCCGGGCACTCTCACGTGAAGCTCCTCGGACTCAGATGCGAATTGAGAGCGTCCATGGGGCGGGCCTTGGGGTCGATCAAGCGAGCCAGTCCATGCCGATGTCGGCCGCCGCTGCTGAGTGGGTGAGCGCGCCCACGCTGACGATGTTGACACCCAGGCTCGCGAGCGTTCCAATGCGCTCGGGCGTGACATTGCCCGATACCTCGAGGACAGCGCGGCCTGAATTGAGTTGAACCGCCTCCTTGACCGCCTCATCGCTGAAGTTGTCGAGGAGCGCGATGTCAACGCGGGCGTCTAGCGCGCAAGCGAGTTGTGCGAGGGTATCGACTTCACAAGTGATACGGGCAGTATGCGGTGCGTAAGCTCGTACACGCGCGACAGCGAGCGCGAGATCCCCGCCGCACGCAGCAATGTGGTTGTCCTTGAGCATCGGCGCCGCTCCCAGGCTGTCGCGGTGCGAGTGACCGCCCCCGCAGCGCACGGCATAACGTTCGAGCGCTCTCAGTCCGGGTGTTGTCTTGCGCGTGTCGCAAATCCGCATCGGAGAGTTCTCGGGTACCTGAGCCACGTAATGCGCGGTCAACGTCGCGATCCCCGAAAGCCGTTGCAGCAGATTGAGGGCGATGCGCTCTCCATAAAGCAGGATGCGCATGGGCCCATCCACTCGGCACAGCACCTTCCCTGCTTCCAGAGTTGTGCCGTCCTTACATGCCTGACTAACCCGCACGCCTTCGCCGAGCTGGCGAAACACGGCCTCAACGCAGCCAAGCCCCGCTACGGTCACCCGCGCGCGCGCGACGAAGAGGGCACTCCCGGTCTGACTGCCAAGAGAGAGTGCATCGGTGGTGACATCTCCCGCGCCTAAATCCTCGGCGATAGCCCGCACAACCACCTGATCTAGCGCGAAGCCGATGGCACCTGCGCTGTTGCATGTACCCGCTCCGATGTCCGTCTCACTCATGACTTTGGCTTCCTGGCCGGGCGACTAGGCGCGGTCAAGGGACCGTGGTTGGCTTGATCTGCACCAGTTTAGGTTAGAAAAAAGTGTGCGCTGCGATAGATGACGGCACGCGCTGCGAAAAAGTAGGTTTAGCGGGTGGCGGCAACGGCTTCGAGTGAGCGCGGCAGACGCCTTGGGCGCCATTCGCGAATGGGCCAGCCTTCCCGTTTGGCGTACCAACGAAGGCGCGGGTCGGGGTTGACGACAACGGGGATACCTACGCGCTTGAGCATCGGCAAGTCGCTGTAACTGTCAGAATAGAAGGCGCTTTCGGTCAGGTCTACGTCGTGCTCCGCGGCCCAGTCTTCGGCCACTTCCACCTTGCGTGACCCGTAGCATAGTGGTTTCGAGAGCTGTCCTGTGAAGCGGCCATCGACCACCTCTAGGCTCGAACAAAGATAGCTGGGAATCGCGAATTCGGAAGCAACCGCTTGGGCCACGTAAGGCGTGGCTGCGGAGAGGATAACGCATTCAAAGCCAGCGTCGCGGCAGGCAATCACTTCTTCCCGGGCCGCCGCGCTGATGCGCGGGGCAACATCGGCGCTGAAGAATGTCCGGCACTCGTCGACGAAGAGGCGCTCTTCCATGCCCTCAACCAATGTCAGCGCCTTAGCGGTAACAGACGAGGTGTCATTTACCCCGAGTGTGTACTGTGCCATCCACTTCATGACGCGGAACACTTCGTAGACGGTTGCTTGGCCGTTACGGAAACGCCAGCGCATGTATAGGTTCCCGGTGTTTGCGCCAACCAGCGTCCTGTCGATATCGAAGAATGCGGCACGCCTAGAAGCCATGGCTTAGAAGCCTAGCTGACGTACGTAAAGATTGCACAGGAGATGACTGGCACATGCCGCGCCGATGCCTCCCCGCCATAGAGAGAGTGCACCGAAGAGTAGTCCCGGAAAGAACACCGCCAAGCGCGCGGGATGAGGCAACGTCAGCACGTGAAAGAGCGCAAAGATCACACTTTGCGCCAGAATGCAGACCATGAGCCTACCGCGCGACATGGACTGTGATGGTGGCCTCTCCGCGTCCGGCAACGAAGCGCCACCAGAACGGCACATGCGCAGCAGCAGGGTGCTGAGCAGCCAGCCGCGAAAGAAAACCTCTTCAGGCAGCACGGTAACGATCGCTTCGCTGGCGAGAGTATTGAGGTCGAAGCCTAGCGCATCCCACCGCACACCTGCTGCGCCGTGACCCACCCGCCAGTAAACCTCCGCCGGAAACAGCCAGGGGAGGGTCACAACGATGCCGATACTCGCTTCCTTTGCTGAACGCAGGGCCATGCCGCGCAGCGCCGCAGGGGCGCCGCACAACCAGACGAGCAGGTTGTCCGTCTTGCCGGCGCCCAACCCCGAGATGCGATCCGTCGGGAGAGCCGCTAGATCGCCATGACCGGCGAGATAAGCGTAGCCGAGCGACCGGCGCAGTCCGCGAAGACCGCATGTTAGCAGTGCGGCACCAATCCAGAGACCCTGGTACTCAGCGAGTCCAAACGCGCGTAGAATGTGCGACGCCCCTACCGCACACGCCGCCACCAGCACTGTGAGCATCCCCTCAGGTAATCTTGGTTGGGCACCGCGCATTCATTCGCCTTAGTGTAAATCGTCTTTAGGCGCTTGAGCAGGTTTCGGTTCTGGGGCTGACGAACACCGGGTAACATGTTGGTGAGTTCTGATCCGAAGTGCGCGCTGTTAGACGCCCGAACGGCCGGCGCCCTAAGCTTCCAGTCGCCCACCGCTTTGAAGTTTCGGCGAGATTAAACGTGCTCTTAGGATGTTACAGGCCGGCCGTTGGCCAAAACCCTGTCTTTGGTTTCCCCCTGATGGGTTGGAGCATGCGTGTCCGGTTAAGGGCCTGAGCCGGCTTACGTCCTCGCCAAAAATCCTCACGAACCCCAAGTTCGCTGCGGTTTTTGGCTGTGGGCGCGCTCGCCTCAGACCCTCAACCGAACAC
>SLQV01000011.1 GCA_007131285.1 Myxococcales bacterium
CGCCCTGACGGCTGGCGCCCGACTGATGCGCGCGCTTGCGGGCAGTACCCGTATGTCCAGCCTCACGCCAAGGGCTGCCGAGTACTTCTCCAGCGTTGAAATGCGAACGTCGCTGCCTGCTTCAAGGCGGCTGACGATGGAGGCTGACGTGCCCATGCGCGCTGCAACTTGGGTCTGTGAGGCATCCATGGCCCTACGCAGCGTTGCTAGCTCACGGCCCAGGCTTTGACGCTGAAGCGCGTCATCCACCCGCCGCCGGAACCCCGGCCGCGCCGCATCACGCGCAGCAATGTACAGCTCAAGGTCGTCATCGTCATGCATTAATGCCATATCAAGTATGATACAACGAATGGCCGTTTGGCGCTACTGCCACACCTCGCTTAACAGCGTGAATTGGGTGGCTTTCACCGCTTGGCGCGCTGATGCCAATCGTCTAGGCGCCTCTGCGCCAGTTCAATGAAGCGCGGCGGCGTCTTCTGGCTTTTCTTGCTGAAGGCTTCCAGTGCTAGCAGCACGCTGTGTCTACGGCCCTCGGCGCTGAACAGTACGCGATACGCACTCGAGAGTCCGTCGACTCGCACCTCGTAGATATCGCCGCGCAAGTGTCGAGCGGCCACCAAACCATCTCTCGCGACAAGATTCATCGCAGCAACTATCTCGGCAGCGTCGTGATCTGATAGCGAGTCAAGGAAGTCGCTCACCGGGCAACGGCCCGCCTCTGTCTTGTAGTTGCGCCAGCGTCGCCTTGTGACTTGACTCATGGGTTAAACAGCTCCGCACTGAAGCTGGCTGCTGACATCAACCAGGCTCGCGTTTGAAGACCGCGCGTGCGGTTGACAGTAGCCCGCGCGGGTAGCGGCGGCACACGAACCTAGGTTCATCAAGCTCATGTCTAAGCATCGTATCGCGACAGCTGAAGCTGTACCCTATTGTCCACGTACCGATTTGGGCCGCCCGCAAATGCTTTTCCCGTCTAATAGGCTTTGAAGTGAGGCAGTTGTTTCGGAAATCCGACCACACTTATCCGCGGTTGGCAACTCTAGCCGCGCGCATCCGCGTGAGGAGCGAGGGAGAGGATACGACTTGCTGGCCTTCGCTTAGCCCCCAGCGTAACTCCGGTGCGTAGCCGGCGAAGCCGCTTGCCGGCGGCTCGCTGAGGTCCGGCCATTGCTGCTGCGGCTGCGGGTGTGGCGCCGGCGCCGCGCGGCGCTCCTGCCAGACGACAAGCAAAGCAGGAAGCGCCGCCTTAAGAAGCGAGCGGAAGCTCTCCAGAAGTCCGGCAAGGGTCAGCTCAGCGGGTTCGCACAGCGTCCAGCTGCCGACACTGCCTCGCCAGGCTTGAGCATCCGTAAGCTCGGGCGCTCTAGGAAGTACCCACGACGACTTTATGGAAGGAATAGGTCGTCCTCGCGCGTCAAGAAGAGTTGAAGGCTCACCAACGCAGATGGCGAATTTCAGAGGGCGCGCACGGTGGATCATTGCATTACGGTAACGCACCGCATAGCCGAGCCAGCCCTGCGGCCCTGCTTGTTGGATGGCGCTCTCGAACTCGTCGAGGAAACGCTGCTGGAATGACGTTCTCTTGTTGGCACGTAGCGCGCGCTTCACCTTCTCGATGTCGCATTTCACGATTGAAATGGGTAAAGCCGTCACACCGACAACGATGCCCGCGAGCGTATCGAGCCCAGTTCCGATTGCTCGAAAGAAGTCGGTCAAGTGGATATCGGCCCGCGCTTTTGGCAGCTCCTCGGCAGGGCTTACTGGGCGAGGCAACTGTAGTGTGGTCGCACCGCTTTCGCAGGCCGTGAGCACGTAACCGTTGCGCCGGCGCGACTCTGGCTCCCATATAGCCTTGAGTTCGAGCAGGTCGACTGCCGCATCAAGAACGCTTCTGCTGAGCGCTTCGAATAACGAATAAAGGTAGTCGCTAATGAGGATGCGAGCATCCTCTCCGAGGCAATCTTTCCACCAACGTACACCACCGCTATCCTCGTCGAAATCAGCGACAATCGCTTCGGCGAGCGCATCGATCTCCGGGATGTAGGCGTTTAACCGCCGTTTAAGCCACGTATCAACTGGTGGTTGCCATTCCGGGTCATACGGTGTGTCCAAGTCGGTCATCAGATGAGTCATCGGGACGTTGCCCTAGGCGATATGGGCCCGGGTGCGTGCCGTAGGTGGCGGTTAGACTTGCACGCCCGCATTGTCTTCGAGGTTCCGCAGATTCTTCATAAGGTTTGGTCGTCCGCGGGCTGTCATCCTTTGCCCGCACCGAAGCGGGATAGGAAGTCCTCGGCGTATAGTCCGGTGTCGATAACTTCTCGCTTCTCCGATTCGAGCGGCGCCTTCAGCCTGACAGCGTCAGGGAAACCCTTTGGCCCCAGGACAATTTCCACCCGGTTACACTGGCCATTGAGCGCGAGCATGTCGAGTAGCCACGCCTTGGCCATCTCATCCGAAGGTGGACAGCTGTACCCGATAAGGGTCAGTTCTGATGTGCCTCGCACCACGCTGCGTCTGTGCGCGTCCCGTCCCTGGGGACTGCTCGATCTGCGGGTGCTCAACCGACCGCGGTCAACAGCATGAAGTTGTTGGACTCTCGCGAATACTTCACACTCCACTTCACAAACGACGTTTTTGCGGCTAAATTGAGGTTATGAGCGCCATTGTCGACCCGCTCGTCGCGCCGTTGCCGGCCGAGGTGCCCCTCAAGGACGCCCCGCTGGTTCGCGTCATCGCGCAGCTCCGCTTCCCGGAGATTCTGTCTGTTGAGCAGCGCGACTTCGTGGCCCCCTTCCAAGAGGCCATCCGGTCGACGTACCCCGTGCTCCGGCAGGAGCAAACCCAGGGCTTCCTGGTAGGCCCCGGCACCAGCGCGCCCACCAAGGCGCAGACGGTGTGGCGGTTCAGCGACATGACGGGTCACTGGCGCGTCTCGTTAGCCCCTGATTTCCTTGCCATCGAGACTACGAAGTACGTGAGCCGCGACGACTTCTTCGGGCGACTCAGGTCGCTTGCTGACGCGCTCACCAAGCACCTCAAGCCCGCTCAGCTCGATAGGCTTGGCGTGCGCTACATTGACCGCATCACCGGTGATGCCGTCGACGACATCGCGAAGCTCGTTCGCCCCGAGGTCCGCGGCATCACGGGGACTATCGCCGCGACGCACGCCACGCATGCCGTTTCCGAAACCTTCTTCGAGCTTTCTGACGCCCGTGTTCTGGCGCGGTGGGGTGTACTCCCGGCGGGAGCTACGGTTGACCTCGCTGCGATCGAGCCCGCCGAGGAGAGAAGCTGGATTCTTGACCTCGATATGTTCAGCGCAGCTCCGGTCCCCTTTGATGCCGAGCGCGTAGTCGCCGAGGCCAAGCGCTACGCCGAGCGTGTTTACACCATCTTTCGCTGGGCCGTGACCGATGAGTTTCTCGCGCGCTACGGAGGCAAGACATGAGCGCGCTCTACGTACGCCAGTCCTTCAACTCGACCTCCGCCGCGGGGGCGATGCTGCGCGAGGTGAGTCAGCCTTTGCACATCGTCCATATGCTCCACGGGCTCGACACCTCGACGGCGCCTGCCTCGCCCCATGAGCCCGCCCAGCAGTGGTGGCATCGAGCGGCGCAAACGACGGCGGGTGCAACGGCCAGCGTGGCGGTGTCCGCTGGCGCAGCTATCGGCGACCTGCGGCGCCTCAGCGGCCTTACCTGGGAGCAGCTTGCGCGCCTGTTCGAGGTCAGCCGGCGCTCGCTGCACTTCTGGGCGAGCGGCAAGGCGATGATGCCGAGGAACGAAGAGCATCTCCAGCGCATGCTCGCTGTCGTTCGCAAGGTCGACCGCGGCTCGGCGAGCGAAAACCGGACGCTGCTCCTCAATGTGGGTGCGGACGGGAGACTCCCGATTGATCTGCTGGCCGCGGGTGACTACGAGGGGGTCCTCTCGCTGCTAGGCATGGGCACCGGTAGGAAAGCTGTGTCGCCGTCAAAGCTTTCGCCGGAGGCGCAGGCTGCGCGCGCGCCGCGGCCGCCAGCGGAGCGCGTCGGCGCCCTTCAGGACCGCATTCACCCAGCGAGCGGGCGCCTCCTCGCAGCGAAGCCGATCACAGTCTCGCGGAGAAAGACAAGTGGTAACGCTCGCAGCTGACTCGGAAGAGGCGAAGCGGGTCGACGCCGCCCTTAGCGCGTGGCGGCAAGGTGACTTCACACGCGACGAGACGTGGTTCGTTCACGTAGGAGACGGCGCGTATCCGCTCACCGATACTGCGGCCGAGGCCGAAGGCGATGGCGTCCAGGCCCTCACATCCGAGGTAATGGGCCTCGTCGTCGTATCGCAGACTTGCGACATTGTTCGCGGCTGCACTGCCCGGCCTTTCGTCGAGGTCGCGCCGCTAGTCGACATTCCTGACGCCGACTACCACCAGGTGAAGAAGGGGCGAAGGCCCGCGCTGGCCGCACTACCCAACCTCGAAGCCGAACGACTGGTGGTGGATCTCGACCGGGTGATGACCGTCGAGAAATCGGTCGTGGCTACGTGGAGGCGCACGCCGGGACACGACACTGACTACGATGCCCGAGTCTTCGCGCAGGCCCTGGCCCGTAAGCGAGCGCGCTTCGCGTTCCCCGACGACTTCACGGCCCTCGCCAGGAAGCTGCAGCATCGGCTGACGGAGAAGCACGACAAAGCAACCGACGAAGGACGCGGACTGCGAGCCCTTCGCGAGATCCGCATTCGCGCAACGCCCTCTTGGGACGCGCCCGAGGTTGAGCTGCTGTTCTGGTTCATCCGAAATGACACCGACGCCACGTTCGAAGGGAAGAGCTGGGCCGACCTCCTGCCGGCATGGCTTAAGTTCGTGTCAGCAGAGGGGCGCTTCAGGCACGTATACGGCCAGGTGTCTACGCTGCGCGACATGACGGCCGAGGAGTACAACGATAGCGATCCGCTAGACCTGGACCACCTCTCCACTACCGACATGGCATCGCCCTAAACGGTGTGAATCATGGCTTGTTCGGTGCAGTGGCTATTCGGAGCGGGCGTGCGGCGGGTTGTTCATCCACACAGTAAGCACCTCTATCCCATGCGCGAGCGCGGCACGTTTCGCTTCGGCGGACTCAAGGCATACGGTTCGCGCCGCGAGAGCGTGCCGGAAACGCGCGCCCATGATTCGGTGCTATTCAGCTCGCCACATCCGCAGCTGCAGAATAAGGCTACATTTACGGCTTGAGGGTGCGACTAGTGAGCCTTTTTGACGGGTGTGCTTAAACACCTCGATGGCAGAACGCGGCCATGGCGCTTGGAGCGCAAGAGTTCGAGGAGGAGGACATGAATACCGAAGACTTGCTCGCTCGGACCGAAGGTCCTGCTCTAGACTTCAAGGAACGGTGGCCAGCTTGCAAGGCGACGCTGCTGCACGACCTACTGTGTCTCGCCAACGCTCGCGTAGACGGTGACCGGCTATTGGTGTTCGGCGTCACGGACGAAGCCCACCAAGTTGTCGACCTCGACCAAGACTTACACCGCATGACGAGCCACGACTTCCAGGACTGGCTGAGGAACGTACCTTTGAATCGCTCGCTGCTCTGCCTGCTCGAATCGAGAAGCATCGCAGCCGAATCGGTTGTCGATATCATTCAAATTACCGATTCACGTCATAAGCCGTTCTATTTGCTCAAGAAGTATTCACCGAAAGATTCTAGGAAGTCGTTGGCACCCGGCGCCGTGTACGTACGCAACGGCGACACAAACACGCCTGCCTCGGAAACAGCACCAGATGACGTTGTCGAAGCGCTCTGGCGCGAGCGCTTCGGGCTTGGGCTCTCCGCGCTTGAACGGATGATGAGGTACGTTGACGATCACGCTGCCTGGGAGAAGCACCATGGCGAATCTGGACTGCTGTACTGTAAAGAAGCGCCGGAATTTACAATCGTCGAAGGTGCGACGCTGAACGAGAACTTCAGAGAGGCGTGGGCAGAAGCGTACCCTGATCCCAGTGCGTGGTCGCTGTCGATTGAGTTACGGTTTCACGCAACGGTTTTGCGGCGGCTTAGCTTCGTGGATGTCGATGGTGGCCGCTATCGCGTGCCCATGCCGGAGCCGGTGCTTAATGGACGAAAGGCTGTGACAACTTGGGAAACTAGCGAAAGCTCACTTGCGTCGCGTGTCGCCGAGCTTCTCTACCACCATCGGCTAAGCATGCGGCCGCCATATTCTCCGGGGCACATGGTGCGTTTGGTTCCGTAGCGACTTCGAAGTGCCGCGATAGGCGAGTCGGATTGGAGCCGCTTGGGCCTGGTCGCGGCGTTTTGCGTTAGTGGGGGACATAATTTAGCCACGACTCAGCTTCGAGAGGCAACAGTAGAGTTCTCCGCTACGATATATGGACTGTGTCGTGCGCGCCGGTGGCGCGTAACGCTTGTGTTGATTCGTGAATGCGAAGTAAGCTCATGATGGCGCTCTGGCGGCTGTGCGTCGCGCTTCGCGACGACGTTGATTGCTTTAGGTCCGTAGCCGGTCCTGTCTTTTTGCCTCTAACTACGAAATCGGTGGTTATTGGCTACTCATGCGAGCGTAAGAGCGTTAGGGCGCCCTTTTTTTGCGCGGCCGTTATGGTGGGTTTTCAGACACGTAAGGGGCTCGCGGAACGGCTTGGCTACGAGCTCCGGAAGTTCAACTACGTCGTATACGGCATCCCGCAAGCGGATCGTTACACGCCCAAGGCGCTACCCAAAGCCGACGGCACTCAGCGGCTCATCCTGGTGCCCCACCCTGCGCTTAAGACGCTTCAACGACGTCTAGCAAAACTCCTCGAAGACGACCTCGCCGCGATGTTGCGCGCGAGCACCACCCGTGTGCAGCGACGCGCCGCCTGTTCATACCGTCCTGGCAAATCGATCGTTGACAATGCAAATGTTCATGTAGGCATGTCAACGGTGCTGCGCGTTGACCTTAAGGACTACTTCCCTTCGATCAACTTCGGCCGTGTTCGCGGTCTCTTCTTGAAGCACACGGACTGGGGCTTCTCCGCAGAGGTTGCAACTACCATTGCCAAAATAGGATGTCATGACGAGCACGGCTTGCCCCAAGGGAGCCCATTGTCACCTATTTTATCTGAGCTTGTTGCATCGGCGATGGACAGGTACATGTGCGAACTAGCGCGTAGATATCGACTACGGTACAGCCGCTACGCGGATGATCTGACGTTCTCGACGAAGCTTGAGACGTTTCCAAATGGCATTGTTAGAAGGTGTGACGAAGGGCCAGAGGCGTGGCGTGTCGGCGAGGTCTTACGGCGAGTAGTGCGGCGTAGCGGTTTCACAATTAACGAAGCAAAGACTCGGGTGATGCCCCGTACGCGCCGACAAATCGTGACGGGACTTGTTGTCAATGCGAAGCCCAGCGTTCCAAAGGAGTATCGCCGGCACACGCGTGCGATGCTTCACAGCTTTGTTACACGGGGGAGTTTTCATATGCCCGGCTGCTCACGTGCCGTAACCGCGAGAAATGGAGATGCGGGAGCTAGCTTCGATCCCAGGACACTGCTCGGGCGACTAGAGTTTCAGGCGCAGGTACAGCGCGCGACAGCGAGCAGGCAGCCACCAGTCAAGAGCGTCTACACGTCAAAATTCCCGTCGCAACCTGAGGCTCAAATTGACCTATTTTGGCGGTACGTATGCCTACAAGCTGACGTCGCACCATTAGTTGTGTGCGAAGGCAAAACTGATGTCATTTATTTAAAACAAGCACTTAGACATTACGCCAAGCAGTATCCGCGACTCGCGAAACCCAACGGCGAGCCTAGGCTGACATTCCTGAATCGTACCGATAACCGCAGCACGCGTTCGGTCGCGACCCGGTTGGGTCTAAACGCGACAGGCGCCGGAGCATTTAAGAACTTCCTCGCCGATTGCTTAAGGATGAGGCATGCGCTTAAAACGCTTGCAGGTCACGACCCACATCATCCGTGCATCCTGGTGGTGGATAACGATGACGCAGGAGAAGTTGTTTTAAAGCAATTCGAGGGCAAGCTAGGTGGCGTGTGCGACGAGGCGGACGGTTTCTGGAAGGGCACAAAAGATGGGTCCTTCTATCTTGTTCAGACGCCAGTTAGCGGCGCGGACATCGAGGCACTCTTTCCAGAATCCGTGCTCTCTCGTAAGCTGAGCGACCTCAATTTCGAAAGCCTTTTCGTGACATATCAAGGCCACGAAGCGAAAAGCATTCGAAATCCTGATGGATTTGATAAGTGGCGATTCGCTACTAAAGTTGTTCCGACTTTGGGCCCGGATGACTTCGGCGGATTTAAACCATTATTAATGCGACTCGATGCCGTGATTGCAGACCATAGGAAAACAAAATCAACGGGCGACTCCAACTCATAGTGGACGCAAGGTTTGGGGATGGTCCGGCTTCACCCGTAACGAGGCTGAGTCAGTTGTTCGCGTTGCCGGTTTGGTGGCGGTGGTGGTTTAGGGTGTGTAGGCGGTCTAGGACTTCGTCTTCGAAGGTTTGCATCGCCTTGGCGTGGGCGGCGATGGCTTCGGGGGTGGTGTCGCTGGGGCAGAACGGGGGGACTTCTATGTCTTGCCAGCCGTAGGCAGCGAGAACTGCGCGGTCCATGGCTTCGTGTAGGTGGCGCAGGTTGCGGATGGCCGGGTCGGTTTGGCCGTTGGGGCCCTTGTGGGCTGGGTCTTTGAGGGCGTTATAGGTAGGCGTGAGGCCTTGCTGGGTGTCGCGCATGAAGGCGGCGCGGGCTTCGTAAAGCGCGCTCCCGGCGACTTCGAGGGGCGGCATGACTGTGCGCGGGTCGGGCTCTGGGAATGGGAAGGTGTCGAAGCAGTCGCTTGCGGCGTAGCGCAAGTCCGTTTTCATCGATGAGGAGAGCAGGCGGGCCCAGACTTCGTGGATGCGGGATTGGAGGATTGCGAATGCTGTATCGCTGGCTAGAGGGAACGCGTAGAGCGACTCTGCGAACACGTAGCTATTTCGCTGAAAAGCAAACGTCAGATGTTTGCTGACGCGGGAGTTCACTAGGCAGCGCGGTAACCCCGCGATGGCTTCTGTCAGGGCTGGGCGAGTTTCTGCAAAGCGCCACCACCGTTCGCGCAAAGCTTTACGTTTCTGCTTGGCGCGCTCGGGTTTGACGCTTGCACGTACGATGTCGAGCAGGTCGGGCCAGTCCGCGGCCTTCTCCTCTGACATCGTTCCGAAGTTGATGACGTAGCGGTCGAAGGCCTGGGTGGGACTAGTATTCACCTCTTTGCCGCCAAGGTACGGGAAGATTCGCTCGGCATTGCGCGGGTTCTGGAGCACCAACGCGTCACGCTCTTCTGGCGTTAGCGTGAAGCCCATGCCTAGAATAATGCTTCCCTGAAAGGCGCAACCTTTGTTGCTCAAGAGTGGCTTCGGGTCGGGGCGCTCCGCCTTCGGTTGAAGGCGCGAGTTTAGTGCCACGACTTCCTTCGCGTTCAGCCGGTTACTCACGTGTGTGGAAGGGCTTCCGTGGCTCGCGTGCACAACACTGACCGTCACGGCGGCACTTCCAGGCCAGGCCATATCGGTGGTCGCGTCGTAGAGCCGCCATCCGCGGGCGGCTATATTTTGAAGGCCAGCGCTCCGCGTATCTCCCTGATCGATTGTGTTAGTGGCGATGACCCCTAGGGCACCGTGCTCACCGAGCAGAGCGGCGGCCCGCCGGAAGAAGTGGGCGCTGAGGTCTGCATTCATCGAGGTGCCGTCCAGCGTTACCCACTCATTGTAGGCCTCGCCGACTCGGAAGGTGATCATACGACCACCCATGAAGGGCGGGTTACCGATGAAGGCTTCCATGTCGGTCGCGCCCGCGACTTTGAAGTTGCTGAGGGGGTCGGGTCGGGTTGCGTAGAAGACCTCGGGGAACTCTAGCCACCAGTGGAAAGGGGCGTGCTGGGTTCGGATATCTTGCGCCAGCGCGCGCAGCTCGGCCCAGGCTTTTTCCGCGTCCTCGGCTTTGTTGCTGGCGACGGGGCTGTCGTCAGCGAGTGCCAGTTGGTCGCCCGGTTGCTGTCGCGCGGCTTGAGGGGTGCCCAGGGCGCGTTGCACCAGGTCGAGCCGGCGCAGGCGCTCCTTTTCGCGGGCGGCGGGTTTGTCTGCGGCGAAGAAGGCACCCACGCAGACGTCAGCCAATACGCGCATATCGTGGGTGGCGTCGTTGGCGTCTTGGAGGGCGAGGCGCTTTTGGGTGACGGCACTCGGGTCATCGCGGTTGGCTAGCTCGGCGATGGTTTGCCGGGCGGCTTGCGCGTCTTTCAGGGCTTGGTCGAGCGCTTGGGTCACCGTTTCCATCTGGGCTTTGGGTTGCCAGTGGAACGCGCTTAGCTGCTTCAGATCGAGACCTACCAGGCTGTCGCCGTGGCGGAGGGTGTGGTCCACGAAGGTGAAGGGCAGGTCGGCGGCCATGGTGACCAGCCACAGCGAAAGCTTCGCCAGCTCGACGGCCTTGGCGTTTTTGTCAACGCCGTAGAGGCAGCGCTGAGCAACAAGGCGCCGAGCATGCAGGTGCGCGTCGCCATGGGCTTCGCTGATGGCAGCAAGCTCACCGCTGCGTGTCCAAGCTGCTACCACTTCGCTCGCTAGCAACCGGCACGCCGCCACCAAAAACGCGCCGGAACCCATGGCCGGGTCGCAGACCTTGAGCTGGAGGATATCCTCCACAGCGGGGCTTGGGCCGAGGCACGCCAGAATGGGCTCAAGGGTGCGCGCCGTGACCTTCTCGCAGAGCCAGCGCGGAGTGTAGTGGCTGCCGCTGCGGCGGCGCTCTTCGCCGGGCTGCAGCACGAGGCGCCCAGGCAATGCGCGGTGCCGCGCTTTGTGTGCCTTTCGACCCGGCGTCAGGTCAGCGAGGCGCTCCAGGAGTGCGCTGTCTTCCTCGGTTTCCTTGAGCGCAACCTCAACCTTTTCGATGTGCGCGGGGCTCATCTCGCACACTTCTTTGAGCAGCCGCTTGCGCTCCGTGGCGCTGGCGCCGCGCAGCTCGGCGCACTCGACCCAAACCCCACCTTTGCCGAGCCTCAGCGCGGCCGTTTCCAGCGGCAGGACGTGGTAGCCCATGAGCGATTCGTAAATCGCGCCAATCTGCTCGACGTCTAGCGCCTTGTAGCTGAGGCGTTGGCCCTCGAAGACGATGAGCCTTCTCAGCACGTGGTAGAGGGTGCCGTCGTCAACCTGCGGCAAGCGCACCTCGGCACGCTGCGTCGCTAGGTTGATGGCCGCGCTGTCGCTGGGGTGGCCACCTTCAAGGAAAGGGTAGGCGTTGGGGTCAAAGAGGCGGCCGCTTCGCGGCGGCAAATGGAAGGTGCCGTGGCGCACGCCCAAGAAGACGCCGCGAAAGAGCGCAATCAGCCTGCCGTAGGCACCAAAGCGCAGGTGCATGGCTTCCGGGTGGGCGCCCGCATCTTCGGTGAGTTTGTCGAAGAGGCCCAGCACGCTGAAATGCGCGGCGTAGGTGCGTTCGTGGGTGGGCACGAGGCCTTGAGCTTCAGCGTAAAGCAAGAACACCAGCCGCAGCACCACCGAGAGCACGCCTTGGTAGAGGTGGTCGTCGGGTGCCTCAAGGGCCGCGCGCAACCAGGTGGCGTGCGGGTCGCGAGCGGCGGCTTGCTCGAAGCCTGCAAGCAGCAGCTCTACCGCCTCGAACACCTGGCCGGCCAGCTCCTTCGTGACGTCCGCCTGCCGGCGGCGGCTTTCGCGGAGCAGCCCCTCAATGGTATGCGCCGCATCAGCGCTGTAGCTGCGGCTGGCGTGAACGATGAGCTCAAGCGCCGCGACCAAAGGCCTGCCAGCGCGCTCCGTCAGATGGGCGAGGCGAAAGGTTAGGTGCGCCGTGGATTCGCCCTGCGGTGCGTAAACTAGACGCAGCGCCGTGGGGCTGGCGACAAAGCCTACGGGCACACCTGCGTGGCGTAGCAGGCGCTCGAACTTAGCGGTCGGCGTGGTGTGCCAAGGGCCCGTGAGCGTCTCGGCCCGGTCGAGGTCTATGTCGCTGGCATTCGCTTGCGCTCCGATGTCATCGGTGAGCACCCAGACCAGCGCGAGGTAGGGGCTGGCCTCTTCTGTTGCGCCCGCTGCGGGCTCGCTCGCGGTTTCGGCGGGAGGAGGCGCCTTCGGGGCCGGTGCGTCGAACATCGCGAAAGGGTCGTCGCTAGCGGCGGCGCTTGCGCCTTCGCCTACGCTGGTTTGAGGCATGCGCGCGATGGCAAAACTGGGCCGCACCTCCTGGCGCCCCTCCGGCGCGTAGAAACGTAGCTGGCTCGGCAGTGCGTCGCGCGGGAGCAGCATCCCCGGCCGGTCGTACCCGAGGAAATGTTCGAAAAGCGCGCGGACGTCTCGGAACGCACCCTCCTGCACATGCTCCAAGAAGTCTGCCTGCACCCCCGAACGTATGCGGGGCGCAATCTGCGCGTCCGCCAGCACGGGCACCGAAAACACAAGCCCCTCGATGGGCTGAGCCAGCCCCAACCACTCCTTGTGGAAGCTTGTGTCCTTGTCCTTGGGCGCGCCCGACATGCCCTTGGTTATACACGCCCTTCGCGCTCGGCGGCCAGCGCTAGCACTTCAGGCACAGGCCGCAGGAGGTGTACCTACTTGCCCCTAAAGACCTTCGACAGCTTGAGTTCCTGGAAGGTGTAGTCATCGTCGGTTGGTTCTGGTTTCTCTGTTGCCTGGGACATTTCGTAAAACTCGAGTTTTGCCACTACCTCACCATGACGAAGCTTCACTGTTCCACCATAGCCTCGAACCTCAAAAATCAGCGGAGTCCCGCGCCGTGCTTGCTCTCCATCCGCTTGATCTCCCGGATCGCCTGAGTCCTTTATCGGCTGCCATCCAAACCATGGATGAACGAAACCGGCATAGTGTATCCGTAGCTCGCCGAGTGTTTCATTCGTGGCCCTCACGTACACTGCCACGGTGGGAGGCAAACAGAGCCGTTCAAGGGAGCGCATGATGTAGAATCCGCCATTCTGTACTTGGATAGAGCACTTATTGACCGCTGGGTTGATATCGGCGCGCTCACCCTCGTTAGAATACGCAGCCCTCACAGGACGAAAGAATTTTTCGGGATCGTTTGCACCAGTGCTTAGCCGAATGGGCTCTGGCTCTCCCTCATTGATTGCTCTGAACGCGCTTGCGACTACGGACGTCTTTCCGAGAGGGGTTGAAATTGCTGAAAGATTAAGGCTCAAGCGCGGCTTCGCTGGGTAGCGTCTGTCTGCATGCAGAATCGTATACCTCCAAAACTCGTCACCTTTAATCTCACACTCGCTGGGGGAGCCGATAAAAAGACGAAGCTGGTTCAGCTTACTGCCCTTGGGAATCCTCAAGTCGAAACTAAATGGCGTGACCTCGATAAAGAACTCGCCATTGCTCCGCCTAAACACGGTCGGGTCGAAATACTCATAGGTACCGCAACCATCTAGAATGAGACGCACGAGCGCATCCACACGACCTACAGTACTCTTTGCTGTAGCTTGACCATAAATTGGAGCGCCAAACAGCTTGGCTACATCGAGAGACTGAACGGCACGGAACACGTAAGTCTTCTCTCTTTTGAGAAAGAAGTAACCATCTTGCGGGAGGATCTGCTCGTGACCTGTTGTACTCAGCGTTTGGCTCCTATAGGACTCACCCTGAAACGGCTTGATGGAGCCATCTTTAAGCTCATACGCCTCGTCACTTATTTGCAAGTCTAGCGACGCTTCACACAACTCGATCTCATTCTCACGCATATTCTTAATATAGCCATTTGTGACTAGCGTTCTGAGCTGCTCGCCAGCAAGCACGCCGCGACGCCACGGCACGGGGCCTTCATTCCAAGGCCCTCCAACTAGACGGCTCCACTGCTCAAAGGGGTGATTTGCGGAAGACATCTCACTACGATTTCAGCCACAGAGACGACAGTCAATGTAGTAATATAGCCCCACTATGCATTTTGTTCGGGGGAAGTGCGCAATGTAGGACGACAACCCTCTGCATTTGACGCAACGAGTAAAGCGGGTCTTTATCCCGAACTGATGCTAGCGACCGTGCGCGAGCGCACGCGCTTCCTTCGTCAACGTTGCCGCACGCGCCAAGCCCGCTTCCCTAGAGCATCTGCTCTTAAGACCAGGTCACACCATGACCTCAGGCCAGGTGACGACGAGGCCGACGGGCATCACGCGCGTCATCTGCACGTCGTAAAGCGCAGCGATGGCGGCAGGTTCGGTGGCTATTTGGGCCTCCAGGTTGGCTAGCTTCTCCTGCATATAGGCTAAGTCGTGCTTGAGCTGGGTCTGCGTGCGCCTATCGGCTTCGGTCTTGGCTGTGTGCAACAACTCAAGCTGGTGCATGGCGGGCAAGCGCTGCGAAATGGCGGCGCGCTGGCGGCCCAAGAGCACTTGCAGGTCATCGGACTCTTTGCGTGCACGCTGCATCAGGCCGTTGCGTGCTTCGGCCGCTTGGGCGTCTGCCTCCGCTTCGAGCGCGGGCCACAGTGCCTTGAAGAGCGCTTCGGCTTGAGCGGCAACCTGCCGCACTACCGTCCCTGGTGCTGCGCGGGGCGCTGTCGATAGCGCCGTCTCGGCCGTGCGGGCGGCAAGGCGCTGCGTCTCACGGTCCTTGTAGGGGCTCACTTCGCTGCTTTGCCCGTCCCAGCGGGCGGCGACGGCGATGATCTCGTCGTGCAAGCGCGCAGCACGTGCCCCGAAAAGCGTCAGCCTCCCGTAAGCCACCACGCGTATCACCGAGTCATCGGGCACCACTACCGCGCTTGCCCGGGACAGGTCGTGGGCGCTGAAACCCTGCGCCAGAAAGCGGTCGAGGACTCGCCGCACGAGCGGATGTGCGAGGTGCAGGTGCTCGGTGTCGCTTCCGAGGTGCTGCACCGGTGTGAAGGTCACGGGTCGGGGTGGCTTGCGGCGCCAGTCCATGAACGACTCATCTCGCGCGCGCGCTGGACGCAGCGTGTCTAGCGTCTCGGCCCAGGACCGGTCGAGCTCAGGCAGCGTGTACACGCCGGCCCTGCCTTCAACGGCAGCAAGCCTTTGCCCCGCTGCCAAGCCGAGCCCCACATCGAGGACCGTTCTGAGTGCTTGCGGGCTCACCTCTAGCGCTTTCCGGGAGGTCTCTAGCCGTTGCGCGGCGCGGTCTCGTTCTTGGACGAGGTCAGCCATGTTGGTGCGCGAGCTTTCCAGTTCGTCGTTGACGACCGTGACATCAGCGCCCTCGCCTAGCGCCTCAAGCTTGGCTCGGACGCGTTCCGTGAGGCCATCCGCAAGCCAGGTTTCCGCGTCGTCCAGGAGCACAGCGCCCAGGGAGCCCAGCTCCTTCTGCACCGTCTCGACTTTGCGAACCAACGTCTCGAGCACCCGGTCAGCGGGGCGCTGCGGGTAGATGAAGTAGTGGCAGCGCACTTCTTCTGCGGGCTGCAGGGTGCGGTCGATACGGCCGTTGCGCTGCTCTAGCCGCGCCGGGTTCCAGGGCAGGTCGAAGTGGAAGAGGTCGGCGCACTGCGCCTGCAGGTTGATGCCCTCCCGTGCGGCGTCGGTGGCGAGGAGCACACGCACGGGGTGCGCAGCGTCGTTGAAGGCGCGCTGCACGGCGTCGCGGCTATCGTCACCCATGCCGCCGTGGAACACCATGATGCGTTCGTCGGCGCGGTCCGTATGCTCCAGCGCCTGCGTGAGAATCTCCTGCAGGTAGCGCTTTGTGTCGGTCCACTCGGTGAAAATGATGACCCTTCGGGCGGACCACTCAGTGCGCCCCGCTCCAGGCTTGCCGATGGCTGGGCACATGTGCGTCCGCATCCAGTGAAGGAGCGCGCGCACTTTCGCATCGGGATGCTTGCGCGCGCGATGCACCAAAGCGCGCAGGTCGCTGAGCTGGGCCGCGCTGCTTGCACCCAGAGTGTCAAGCGCCACTGCCGGCGTTTCCTCAGCATCGCCGTACAGCTCGGGGTCAAGGTCAAGGTCATCGTCCTGATGCTTGCGGGCGTGCACTTCGAGCGAGCGCGCGAAGGCCTCCGGGCTCGAAAGCATGCGCTGCTGTAGCTGCACTAGCGCGAGCTTGTCTCGTTTGGTTTTCGTTGTGACGGCGCTGGTGTATTCGGTCAGCAGGTGCGCGAGACGCAGGTCGTCGTCACCGCCCGGGCCTAGCGGCTCGCCACCGTCTTCCGTCACCTGGCGCGCCTCCGCGTCGAAGCGCGAACGTTTGACATGCCAGGCGCCTTCGTCGTGGTGCAGCGCGTGTTGCACCAGCACACGCCGCGGAAAGTGCTCTTCGAGCCCTAGCTGCCGCAAGTCACGCTTCAGCCGGCGCACCATGACGGGTTTGAGGAGGGCCGTGTCTTCAATGGGCACGCCGCGGGTGAAGCGCGCCGGGTCGAGTATTTCGAGCAGCGCGCTGAAGCTATTCGAATGCCCGTTATGTGGCGTGGCGCTCAAGAACAAGCGGTTGTCGAACTTGGCAGCGAGCTCGCGAATGGTGCGTGTGGTGTCGCTATCCACCGCATACTTCTGATGGCTGGCAGGGGCGGCGCGGTGGGCTTCGTCTAGGATGAAGAGCCCCTTGCGGACGCGTTCGCCCAAGTGTGCCAGTAGCGGGCTACGGTACTCGTCACGGCGCAGCAGCTCATACGAGATGATGAAGCGGTGGTACGTGGACCAAGGGTTAATGCCCGCACCGCGGTCTTGCCGGCGGTACGCAACGAAGCGCTGCGTCATCACCGCGAAGCGCAGACCGAAGCGGCGCTGCATTTCGTCGCGCCACTGCAGGCAAATCGCCGCAGGCGCCACAATCAGCACGAACTCAGCTTGCTGCCTCAGTATCAGCTCTTGCAGCACGAGGCCGGCTTCGATGGTTTTGCCTAGACCAACATCGTCGGCGATGAAGAGGTTGGCGCGCGGCAGCTCAAGGGCCTTCATCAGCGGCGTGAGCTGGTGGGCCATCAGCTTGATGCCCGCGCGGAAGGGCGCCTGAAAGCGCGTTGCGTCGGCGGCGCTGACAGCACTCCACTTCAGCGCATGCAGGTAAGCGCCAAAGGCTTCGGGTGTGTCGAGCTTACGGACATCGCCTAGGCCGCGGCTTGCGGGGTCAATGACGCGCGCGCCGAGTTCGAGGTCCCACAGCACTTCGAGCGGCTCACCCGTGGCGTCATCATCAAGGCACACAAGGTCGACGCGGGCAGACTCACCATTTTGGCCGCGATGCAAAGCCTCCACGAGCCACTGGCGATGCCGCGCCTGAACGACCTGCCCGGGCTCGGGCAGCGCGTCCTCGCCAAGCTTGACGGGCGGCGGCAGGCTTTTGCCCGTGTCAATACCGGCGGCCTCAAGCAACCCACTCTGCAGCGCCCGACGCGCCGCGGCCTCCGCCG
>SLQV01000079.1 GCA_007131285.1 Myxococcales bacterium
CAGGGGCTGAGCGCGTGGGTTAGGGGGCGATGACGATGACGGTGATGTTGTCTTTGCCGCCGCGACGATTGGCTTCGCTGACGAGGTCAGAGACGGCGGCGGACACCGTTAGGGGCGCCATAAAGGCGAGTTCTTCGTCGCGAAAGTAGCCGTGGAGACCGTCGGAGCAGATAAGGAAGCGGTCTCCCGCATGCACGTCAAAGACACTCGTATCCACCTGGACGTAGTCCTGACTGCCCACCGCGCGGGTGATGACGTTGCGGTGGGGGGAGCGTGCCGCTTGATCTTCGGTGAGGACACCGTGCTTGACCTGCCAGGCCACAAGCGTGTGATCTTCAGTGAGGGGAGATGCGCGCCCGCCGCGCATGACATAGACGCGGCTGTCGCCGACCTGTGCGGTGATGCCTACGCCATCGATGAGCAGCAACGCGGAAACGGTAGTGCCCATTCCGCTGCGTTCGGGGTTGTTCTCGGCGAGACCGTACACGTGGTACGTGGCCGCTTGTACGGCGCTTTCCATCAACCGGGTGGCCTTGGGCAGCGTACCGTGCAGCAGATCTGGGTCTTTGAGCTGGGCGAGCATATCCCGCCCGGTGGCGACCATGGACAGTACCGAGTTCACGGCTTCAAAGCTAGCAACTTCACCCGCGGCGTGTCCGCCCATGCCATCGGCGACGACGAAGAGACCCAGGGACGGCTCAACGATAAAGGCATCTTGATTGGCTCGCCGCCGCCGGCCGATATCGCTTAACGCTGCATAACGCATGACACTCCCCAGAGTAGATGGGATCGCTAGCTGTCACCAAGGCTTTTCGGCGTCCACAGCCGAGGTGCAGCCTACGCGCCGGTCGCGCTGCCAGGACGGTGACCAGCGCAGCGCGTTACTTGTGCGGAGACGCATCGCCAAAGGCTAGCGCTGGCCACTAGGAGGCATTTGGGCCTCGGGTACGACGCATTCCTGCGTGGTGGCCTGGTCAATCGGCGGCGACCGCCCTAAACCGGAGGGCATGAGCAGGGGCAAGCCTCGCGAAGTTGAAAATGCGGCGCCTGCCTCGGGCTTGCAGCGGACGCGTTCCAGCGACCGCGCCCAGGGTTATCTGCATTCGCGAGCGCGGTCGGGCCCAAAAGAGAGGGGTACGGAAGGCAATACCCCTTTTGTTGCCCAGGTTGGCGCCGCAGGTAGTGACGGCGCTGCCCCTCACTTAGCGGGTGTTGGACCGTCACGCAGGGCAGGGGGCATCACCTCGCGCGAGGTGGTCTTCCTGGTGCTTTCGGGCTTTTTTCTTGCGATTCTAGCGCTGCTTAACGTGCTTGGGCTGACGCGCTTCGTGGACCTCTCCTTCACCATTCCGCTTACATCGGTACGCGTACCGATGCCGATAGCCGTCGGCGTACTGCCGTACCCGATCACTTTTTTGTGCACGGATTTGGTGTCCGAGCTCTACGGGCGTCGTCACGCCAATGCGCTGGTGTGGACGGGGCTTGCGGTGAACGTCTGGGTCGCGCTGATCCTCTGGCTGGGCGGGGTGCTGCCGGGCTACGGGCCGGAGTCTTCCGGGCAGGTGTTCTTTGAAGTGCGCAAGCTCGCTTTCGGTGCGGTGACCGCTTCGATGGTGGCGTATATGGTCGCGCAGTTTGCCGACGTGCAGGCGTTCCATCTGCTCAAGCGCCTGACGCGCGGCCGTCATTTATGGCTGCGCAACAACGGCTCCACTCTGCTCTCCCAGTGGGTGGATTGCGTCGCCGCGGTATTGGTCACGCACTATCTCACAGGCGCGCTGCCCATCGACGCCGCCTTGCCTCTCGCCCCCCAGCTACTGACCTATATGGCCGCGGGTTACGTGTTTAAGGGCCTTGCTGCGATGGTTGATACGCTGCCGTGTTACTACCTGGTGCGTCGTCTTCGCCCCCTGGTAGGCCCGCCCGCGGATGACGAAGCATTTCCCAACCAAGGGAATACCGATGCATCGCACTGCGATACCTCAGCCTCCCTACCGTGCTTTCACCCCGCAGCGCCGTAATCGTTCAAGGGGGGTTACAAAATGCCCTCGGGCCTTTTCGGGAGTGAAGCCCACGGCCTCCCCTGAGACACGCCTTGCCCCACGCTACCCCCGGGGTGGCCTAAAACGGCGCGCGGCGCCCCAACGCCCGCTTGCTCTTTTTTGCAGACTTTTCGTTTGCCCAACCCTCTGAACGCGCGCGCAGCGCTTAATCTCCCCGGTCACTAGGTAACGCGCCGGTGATATGTAAACGGTGATGCATAACGAGGGCAGGCCATACCAAAAAAGCTGAGGCCGGACAGCCGCGCAGACGCATGGGAAGCATGCTAGGTCAGAGTCCGTGGCGGCGAGGTTTGGCGTAAGAGAACGGTGCCTCTTGTGGGCTGTGGTCGGCACTGCCGCCGCGTTGATGGTGCCTGCATTCGCGCGCACGATCGCCGTAGGCGGGGAAGCGCGCGCGCTCAACGCACTGAAAGCCGCTCACGCTGCCGCTGAGCGCTACTACTTAAGCAATCATGAGGTGCTCGTGCCCGTTGCGACCACCGATGACCCAGACGGAGAGGTGGCTGCCGAAGGCTTGGGCCTAAAGCAACCTGCGGCGTCGGAGCGTGGGTTACGGCGCTACTGCCTGTTTTCCGGGCCCGCCTCTAGCCTGGAGGACGTCGCCGATGCGCAGGAACTTGCTGCGGATGTCACGATCGCTAGCAATCGCACCGAATGCCTCGTCTTCGACCCGAATGGCGGACTCGACCTCACCCCGGAGCCTAGCGTGCGCTTCGTTGTAAGTAGCGAAGCGGTCACCGGTGGGCTTACGACGTTCTACGAATGGCGTGCACGCCCAACGCGGAAGGGACTGATGCTTGAGCCTCCGTTGCGGGTGACCAAGCGCCGTACGGCGCCTCCGACTGCCGACACAAATGCTGGCGGTGCGCCTAGGTAGCCATGTGCGTCTCGGGCTTAGTCGTTAGTCTCGTCGCCCGGCGGAACGCGCAGCAGCAAGAAGAGCGGCAAGTCCACAAAGGGGAAGGTTGCCTGCCGACGTGCTTCGATGAGCGCGAGGCTTTGGGTCAGCGCCTCCGCTTCACTGTGTGCCTCTAGACTTACCAAGCGCTGACGCACCTTTTCCTGCAAGTCAGGGTCGCGCAGGGTGGGGTAGATGCGCTTCAGGTAGTCGATAGCCCGCTGCGTCTTGCCCAGGTTGAGCAAATTCGACGAGCTGACCAGCGCGAGCCAGGGCGGTCCGTGACCGGCCTCCGATGCTTCAACCAAGAACTCGCTTGCCCGCGCCATGACGGCGTCCTTCTCTTCGCCCGGCTCAAGCCGTGGCGAGAGCTCGTAGGCCAAGAGCGACCCAAGCTCCCAGGCCATGAGTCCATCCGGCGCGAAATGCGCGTAGCCGGATTCCAGAAGCGTCACTGCCTGCTTGATGTCGTCCACGGGCAGTTCGCCGTGTGAACGGTAAAGCCCAACTGATGCGCCCCAGATGTAGGCCTTGCGGAACTCCACATCGAGCGCAGTGATGGCTTCTGCGTAACGAAAAAAGTCGCTCATAGCGCCGCGATGCTGGAGCTCTTCCCCGTAGTAAATAAGCCCTCGCACCCAAATGAGATCGGCCAGTGCTTCGCGGTACCCGAGCGCAAGCCATACCAGGCTTTCTTTGCTCGGAAGCAGGTAGCGCTGCGTGTAGCTCTGATGCGCCAAGTAACGCGACATCGTGGCGGGCTGTAAACTCAGGGCGAGGGCAAATGCGAGCACTAGCCCGAGGGGAAGTCGCAGCAATCCTACACGGCTCCACGCGGCATGCGACGCACTTGTCATCTCAGACTAACGTGCCACAGCCTGCAGACCTCGCTCCAGTAGAATTGGGCGGGTGCAGGCTGGCCAAAAGAAAAAGGCCACGACCTCCATCCGGGAGACCGCGGCCTGGATACAGCCATTAGGCTGCTAGGCTAGACGGATTACTCGAGTTCGTTCTGAGTGAAGATGCCGGGCGCGCGGTAGAGTTGGTTCTCGTTGTTGGTACCTGCCGCGAGCTGGAAGAGCGATGTGGCACCGTTGCCGTCGAGGTCGCCAACCGCATCGAACTCATACATGACCTCAGTCGCCCGAGCATTGCCACACTGGTCGCCTGGAGTCGTGGCAACAGCGTACTGGTAGTAGACCGGGTCTGCGACCATGAAGTTGATGGCTTCAAACGTAGGCCGTCCAGCCTCTGCCGCCCAGTCAATCACTGTCTTATTGGCGCCTGGAGCGTTGCTGGTGGTAGCTTCAGCTACGGTGCAATGCGTCGAGGCGGCTGCCGCTGCGCCTGGGGCGATATTGCCCTGAGCCCAGTGCTCGGCGCTGTAGTAGGTAGCAGCGCCAGTGAACATCGACTTGAGGTTTGAGGCGGCTTCCGAGGTCTTCGAGCGCTTGAAGTAGTTGATGAACGCGGGGACGGCGACGGCGGCGAGTACGCCGATAATCGCGACCACGATCATGAGCTCAATGAGCGTGAAACCTGCTTTTGCTTTGCGAAATACATTCATACGTCTGACTTTCCCTTTCGTAAACTGATCCGGTCGAGCCGCGTTCCCGTCGCGTCCCGTTTCCTGAACCAAGACAATGCATTCCGTGTGCCATAATCGTAAAGTTGTTATTACAGCGGAATTTTGAGACTGTCATGTCTTCGGGTGACCCTTTGCGTCACCTTTGCGCGCGCGGCGGTGACATTTTCTGTCACTCCGGGCGCGACATTCGCGTTCGGTCGCTCCGACGAGGTCTGAGAGGCGGCTGCCCAGTCCTTTTGCCGCACGCACTCCTGTCCACGCGTGATCGGTTAAGCGAGCTGCGTGTTCGGTTGAGGGTCTGAGGCGAGCGCGCCCACAGCCAAAAACCGCAGCGAACTTGGGGTTCGTGAGGATTTTTGGCGAGGACGTAAGCCGG
>SLQV01000140.1 GCA_007131285.1 Myxococcales bacterium
CACCGGGACTCCGGCCCACCGGGACGCGCCCGCCGTGCGCCCGCTCCCGGCCGCCGCCGGGCTCAATCTCTTCCTTCTCCGTATTAGGTGAGAAGAGGCTTGAGTTGGCGTAGCAGAGCGGCATTTTGTTCGGGGGTGCCTAGGGTGATACGCAGCGCGTGGACTAAGCGGGGCGTGTCGAAGTAACGCACGAGAATGCCTGCTTGTTTGAGTGCGGCGTAGGCGGTGGCCGCCCGGCTGTTGCCGTTCGCGAGGGGGGGGAGCTCTGCGAGTAGAAAGTTGGTTTGAGAAGGGTAGACTCTGCAGCCAAGCGCGGAGAGTTCGCTGCGCAAGTACTCGCGTTCTGCGCGCACGCGCTGCCAGGTGTCCATCGCGTAGCCTTGGTCACGAAGCGCGGCTTCGGCGAGCGCTTGGGCAATGACATCGGTATTGTAACTGTCCTTCGTTAAGCCGGTCATATCCGCGATGAGGTCGGGGTGGCCGATGCCATATCCGAAACGCAAGCCCGCCAAACCGTAGCCTTTGCTGAGCGATCGCAGCAAGATCAGATTGGGAAGGGTCTGCGCGCAAGGAAGCAGGTTATGGCCGATTTCTGGGGCAATGAAGTCGACGTAGGCTTCGTCGACGACGAGCAGGCCGGGAAAGCCTTGGGCAATCGTGGTGAGCTGCGCCTCGGTGAAAAGCATTCCGGAGGGGGCGTGCGGGCTGACGATTAAGGCGATCGTTGCCGGTCCCTGGTTGGGCTGCTCCCCGCAGGCGAAACGGAGAAAGGCCTGGGGGTCGAGGTTGTAGGTGTTGTCGAGCGCGTGTGCTTCGAAGCGCAGGCCTTCGAGCGCTGCCAGGACGGGATAAAGGCTGTAGGTCGGGTCGGTCGATACGATGCGGTCGCCGGCTTCGGCGAAGGTCGCGAAGATGAGACGCAGCAGTTCGTCGCCGCCGTTGGTGGCGATGATATGGTCCGGGCTTAGGCCATGCACCGCGGCGGCGGCTTCGCGGAAGGCACGCGCGGTGGGATTCGGGTAGCGGCGCAGCATCTCAGGGCTGACCGTGGCGAGGGCGGCGCAGGCCTTGGAGCTCGGCGGGTAAGGATTTTCGTTGGTGTTGAGCTTGATGATGCCCGGGCGGTCGAGCTGCTCGCCCGGTACGTAGCCTGTTACGTTGCGCAACGTCTGGCGCAGAAAACCTGACACAGCTTACTCGGCAGCCTTAGACAAAGCAGCGTATTGGCGCTCAGGGGCGGCGTCGTAGTCCACCGGCAGACCAGCGGCTTCCCAGCCGATCTCCCCGCTGCCGCCGGAAAACCCTGCCTTCTGGTCGACGACGGCGCTGAAGCCCGCCGCGGTTAGCGCTTTCGCGGCTTGTAGCGAGCGGCCGCCGGAGCGGCACGCGACGACGAGCTTGGCGTCTTTGGCGAAGTGCGCGCCGACGACTTTGAGGAAATCCGCGTTGGGCGCCATGCCAAACGCACCGGGGTGTGCCCAAGGAATGTTGACGGCCCCGGCCGGGTGACCCGCCTCGAACTCAGGCACCGAGCGTACGTCGACAAGTGTGTAGCCGTCCTCGCTGACGAGGCGCAGTGCTTCGGTGGGCGGGACCCGCGTGATATCGTCACTCATGCGCGGAGATTAGGCTGAAGTCGGGCGTTGGTCTAGGGTGCAACGCCTCCCTTAAAGGCGGTTGGGGTAGCTGACCTGGGTCGCGAGCGCGTGCAGCTCGCAGGTCAGCCTCGCCAGGGGCGGGGATTGCGCGACGCCCGGCTGAGGCGCACGCTCAGGCGATGCGCATAAGACCGATGCCAATCTACGTGGTCGACGCCTTCTCTGCCGAAGCCTTCGGGGGCAATCCGGCGGCGGTGTGTCTGCTTGATGCGCCCCGCACCGACGCCCAACTTCAGGCCATCGCCGCGGAGATGCGCCATTCCGAGACCGCCTTCGTCCTGATGGGCGAGGGTCCTGCCTTGAACTTGCGCTGGTTCACGCCTGTCTGCGAAGCCGACCTTTGCGGCCACGCTACCCTCGCGGCCGCCCATGTGCTCTGGTCGGAGCGACACGTGGTCGATGAGACTATCACATTTGCGACGCGAAGCGGCGAGCTCCGCTGCGTCAGGTCAGCGGCGGATATTCGCATCACGCTGCCTGCGCGGCCGGTTTCGCCCGCACCGTGGCCCCTGCCGGATGTGTCGCTTGAGCAGGCCATCGGTTGCGCAGGCGGGGAATACGTGGGGGCCGCAGCTGACCACCTCATCCTGCTGCCAGCGACGGCTGCCTTGCGCGCTGCATGTCCAGATCTGGCCGTGCTTAGGCGGCTTGGTGGCCGTTGCGTCATACTGACGGCGCAGGGCGATGGGGCGCCCTACGCCTTCGAGCAGCGGGCGTTTGCCCCGAATGTAGGCATCGACGAGGACCCGGTCACCGGGTCCGCCTTCGCGACGACGGGGCCTTTCTGGGCCGGCCGTCAGGCAAGCGGCGCGGCCTCATTCACTTGCGAGGCCTACCAGTGTTCGCCCCGCGGCGGCCGAACCCAGCTCGAGGTGAGCCGCGAATCGGTCACCCTCACCGCCCGCGCCACCACCGTTCTCCGAGGCATTCTAGGGGACGCGCACCTCCCTTCGTCCTAGGAGCATGCGTGTCCCGTGAAGGGTCCGAGCCGGCGCTGCGGCCTCGTCAAAAGATCCCGCGCGTTCCAAAAGGCACGCTGGGGGTTTTGACTGTGGGCAGTCGTGCTCAAACCCTCAACCGACTCGCATGGGCCTAGGCGCGAATGGGCAGCTTTTCTGAGCGTAGCGATGTGGCCGAGGGCGGCAACGTGTGGGCGGAGGCTCGGGCGCGCCGGCGCGCGACGGGTTTGCCGCTTGTGGACTGGGTCACGACCGATCCGACGCGCGCTGGCCTCTTTCCGGAAGAGGACGTGGTTGCTTTCGCGGCAGCGCTGTCCCAGGGCGCGCGTGCGCCCTACACGCCTGCCGCGTTCGGGTTGCGCCGTGCACGGGAGGCGCTTTCGGAGGTGCTGGAGGTGGCGCCGGACCGGCTCGTCTTGCTGGGCAGCACGAGCGAGGGCTATAGCCTGCTTGCCAAACTGCTGGCGGATGTGCCCGGGTGCGTCGCTTTGCCTGCGCCGTGCTACCCGCTCTTGCCGCTGCTCTTCGCCCAGGAAGGGCTCGCGTGCAAGCGTTACCCCTTGGTGGATTCGGGCCCGGGCTTCGTGCCTGTCTGGCCGGAGTCCTTTGCCCAGAAACGGGGCGCCGACCCAAGTTTCTTGGTGACCGTAAGCCCCGCAAGCCCTACGGGAGAATGCCTGGATGCCGCTTCGCTCGCTTGGCTAGCGCAAAGCCGGCGGCCGGTTGTCATTGATGCCGTCTTCGAGCCCTACGCCGCGCCGCTGCTGCCCCGTCCGCTCGGCGCGCAGCTCGACGCGCTGCCGCTGGCGTCGCTGGTCGTTGTGTTGGGTGGCCTATCGAAGTTTGCTGGTTTGCCCCAAGCCAAGCTGGCCTGGATGTCGCTGCACGGTCCGGCGTCGCTGGTGGCCGAGGCGCAGCGCCGTTTGGCGTACCTTGCGGACAGCCTGCTGTCCCCGTCGGGGCCCATCCAACACGCGCTGCCGGCGTTGCTAAAGCTTGCGCCGCAGCGCCAGATGCGCCTCAAGCAGCGCCTCGCCGAGAATACCCTCGCCCTTGAGCAAGCCTGCGTGGCAGCGCCGTGGCTGCGCGTGAAGCATGCCTCACCGGCGGGGACGGGCGGTTGGTACCGTGTCATCGAAGCGCCCGCCGTCTTTTCCCACCCAGCCGTGCCAGCGGGCCGCTCGGATGTCGCGCTAGCCCTGCATTTGCTGGACGCAGGGCTCGAACTCTACCCAGGTGAGCTCTTCGGCTTCGATAGTGAGCGTCTGCTCGTCCTGAGCGCGCTTGCTTACCCGGCAGCGCTACGCGCCCACCTGCCAACGCTTATCGCCCTCACCGACCCGCATGAGCCTCCCCCCGCGCGCTCTAGTCCCGATGACCGATCACGAACGCGTGCGCAGCAGGCCGCCTGCGCACGGTAACCGGCGTTGCAGAGCGCGCGGGCGTTGTCGCACGCCGTCACTGGATGCCGCGCGGGGTTGGCTCAGTCGCGTTGTTTGTCGCGGTGGCGGCGGAAGACCAGCACGTGGTTGTTGGCGGGCATGGGGAGAGTGGCGCTCATGGCGAGGCCTTGGGCGGCGCCGAGTTCGAGTAGGTCGTCGATGGCGCGAATGCCGTAGCTCGGATCTAGGCCCTTGAGGTGGCGTTCGAAGTCTTCGTTGCTTGGCGCGAGCGGTTCGCTGGGAGAGCGAAAGGGGCCGTAAAGGCACAAAGCGCCATCCACAGGAAGCAAGTGGTGCGCGCCCAAGAAGAGGCCTTCGGCTACCTGCCAGGAGGCGATGTGAATAACGTTCACCGCGAGCAGCGCGTCGAACGGGGCATTTCGCACGTGGGCCCACCACTCGGGTGCTGAGACGTCGAGGGGCTGGGCGGGTTGCACGATGGCATCGGCACTGGCGGCAGACTCCGGCCAGAGTTCGTCGGGTGCCTGCCGCCAACCGTCGATGCTTGCGCAGGCGCGGGGGCTCGGGTCGCTGGGCTGCCAGAGCGAAACGCCCAGCCGCCCTGCCAAATACAGCGCGTGCTCGCCGCTGCCGCTACCCACCTCCAGCACGCGCTGCGCCGGCTGAATGTACGGCTTGAGCGCCTGCAATAGTGGCTCGCGATTTCGGGCCGTCGCCGGCGCATGTAACCTTAGGTCTGCCTCCACCCGACTACTTTCCCAGATGCGGCCGCTTGCCGCCACAGGCCTTATACGGTGAAGGCATAGATTGAGCCCGGCGGCGGCCGGGAGAGGGCGCACGGTGGGGGCGGGTCCCGGTGGGCCGGGGTCCCGGCGAGCGCGGTCCCGGCGAGCGCGTG
>SLQV01000014.1 GCA_007131285.1 Myxococcales bacterium
ATCACGCACTTCGACCACGAGCGCATCCCCGAACGCGTGGTCCATGCGCGCGGTTCCGCCGCACACGGTTTCTTCGAAGCCTACGACACCTTCCCTCAGTACACCTGCGCCGCGCCCTTCGCCGAGAAAGGCAAGATCACCCCGGTGTTTACGCGTTTCTCCACGGTGGCCGGCGAACGCGGTTCCAAAGACACGGCGCGTGACGTCCGCGGCTTTGCCGTCAAGTTCTACACTGACGCAGGCAACTGGGACCTCGTCGGCAACAACATGCCCGTCTTCTTCATCCAGGACGCGATGAAGTTCCCGGATCTGGTGCATGCCGTCAAACCGGAACCGCATCACGGCATGCCTCAGGCTGCCTCCGCGCACGACACCTTCTGGGATTTCGTCTCCCTGATGCCCGAGTCCACCCACATGCTGATGTGGCTCATGTCCGACCGTGCGATTCCGCGCAGCTATCGCATGATGCAGGGTTTTGGCGTGCATACCTTCCGGCTCGTGACCGCCGAAGGCGAGTCTATCTTCTGCAAGTTCCACTGGAAGCCGCTGCAAGGAACGCATTCCCTCCTCTGGGACGAAGCCGTGAAAATCTCCGGCGCCGACCCGGATTTTCATCGCCGTGACTTGTGGGAGGCCATCGAATCCGGCGACTTCCCCGAATGGGAGCTTGGGCTTCAGCTATTCACTGAAGAACAAGCCGAGGACTTCAGCTTTGATGTGCTCGACGCGACGAAGCTCGTCCCCGAAGAGCTCGTGCCGCTCCTGCCCGTCGGACGCATGGTGCTCAACCGCAACCCTGACAACTTCTTCGCTGAAACAGAGCAGGTGGCGTTCTGCACAGCGCACGTTGTTCCGGGCATTGATTTCTCCAATGACCCGCTCCTCGCGGGTCGTCACCACTCCTACGTGGACACGCAGATAACACGTCTCGGTGGGCCAAACTTTCACGAAATCCCGATTAACGCCTCGCTTGCCCCGGTGCAGAATAATCAGCGCGATGGCCTGCACCGCCAGGCCGTCCACCGCGGCCGTGTCGCCTACGAACCCAACTCCCTCGGTGGGGGCTGCCCATTTCAGGCGGGTGGCACGGGCTTCAGGTCATTTCCCGCGCCCGTGGCGGGTGACAAGGTCCGCGGCAAGCCGGAAAAGTTCGCCGAGCACTACGCGCAAGCACTCCTTTTTTACAAGAGTCAGACGCCCGTCGAGAAAGCACACATCGCAGCCGCGTTTCGCTTCGAGCTAAGCAAAGTCGGCTTGATGGCCATACGCAAGCGGGTCTTGTCTTCGTTGGCTAACGTATCAAAACCATTGGCCTCGGAGGTGGCCGCCGGCTTGGGCATGGAAGTGCCGGAGGCCATGCCTAAGGCGGCAAACGATGTAGCGACCCCGGAGGTGTCCGTTTCACCGGCGCTGTCATTGATGGCGTTGCCGGGCCAATGCGGCGTTCGTACACGTCAGATAGCGGTGCTCGTCGAAGCGGGCGTTCACTACGCTTCGCTGGCCAGTCTTTCCGCGGAGCTGGCCGCCGCCGGAGCGGTTGTTCATCTTGTCGGGCCGAGGGTCGGTCGCTTCCATTGCGATTCCGGCGAGGTCATCGATGCCGATAAATCGATGGAAAATGCGCCGGCAGCACTCTTTGACGCGGTGTTACTGCCCGATGGAGGCGCGGCAATCGACGCGCTTCTGCGTAATGGTTACACGCTTGAATTCATCAAAGACGCGTTTCGTCATTGCAAAACGATTCTCGCGCTGGGTGCCGGTCAAGCATTACTGGAGTTTGCAGGTATTGGTGCTGCGATGGACGACGACGCGGGCATCCTGCTGGCGGAGAGCGCAGATGCTGCGGGCATCGCGATGCCATTCGTTGAGGCGATAGCGCTTCATCGCCATTTCGCACGCGACAGTGATCCACCGTTGGTATGAAAGCAAAGCGCTTCGTCGTGTGAATACGGTCACAGAAGAGCCACATAGATTCTTCAGGAAGCGCGTGAGGTATAGATCCATCAAGAGAGAGTGGTGCACAAAAGAGAGTTACGATAGGGCATTAAAGTGAACGCTAGATGCAAAAAAAGGATCGAATCCAACTATGCGCAGATACGTCTTCATGCGCGCTTGCAGAATCGAGCGTGGTTCTCGGGTCTCGAGGAGTCGATAGCCAGCGCGCATTATTTGATTAGAATATTCAAAACGGATGGGATCTTATCCTCAGATAGAGGACGCAAGAAAAGCGGTTAACAGTCACCTGAAAAACATGTACAACGGCATTCCACATTCGAAGTCGATCCGGTTTGAGTTGATGCGCTTAACTCGACAAGAAATCCTGCGCAGTAGACCCATCTTATCGGTGCCACATCGCCCTGTGATGGTTGCATTTGTGCGTATGTCTGGACAGCATATGTTTGCGAAAATGAACGCGTGCGATTGGCTGGTTACGCTCGCACTGGGATCGACCTTAATCACGGTGTGGGTCGCCAATGCGGCCGACGCCTGCGGCCGGTCTCGGATGGTCGAAGCGATTCCGGAGTTCGTATAGAGCGGGGGGTAGACAATCCGCGCGGATGTTGACTCTCGACGCGGTGGCCGCAAAACATCTTGTATGGCGGAAGATGCGTGCCTTGGTGTGCTCTATACGTTTAGGCGTTGTCCGTATGCCATCAGGGCACGGATGGCCCTGGCGGTGGCCGGTGTTGAGGTGGAAGTCCGGGAAGTCGCGCTTAAGGCGAAGCCTGATGCGCTGCTCGAAGCATCGCCTAAGGGAACGGTGCCGGTCCTCGTGCTCGCTTCCGGCGAGGTCATAGATGAAAGTTTGACGGTGATGGCCTGGGCGCTTGCGCAACGGGATCCACATGCGTGGCTGACGCACACGCGACTGCGCTGTCGCGCGTTCATTGAAGCCAACGATGGGCCGTTTAAGTCAGCGCTCGATGCTTACAAGTATCCCTGGCGCACCCAATCAGACCCCGACGTCGCCTGGCGCGAGGCGCAGGATTATCTGCAGCCTCTCGAGCAGTGCTGCACCGAGGCGCCTTACCTGGGGGGCATGCAGCCCTCGCTCGCAGATATCGCTATATTTCCGTTCATCCGTCAGTGCGCCGCGGTCGACCATGCCCGCTTCGCCGCCGCACTGCCTAGCCTCGATGCATGGCTAAACGGGTGGCTTGAGGACGCTACCTTCAAACGCATCATGGCGAAGGTGCCTCTTTGGACGCCCGGCGCATCACCCCGGTATTGGTCTGTCCTCTTCAGGTGAAGAAAGCGGGCGGGTGTTCCCGCCCGCTTTCTTCTCTTAAAAGTAGGTTACGCCCTGCGGAATAATCCGAGTACAAGCGAGATGGCGCCCACTACCAAGAAAGCAATAAAGAGTATCTTCGCAATGCCAGCTGCACTTGATGCAATTCCGCCAAATCCGAAAATAGCTGCTATGATTGCCAATGCTAAAAATCCTGCTGCCCATTTTAACATAAATCCCCCTATTTCCTGAAAGTTGTTCAGGATCGCCACCGCTCTATGCAAGCTTGCATAGAAAAACAATTGCGCAAGTTGTTTCTGCTTGCGCTAAACGAAGATCGTGTTGTCGATGCGCGTGGTTTCGGTGAAAACAGGGCCGTCTATAAGTCCAGTTGGCAGGCAGTTCGGAAAAATGAGTCCGAGCACTTAATCAATTAACAGAGCATAACGTGGGTTGGGGAACAGCCGCCAACGAAAAGGCATAGTTATGAATCAGGCGAAAGAATCTATGAACGCGCGATTAAGTCGTATTCGCGGTTGGAGCGGTCGTCACGGGCTAGCGCTCTCACTCGTCGGAGTCGCGATGCTTCTGGTAATCGCGATATGTGTTTTGGTTCCAGTGTTTGCGCTACGCGCTATCAATAACGAACTCGGATCACTGCCGCACTTTGAGGGCCACGCCGAAGACCTTTCGCTCAGACCTTTTCGTAGAACGATAGTCCTGCATGAGCTCCGGCTTGATCCTCGAGGCATTGATCGAGAAGTCGATTTGCTACGCATCGACGATGTCGAGATCCAGGTGGGCTGGCGTGGTTGGTGGCCAAGAACGTGGAAGTTGAAGATTGCGGTTCGGGGCCTCAAGGTAGATGTGCTGGTTTCTCAGCTTCCTGACGTCTTAGAGGCAATAAAAAAATCAGACTTTATTGGGCAGTTTTTGCAAGCCCCACCCCTGACGGTGCGCCGTTTGTCCCTTGAAGATTCGGCGCTGCACGTGCGCTTCTTCGAGGTGGAGTCGCCGATGCAGGTCTACGTGACCCGCATGAATGGCAAGGTGAGGAACCTAAGCAATCGCAGAGACCTGCAAGGAAAAGGGCCAACCACGGTTAAGCTGAAAGGCATGGTCCAGGGGCGCTCGGCATTACGCCTCGAGGCCGAGGGCAATGCGTTTGCCGCGCCCTACGATTGTGAAGGCTCTTTCAAGCTAGCGCCGCTTGCCCTGGCACCACTTGCGCCGCTCATCGCTGAAACGGCTGATATTGTTGAGGTGGTAGGCGGTGACCTGAGTACGCACACAACCGCGGTGTGCCGCGATGACCATGCGGATGTCCACGTGCGGGTCCAGCTGCGCGACCTGACGTTCGCGGATCCCGATGAGGAAAATGCACTTCTGGAACGGATGAGAACGACTGTTGTCGCGGGTGCGTTGGAGCACGGTGCCAAGCTCAAGGGCCATATCGCCACCACGCACTTTCAAACGCGCGTGCCTTACGACGACCCAGAGGATGTTCAAACGGGGCGCATTATCATCGAGGCCCTCAATAACTTCTCGACCGAACCTTTGTCCGAGCCTCTTCCGAAAGCGAATACGGAATCTTCTGCAAACGACTGAGCGTGCGGAGATACCTGACGCTGCGGCATCGGGTGTCAAGCCAAAGGTATAGGCGTCGCGCGCGTGAGCGTCGGCGATTCCCTGCGGCTCGTGCCTGGCTGGCTCTCGAACGAACCTGTGTCGACTGCGCGGCCCCGCGGAAGAGAGCGCCCGGCCGCCGGCTCAAGCCCCAAAACCGTGCTAGCAGGCGCGCTACTCGACTTCGCCGGCTTGGGTTGCCGCCAGAACTTCTTCAACGCTCGTGACGCCAGCGATAACCTTGCGCGTGCCGTCTTCGCGCAGCAGGGTCATGCCCCGGCTTTGAGCTACGCGTTGAATGGTGCCGGAGTCCGCGCTCTTCAGGATTTCGCGGCGGATAGCTTCGTCGATGGGGAGGTACTCGTGAATACCGACGCGGCCGCGGTAGCCCGTGCCGCTGCACTCATCACAGCCCGTAGCCCGGTAAAAGGTCATGCTCGCCGCATCGCCTTCGATTTCCAGCGAACGAAGGTCTGCCACGCTTGGTGTGTAGGCTTCTCTGCAGTGGCGGCACAGACAGCGTACAAGGCGCTGTGCCAGCACGGCTTGCAGCGACGACGCGATAAGGAACGGTTGAATGCCCATGTCAAGCATACGCGTGATGGCGCCGGCCGCGTCATTGGTATGCAGCGTGGAAAGCACCAAGTGGCCAGTGAGTGATGCATGAATGGCGATTTCCGCCGTTTCATGGTCGCGAATTTCACCGACCATGATGACGTCGGGGTCTTGGCGCAAAAAGGCCCGCAAGCCGCTCGCGAAGGTGAGACCAATTTTGGGTGCGACCTGAACCTGGCCCACGCCGCGAAGTTCGTACTCTACGGGATCCTCGACGGTTAGGATGTTGAGGTCCGGTGTGTTGATTTTGTTGAGACAGGCGTAGAGCGTCGTCGTTTTGCCCGAGCCTGTAGGCCCAGTGACCAGGACAATGCCGTTGGGTCGGCTGATAACGGCCTCCATGCCCCGCAGGTTGTCTTTGGCGAAGCCCAAGTCGGCCAGGTTCAACTGTACTTGCTGCTTGTCGAGCAAACGCATCACGATGCGTTCACCTTTGGCCGTTGGCACGGTTGAGACGCGTACGTCGACGAGCTTTCCGGCGATTTTTTTCGTGATGCGGCCGTCCTGAGGCAGGCGCTTTTCAGCAATGTTGAGGCCAGCTTCAATCTTTACGCGCGCGACAATCGACGGCAGGAAGCCACGGTGCGCCGTTTTTTTCGGGAAGAGGTTGCCGTCAATACGGTAACGCACGACGACTTCATTGTCTGTTGGCTCAATGTGAATATCAGACGCGCGGTCACGGACTGCAGAATAAAAGAGGTTGTTGACCCAACGGATGACCGGGGCCTCATCGGTCATGTCGATGAGGTCTTGCAGCTCGTCGCCATCGCTGCCCTTATCTGTATCCGCTAGGGCGGTTTCGTCTTTACGCTCGTAGACGCGGTTAATCGCATCGTTGATGGATTCCAACGTCGCCGCGACTGCCCGCGTTGGCACCTTGAAGAGCGCACGAAGCTCATCAAGGGCCGTCGTCTCGAAAGGATTGGAGACAGCCACCACGAGGTGGCCCTCGCCGTCAAAGCTGGTGGGCAGCAGACCATGCTGACGGGCAAAGTTGATCGGAACCTGTTCAACGATAATGCCGGGTATCGTCTCTGCATTCAGGGTAGCGACGAACGGAATTCCGGCCTCGTCCGCTAACGTGCGTGTGATGGTCGCCTCATCGAGCACTCGAGTGGCCAGCATCACTTCGATGACATCAAGGCCGCGCTCGTCGGCCTGTGCTTGCAGTTCTGCTATTTTCTCGCGCGGCACGAGGCCACGCGACTCGAAGATATTTGCAAGGTAACTCATCTCAACTTAGCGCGGCCCCGAGAGCGGCATCGCAGACTGTTGCCAGCGTACCACGGCAGCGGAAGGTCTGTCCTGGAGGTGATCATCTCAACCCTCATCGGGTATGCCGGACTCCTCCGGATTGATCACAAGGTCGCTGGCACCAATGGGCTTGCTCGGCAGGTGCTCCTTCTTGTCCTCGATGGCGAGCGATGCTTCAAACGCGCGGCGCGCATCGTCTTCGCCGATCTCGAGGAACATCTCCGCAAGCAGGCCTCGGGTGCGCGCGTAGTCCACTGGCGGCTTGTAGTCCGTGCCCGTGAATACAAAGTAGCGGTCGAGAAACTCTTGGCGTTCGCGCATCTTGCGCTCGTAGATGGCGCGCATGTCTGCCGCATCTCGGATGATGTACGGCGTCAAAAAGAGGATTAAGTTCCTCTTTTCTTTGGTGCGCTTCGTGTCTCGGAAGAGCACGCCGACCAATGGAAGGTCGCCTAGGAAGGGAATCTTACGTTCCGCACTCGTGACTTGATCGCGAATCAAACCACCGATGACAACAGTCTGCTGATCGCCAACGACGACCTCGGTGCGCGCCGTTGTCCGCGAAATGCTGCGCACGCCGGCGTTGCCGGTGGTATCCGGTGCGCCGACCGACGAAATTTCTTCCTCGATGTCAATACGGATGCGCTCGTCGTCGGATAGATGGGGGGTGAGGCGCAGGATGGTGCCCACGTCCTGACGCGGAATCGCGCCGGGAAAGCCACCAAGGCCGCCGGCCCCGCCAGCACCCCCCGCACCCGGCAGGCCCCCGATGCCCAGTGCAGGAAGTTGGGACGTCTGTAGGGGCACGTTTTCACCGATGTTGATTTCCGCCTCCACGTTATCGGTGGCGATGAGATGCGGCGTCGAGAGAATATTGACGTCTTCGGTGGTGGCCAGTGCCTTAATGGCCAGGCCGAAGCCTGGAACCGATTGGCCAACGAGCTGCTGTGACTCCTCGATCACCGGACCGCGAACACCGAGCGCAAGTCCCGTGAGAAGGGTCTGCAAGCCGTCGGCGCCAGGGGAGGCAGTCTTGCCCGCTTCAAAGCCAAGGAGGCCGAGAGAGCCCTCCGTCGGCAAGTCTGAAGCGCCGCCATGGTAGGCGATGCCCAGGTCTCGGTTACGGCTCACCCGCAAGTCGAGGATGACGGCCTCGATATACACCTGCTTGCGTGGTGTATCGAGCTCTTTGACCATGCGACGAATCTGCGAGTAATCGCGGGGTGTGGCCGTCACGACAAGCGCGTTGCTTGCCTTGTGAGCGGTGATGCCGACTTCGTTCTCAAACACCGCGGTTGCGCTCGGCTGGGCGCTGGTCTGCTGCTGTCCGCCGCGGCGACCACCGCCACCGCCACCTCCGGTCCCGCTGGTCCGGCCGACGAGGTTCTGAAGCGTGGCCGCCATCTCTTCAGCATCGCCGTTTTCGACGACGAGTACATGAGCGCGGCCTTCGCCTTCGAGGGCAATATCAAAACGTCGTATGATCTCAAGCGTCTGCAGGTAGCCCTTTTCGGTGCCAACGATGATGAGGCTATTGCTGCGATCATCAGGAATAATCTTAGAAACACCGGTGACTGCTCCCGTCTCGCCGTCTTCGCCTGCTTTCTTTGGCTTATTGGGATCCGCTGCAAATAGTTGTGTCACCGTTTCCGCCAAGGTGGCCGCATCCGCATTGTGAATGGGTTCCACCCAGACCTGCTCACCTCCGCTCGGCTGGTCTACCGCGCCTACGATGCGCAGCATGCGCTGAATATTGGAACCCGTGTCGGTGATGATGACCATATTTGTGGGTTCATAGGCGCCCACATTGCCGTCCCGGGTTTTGAAGCGACCTAGCAAGCCGGCTACCTCGTTCGCGCTGACATGGTCCAGGCGCTTCAGGTAGGTCATGTAGCGGTCTTCGGAGGGAACCTGGCCTTCTCCCGTGTAGGTGGGCACCGGGCGGTTTTCGATGCCCGCCGTCTCAACGATTTTGAGGTAGGGGCCGCTAGGCATTACCGTGAGACCGTTCAGTTCTAGTATGGAAAGAAAGGCGCGATAGGCTTCCCCAGCGGTCACCTGACTTGGTGCCTGAACCGACGCCTGAATACCCTTAAGCTTGCCCGAAAGTATAAAACGACGGCCCGTGATGTTAGAAATCAGCCGGACAAGGTCCTGAAGTTCGGCGTCCTCGAGATTAAAGGTCACTTTCGTGCCCGGAGGGATAGGCTTGTAGCTCTTGGGCGGTTCAAAGACGTCCGCGGGCGTGCCATCGCCCTCGATGTCATCGTCGTCCTGAGCGCCCGCCACCGAGGGCAGCGTGCCAAGTGCGCCGGCAGTCCAAACGGTAGCGAAGAGGACAAGCGAGACAACGCGAGCCAGCATCGAGCCGCGGCCTGGATTCGAAAAAGCTAAGCGTAGAATCACGGTAGCCGGCAGTCTTGCCGAAGAAGCGCCGGCAGCGCAAGGACTCGACGGGCCGGAAGCGCTTAAGGCGGTCACTGTTCGAAACATTTGCAAGCAAGGGCCGGTGGGCGCGCGGGGGGCAAGCGCAGCGTTGAGTTTCAGTGTGCAGCCGGAGGACGGTGATCAGGATTCCCCCGGAGCACTCGGGCGTATTTCGTAAGATGCCACCCGCGCAGGTGTATCGAGCAGGCAGGCGCGTTTAGCGTACCTCGTAGTCGATATCGACAGGGCGACCGTTGCGTACAATCGAGACAGTCAGGTTCTCCGCCGAACGCAGGCGCGCGTAGGCTTCAAGCGCGGTATTGGGGCTCGACATGTCGTAACCGTTAATCGTCCGCAGCATATCGCCGTTGGCCAGGCCAATGCGGTCCAGCATGCTCTTGCCACGAATGCCAAAGAGCTTGATGCCCACCGTCCTGCCGCCTTCTATGTGCGGGACCACTCGGGCTGTGCGCATCAATTCAAGATTGTTGCCCAGGACTTTATCTAGGAGTTCGCGCGTCACCTGGTACTTTGTGTCGCTGATCTTGCGGATGCCCTTGTCGTAGTCTTCCGCCGGGATGCTCCCTTCGCGCGGTTCTTCTGCGGGCAGCGCCGGTTGGGCAGGCATCGGACGCGAGACAGTCATCCGAGGCGCCATCTCGCTATTGTCCTCGAAGAAAATATCAAGGCGACAGGCGGATTTTCCCGTCGGCTGAATGGTCACCGAGTCGGGCCGTACCGCGAGTAGCGTCAGGCCCGTTTTCGGGTCGGTGTCGTCGACCGCCAGTACCATCGGTGCACCCCCAGAGGAGATGCTGACCAACGATGCTGCCGGGTTGCGGTGATTATAAAAAATCCCGGTTACCAACTCCGTTGACTCACAGCGCGTCGAGGTCGAGCGTTCCGCGTCGAGATCGACCGGTTCCGGAGATGCGGCCGTTTTTGGCTCGTCTTTGGCGGTGGGCTCGAGATTGAGCGGACCGGTCTCCGCATCGAAGATATTACGCGTCAGAATCCGTGTCGGGTCTTTGGTCAGGCTCAGATTAGTGGGGGTGCGGCGGCGTACGCCGCCAGGTGCGGCCTCCGCGCGCCAAAGGGCGGCGCCCACCAAATAGCCCGTGCCCCTCGACGCAAAAAGTGCGGCTACCGCGGCCGCGCCCAGCGTCACGGCGAACACAACGATCTGGACTCGGGTACTCTGCACAGCATGCCGACGCTAGCACGGGCTACCACGGACAGCATAGTGCAACGCGACCTGCCCGAGGAGCGCGGTCAGCGTCTCCGCCGCCAGCCTTCAGGGAGGCGCGTCGTGACCGTCCGTCGTAGACATGTCAGTCTGCGGGCGCCCGCGCCCAGGCCGCTCAGTATTACGTCTTGAATTGGAGATATCGTTGCCTACGCCCATCGATAAAGCCGCGATTTTACACGAAGCTCTGCCATATATCCGAGCTTTTCACGGAAAAATCTTCGTGATCAAGTATGGCGGTCACGCGATGGTCGATCCGGAGCTGCGCTCGTCCTTCGCGCGCGACGTCGTGCTGCTGAAGTACGTCGGAATCCACCCCGTGGTTGTTCATGGCGGCGGGCCACAAATCGACGCCATGCTCGGCCAGCTCGGTGTGGTCAGTGAGCGCATCGACGGGCTGCGTGTGACAACAGCCGAGACAATGGAAGTGGTCGAGATGGTGCTCGGCGGGCGCCTTAATAGTGAGATCGTGGCCCTTATTGGTCAGCACGGCGGGCGCGCAGTGGGGCTAACGGGCAAAGACGATAACTTCCTGAAGGCCGAGCGTGTCAAGCGCATGCGCAATGCCGCGGGGGTCGAGGTGGATCCAGGTCGCGTCGGAGTTGTTTCCGAGGTGCGCGTCGAAGTGATAGAGCGACTGGTCGAGGGCGGCTTCATTCCTGTGGTTGCGCCGGTGGCCGTGGACGCGAACGGTAGGGCGCTTAATGTGAACGCAGACCTCGTGGCGGGCGCGCTCGCGCGGGCGCTTGGCGCCCGCAAACTTGTGCTGATGACGGACACGCAGGGTGTCAAAGACAGTCAGGGTGAGGTCATCCCTTCGCTCGACCGCGCCCAGCTTGAAGCCCTCATCGAGTCTGAAGTTATCGTCGGTGGCATGATTCCAAAAGTGCGCTGCGCACTCGATGCCCTCGATGGCGGCGTGCGCAAAGCCCACATCATCGATGGACGCGAGCGCCATGCTGTGTTGCTTGAAATCTTCACCCGCGACGGCGTGGGCACCCAGATCACAAGCCTAGCTGGGCACTCGGTCCCGGTACCCGGGTAGGCCGCGGGGAGAGCTTGAGCTTCGCGGCGAAATATGCCAGCACTCCCGCTTCCCCTGGCGCTTACGTGTGCGTCCGGAGCTGTGCCCATGGTCAAACATTGTCTCTCGCTTGCCGACCTTGGGGCCGGCGCTATCGAAGCTATTCTTGAAGAAGCTGCGCGTCTCAAGCAGGAGCGCTTGGAGCCGGGTTACCGTCGGGCGCTCAAGGGACGTTCGGTAGCCGTCGTGTTTGAGAAGCCATCGACGCGGACACGGCTCTCCTTCGAAGTCGGCATTCACGAGCTAGGTGCCCAGCCTGTCATCGTGATGGCGGAGCATTCGCAGATTGGGCGCGGAGAGACGCTCGAGGATACCGCGCGCATGCTGTCGCGCTTCGTGCACGCGGTGGTGTGTCGAACATCAGCCCACCAACGCCTTGAAACCCTCGCAGCGCATGCCGCAATTCCTGTCATTAATGGTTTGAGCGACGCGTTCCACCCATGTCAGGTGCTCGCTGACCTGCTGACGGTTCGCGAGAGCTTTAGCGAGCCCTGGAGCGCACTGAAGGTCGCCTGGATAGGCGATGGCAATAATATGGCGCGCTCCTGGGCGGTTGCGGCGGGCCTGCTTGGATTTAAGCTCGATGTAGCCTCTCCCCAGGGATTTGCCTTGGACGAAGCCTGGACAACGAAGGTTAGTCGGGGACATGTCTCGCTGGTTAAGACCCCGGAGGCTGCTGTCACGGGTGCACACGTCGTGACCACGGACGTCTGGACCAGCATGGGCCAGGAAGCGGAGACGGCAGCACGTTTGGCCGCCTTTGCAGGCTTCGAAGTCAACGATGCGCTGATGGCGCAAGCGGACGAGGCATCAATTTTTCTGCACTGTCTCCCCGCGCATCGGGGCGAAGAGGTAAGCGCAGCGGTGATCGATGGGTCGCGGTCTCGCGTGTGGGATGAAGCCGAGAACCGACTTCATGCACAAAAGGCTCTGCTGCTCTACCTGATGCGTTAAGCGGCCACTGCGCCGCGCAAAGTTAAGCAGCGTGACACGGGTGTCACGCGCGTTCGTACTAGCTCAGCGTCCGGCAGTCCGGTTAGCTTTGAAGATCATGAACGGGCGAGTTGTGCAACCAGTAGCCCGAAGTTCGCCAGGCCGCCCCACGCCACAGGGTGACGATGCGTTGCCGACGCGACTCACGCCACTGCAGGCCCTTGTGCTGACTGTAGTGGATTCGCCGATGCCGCTTGAAGCCGTGCGAGCTAACGTGTCTGCGCCGGCTCTTGTCGTCGAGGAGGCGGTTCAAGGTCTTGTCTGCGCCGGGCTTCTGTGCTGGTCAGAGGCAACGGTTCGATCCGACACTCAGGAGAGGGCCTCGCCGGTTTCGAAGAGCAGTGCGCGTCCTCGTTCGCCGACGCCTGGTGGACCGTCGCCCGCATCCCTTCAGCGAGAGGAAGCGCGGCGTCGCTCGCCGGAATCGGACTTGGCTGACTTGCTGAAAAAAGCAAAAGCCATGGTTCCAAGGGCTGCTTCCATGCCGAGCCGCTCACCTGCCACCGCGGTCTCTGGGCGCACAGGGCCAGCTAAGCAAAGTAAGGTCCCTGGAGGGCTTAATGCTCAGGAGCGCGCGGAACTCGCCGCGCGCTTCTTTCGGTTAGAGGACGACAATCACTACCAGGTCCTCGACCTGAAACCCGATGCGACGCGCGCGGAGATTCGTGCGGCCTACTTTGCGCTGTCAAAACGCTTTCATCCAGACCGCCTCTTTCACGAGGGCCACGAAGATCTTGCAAACCAAATGGCTAAGCTTTTCGCGCGGCTAACGGAAGCTTATGACGTTTTGGGTCGCCCTGCGCGACGCGAGGCCTACGATCGCAGGCTCGGCCTGCTGCGTGACCGAAAGCACACTCCGGCGGCGGCGCATCGTCCGCTGGCTTCTCGTGAAATGCCAGAGGCATCGTCACAGGAACCATTGGAGCGTTCAACAACGGTGGCTTCAACCAACAGGTCTCGAAGCTTAAGCCCGGAGCAGCGGAGTTTGCAGGCGCGGCAGCGGGCAGGTGCGCGGCTGCGCGCGGTCATGGGACGCGCGACAGCGCCGCCCGCGAGTGGGCCCAGCGTCGCGTCCATGAGAGGCGCTGACGCAACAAGCGACGAAGAAACATCGGCTTCCGAAGCTTTCGCTGCGCGCAAGCGCTTGGCAGTCGAAGCCGAAGCGCGTGACGATAACGTGCTGGCACTGGCGCTCTGGGAGGCGCTGGCGATTCAGAGCCCCAACGATACCGAATGCGCGCAGGCGTGCCAGCGACTTAAGCCCAAGGCCCTAGAGACGCGTATGAAAATTCTGCGCGCTCATGTGCGGCGGCCCGACCTCGACCAGGCGTCTCCAGAGGCAGCCCTAGCCTGGGCCGACCTCGCGGAGGCAGCGCCTGATGCAGAAACCCTGCGTCACGTTGCGGGGCTGGTAGAACAGCACCGCACCCTGGCGGTGCGTCTCATTCCGGTCTTTGATGCGTTTGCGCTCGCGCATCGGAAGGATATCGAAGCGCAGCACCTGCTCGCGCGCGTGTTGTTGCAGGCTGGGCTGCGGGCCCGGGCGCGCAGAGCACTCGAGCACGCTCAACGCCTGGAACCGGCCAACGCGTTCACGAAAGACTTGCTAAAGGCAGCTAAGTCCTAGCAGTATAAGCTTTGTTGAGGCTGTCTGCGAGAGCGGGCAGGCGTTTAGAAGGCAGGGGCTTGGATCGGGGCGATGGATCTTAGCGTGGCGGCACGTGCCTTTGGGATGCGGCCACCTAAAGCCTGCTCCAGCGCGTATGCGCGTAGCTAACCGCGGTGAAAGATACAGAGGGCATGGACGTAGACGAAGACCAAGGCAAGCGTGTGGTCGGCATCGACCTTGGAACCTTTAACTCCTGCGTCGCAGTCGTGGAGAACGGTGCTCCCATGGTCATCCCCAATCGCGGCGGCTATAAGGTGACGCCCTCGATGGTTGCCGTGACCGAAACGGGGAAGCGCCTCGTCGGGCACATCGCCAAGCGCCAGGCGGTCACGAATGCGGAAAATACGGTCTACGCAGCTAAGCGGCTCATCGGCCGCAAGTGGGACAGTGACCCTGTCAAGAGTGCGCAAGAAAGTAGCCCTTATACGATCGTAGAGGGGCCGCACGGCGATGTGCGTATCCAGTTGCGCGAAAAAGCGTTCTCGATTCCCGAAATATCGGCACTGATTCTTCAGGAGATGAGGTTAATCGCTGAAGAGTTTCTTGGTGTGCCAGTGGAACAAGCGGTGATTACCGTACCGGCGTATTTCAACGATGGCCAGCGTCAGGCTACGAAAGATGCGGGTCAGATAGCGGGCCTCGAAGTGCTGCGTATCATTAACGAGCCAACCGCGGCCGCGCTTGCGTACGGATTTAATCGGAACTTAGATCAGACGATTGCCGTTTATGATCTCGGAGGGGGCACGTTCGATATTTCCGTGCTCGAAATATCATCCAATGGAGTTTTTAAGGTCCTAAGCACGGCGGGTGATACGTTTCTCGGTGGTGAGGACTTCGACCACAGGATTATTGATTGGTTGGTGGCAACGTTTCAGACAGAACATGGCATCGATCTGAGCGCAGATAGAATGGCGCTACAGCGCCTTAAGGACGCTGCGGAGCGCGCAAAGTGTGAGCTGTCAACTTTGAAAGAAACGGAGATAAATCTCCCCTTTATTATCTCCAACGCAAGCAACGAGGTATTGCACTTGCAGTTAGCGCTCGACCGTACGCATCTCGAGAGCCTGACCCGTGACTTGGTGGAGCAGACCATAGCCATCTGCGAGACGACTATCGAGAAAGCGGGGTTCTCCGTTGAAGATCTCGACGAGGTTGTCCTGGTTGGTGGCATGACGCGAATGCCGCTGGTGCAGGAGTCCGTCAGCGCATTCTTCAAGCGTCGGCCGTCAAAAGGCGTACATCCCGATGAAGTGGTGGCAGCGGGGGCCGCCATTCAAGCTGCTGCATTGGTGAAAGAAGTTGATGATGCAGTCCTGCTCGATGTGACACCGCATACCTTGGGTATCATGGTAGCAGGTGGCTATTTCGAGTCGATTATTGGTCAAAATACGGCGGTGCCAGTGGCGCGTACCAAAGGCTTCACCACGATTAGGGATAGCCAGACAGCGGTAAAGATTCTTGTGCTTCAGGGTGAATCTGAGAAGGCCACAGACAATGAGCTTCTCGGAGAGTTTGTTCTCACGGGCCTGCGTCAAGCGCCTGCTGGTCAAATCGATATTGAGGTAGCGTTTGACATCAATGCAGACGGCATCGTCTCCGTCAGAGCTAAGGACGTAGAGACAGGGAAAGAGCAATCGATAACCGTCATGTCGGCCAGCGGACTCACGCCAGACGAGCTCGATACCATGGTAGCGGATGCCAGCGAGCATGCCGTCGCGCGGCGACGGGACGAAGAGAGTGAGCGTCTCTCACAGGAGCTCGCCACGTTGCTCGCGGAAGCCAATCTTCTTCTGCCTAAGGTGACCGATGCTGTGTCCGGGACGGATTTTGGGGTTGAGGCCGTCGACAAAGCAAAAGTGGTGCTTGACCGGGCAGCGGCGGCCCAGCTCAAGGGAGATGCGCCAACCTTGCGCGCTCAAGTAGAGGCGCTCGAGCGCACCGTTCGCATGTTTAAGGGGGTCCTCGGTCCTTGAGCGGCGCTCAGCGAAGTGTGCCGAACGCGCGCGTACGCGCCACGGCAGGCTTTTCGCGTGGCCAATCCCCCGGAGCGCGCCCGCCACGCAACCAGATGCTTGTACGTCGCGGTGATAACCGGTAGCACCGCTAGATGAGCCGCGCGGGAAAGCTTGTAGTGTCCTTCGCGCTGGCAGTGCTGGTGGCACTGAGCGCACTCTACATGTGGCGGCGGCAACCGCGCGAGCATCTGGCCAGCCGGGAAGCGACGATCAGCGTGGCGCTTGAGCGCATCGGGCAGCTTGAATGCGCCCGTTTTCACGTACAGCGCGTCGTTGAACTCGGGCGTACACAGTCTCGACTTTTCGGACTCATCGACGATCGAGAGGCACTGTTGCTTGTGGCCGCCGCGACGGTCACTGCAGGAATTGACCTGACGCAGATCAATGCGTCGAGCTGGCGGCGGACGGGTGATGGTGCGATCAGTATTGAGTTACCGCCGGTCGTTGTGGGCGATCCCGCGCTCGATGAAGCCAATACGTTCGTGGCGCATCAGACCCATCCCTGGCTTCCGATTGGGCCCCGCGGCCTTGCGCAGGAGACACTAGAGACTGAGGCGCGGCGGCGTGCGGTTTCTGAGCTTAGAGAGGCCGCGCAGGCATCCGGAATTGAGGAAGTCGCGCGTGTGAGCTGCACTGAGACGTTGCTGGCGTTGGCGCGTGGGCTTGGCGTCGAAGGACTAGAGCTCCGGTGGCCGCGCTCCTCTGGCCGGACACTGCATTGATGAACGCGGGCTGTTTTGCGAGAGGCAAACCTCGGTCAGTGCCGGACCCAGCTCGGGTCGATGCGTGAAGAGATGTACTTGTCGGCAATGGTCCTGAGCGGTATTCGCTTAGTACGCGGCGCATTACTGTGGATCGTCTGCCGCGCTACCTTCGCTTCACGCCAACTTCTTGTGTGCATTCAGGCAGGGTCCCAGGCGACGCGTAGCTCGGGGCAGGCTCGGGGCGGGCACACGCACGGTGCCCGATTGTGGGGGCATGGCACAGGCGCACAGGCGCACGCGAACTGAATCCCCCCGGGTTTCCTGGAGGCTCCGAAAAGAGGGAGTCTAGGAGACATGAGAATGAAGGGGAGCAGGTTTTCATCG
>SLQV01000196.1 GCA_007131285.1 Myxococcales bacterium
CGGGTCCAGGCGATGACGTCCGAAGGCAGCGCCTCTGAATAGTGGGTCGGGTTGGACATAGGGAAGATAGCGGGGCGCTCAACGCCCGCTGCCATCGCACGCACCACCGGTTCCGAGAAAGCCCCCGGCGTGCCGGACGTGCCCACAAGCGCATGCGGCTTGTACGCCTTTACAACCTCCACGAGGCTGCGGGCACGCATCGGCGTGAGCTCATTGCGCTGGGCGGCTTCGCCCGTCCACACGAACTCGGCTTTCTGCGGGTCGCGGATCTCGCGACCCTCAAGTAGCAGGCCTTCGCTATCCATGAGGGCGATACGCTCGCGAATGACCTCGTCGCTCAGGCCTTCGCCGCGCAGCACGCTGCGTAGGAGGCGTGCAATGCCCACGCCCGCCGCGCCGGCGCCAAGCAGAAGAAAGCGTTGCTCACCCATGGGTACGCCGCTGATGCGTGCGGCAGCCACAAGACCTGCGACCGCGACGGCAGCGGTGCCCTGAATGTCGTCGTTAAACGAAGGTAGACGCTCGCGGTAGCGGTCGAGCAAGTTGAAGGCGTTGTTCTTCTTGAAGTCTTCCCACTGGAGCACCGCTCGGGGAAATACTTCCTGCACGCCCGCCACGAACTCCTCAACGAGTGCATCGTACTCCGGACCGCGCAGACGACGGTGACGCCAGCCGAGATAAAGCGGATCGGCCAGCAGCTCCTCGTTGTCTGTGCCGACATCGAGGCTGATGGGCAGACACGTTGAGGGGTGAAGGCCCGCCCCCACGGTGTAGAGCGCCAGCTTGCCGACGGGAATGCCCATGCCGCCCGCACCGAGGTCTCCCAAGCCCAAGATGCGCTCGTTGTCCGTTACGACGATCAGCCGCACGTCGGCGTAAGGCGCGTTGCGCAGCACCTGGGCAACCTTGCCGCGGTGCTCTGGCGTAATCCACAGCCCCCTACCACGGCGGAAGTTGCGGCTGAATCGCTGACAGGCGAGGCCGATGGTCGGCGTGTAAACGACCGGCAGAAACTCCTCGATGTGGTCGCAGAGGACGCGGTAGTAAAGTACCGCGTTGCGCATCTCCACGGCGTCAAGACCAATGAGCTTCTCCAGTGGGTCAGTTTTTTGCTGAATGAAGCCGTGTACCCGCTTTGCTTGGTCTTCGAGGGTCGAGACCGACTCAGGAAGCAGGCCCTGCAAGCCGAGCGCATCACGCTCGGCTTGCGTGAAGGCCGTGCCTCTATTGTAGAGATTATGTAGCAGCACGTCGCGCCCGCGAAGCTTGACCGCAGCTTTGCCCCCGCCGTGCTTCAGGTCTCGTATATCAAATGTTTCCAAAGGTCTGTCCTCGGCTAGGGTTGCCCGCACCCACCAGATTGCGCACCGCAGCCATAGCTGGGCATGACGCGCATCGGGGCGAGGGTCTTAGCAGTGAAAGTGAGCGCGTTCCAGCGTCGCGCACCTACTCAAAGCCGCAAAAGCGCCCTAACGCTGCGGGGGCGTTGCGGCTATAACTTCCGCGCATGACGAAGTTCTACCGGGGACTGAGCCGATTAGGCAGCATCCAAGTCCTGCATCCTTGGAAATTTGTGCTGCTCTTCGCGGTAGTTACGGGGCTGTGCGCCCCTTTAGCGGCGCGCATGAAGCTGGATGCGTCTTTTGTTGCGCTGCTGCCGGAGTCCGCGCCCGCCGCCCGAGACCTTGAGGCCACGCGCGACCGCATCGGCGGCACCTCGACCCTAATGGTGATTATCAGCGCGACCTCCGATGTCCGTGATCGCCTGGAAACGCTTGCGCCGCGCCTGGCCGAACGGCTTTACGGCCTTGGCGACCTCGGCGTCTCTCGCGTCGATTACTCTCGCGGAGACTACAAGGCGTTCATCGCCAAGCATCGCTACGCGTTTCTCGACATCGACAAGGTGAAAGAGATCCACGAAGCTTTGGAGGAGCGTATCGCTAGCGAAAAAGCCAAAGCGAACCCGCTTTACGTATCCCTAGAAGATGACGAAGGCAAGTTAGACGCGCTGCTGGAAGAGCTGTCTAAGCGCAACGCGGAACTCGACGGTGACACCGACGGTGACAAGTCCCCTTACTTCATCCACCCTGATGGCTCCCTGCTCGTCCTCTTCGTGCGCTCGGAACTGGCGGCAGGTGACGCTGCCAGCATCGACCGGCTCACCACAGCGGTCGATGCTGCGTTTGAAGAGGTTCAGGTCGAAACGGGCATGGCGGAGGCCACGCCGCGGCTCGAGCTAGGCTTCGGCGGCGACCTCACCTCCGCACGCGCTGAACACACTGCCTTGGCGGGCGAACTCATCATGGCCTCGTCCATCACGCTCGCGCTCGTCCTAGCGCTGATGCTCTTCTACTTTCGCTCGCTACGCGTGCCGGTGGTACTGGTGTTCATGTTGCTTCCGGCACTGACCGCGACCTTCGCACTCGGCACGCTCACCATTGGCAGCCTGAACATCGCGTCGGCGTTTCTCGCAAGCATCATCATCGGAAACGGCATTAACCCTGCCCTTATTTGGTTGTCTCGTTACTTCGAATCGCGGCGGGAGGGGCGGACCTTCGCGGAAACCGTTCCCGAGACGCACCGCGCGGTCTTCAAGGCCACCTTTGTCGCGTCGCTCGCCGCGGGGCTTGCCTACTTCGCCCTCACCGTTACGGATTTCCGCGGCTTTCGCGACTTCGGCATCTTGGGTGGTACGGGCATCGTGCTAACCTGGATTGCAACGGTGCTACTGCTCCCGGCGCTGCTTGCGATCAGCGAACGACTCGCGCCGATGCGCATCGAGAAGCGCCAAGTCAAGCTCCGCAAGAATCGTTTCGGCCGACTGACGATGCCGATCGTCGAGCGCGCTCCCAAAACCGTAGGCGGCGTCTGTGCCGTCCTCGGACTGCTGTCGCTAGGATTAACGGCCTACGCAATGGGTCACGACCCTATCGAATACGATTTCTCGAAGCTTTCTTCGAATCAGCGCGCCGCCACATCCGTCATCCTGCTTAACCGGCGCGTTTCAGAGTTCATGCCGCCGACAGCGGCGGGCAACGCGATTGCACTGCTGACGGAGACGCCTGAAGACGCGCTCTATATGCAGCGCACCCTCGATGCGGCTCGCGACGCAGGCGAGGGCGCCTACAGCCGGGTCAACAGCATCTACTCCCTTCTGCCGCGTGATGTGCCGGAGAAAGAGCAGCTTTATCGCGATATTCGCGAGCAGTTAGTGACGTTGCGCTCCTATGTGGACGAAGATGAGCAGGGCAGAATAGATGAATTGGAGCCACCGAAGAATCTAGCGCGGCTGGAACTCTCCGAGGTACCGCTTGAGGTGGCCCGACCTTTTATTGAACGCGACGGGACACGCGGTCGGATTCTGTACATCGAACGCTCCGACGACGTCTCGATTTGGGACGGGCGCTATCTCGTCGCCTGGGCAAACTCGATTCGTGCGGTTGCTCTGCCCGATGGCTCACGCCCCCCGCTCGCTGGGCGGGCACCGATCTTTGCAGACATGCTTGCATCTGTGTGGCGCGACGGCCCTATCGCCATCCTATGCTCCCTGGGCTTTACCGTTCTCCTACTGCTCTTCGCGTTCCGTCGCTGGAGCGAACGCCTCGTCGCACTCTTTACACTGCTCTTGGGGATCGCTTGGCTGGCAGGGCTGATGGTCGTAGGCCGCATGCGCCTCAACTTTCTCAATTTCCTCGCCTACCCCATTACGTTTGGCAACGGCGCCGACTACGGGGTCAACATCCTAAGACGTTACGTCGACGAGCGGAAAGAGGCCGACCCGCACCGGGCAGTAGAAAGGGCCATCTCCCGCAGCGGAGGAGCTGTCTTGCTGTGTTCATTGACCACCATTATCGGGTACGGAGCCCTTGCGAGCAGTGCCAATCAAGCCGTGCGATCTTTCGGCATTGCGATGGCCCTCAGTGAGGTCACGTGCTTTCTCGCCGCCGCCTTAGCCATGCCTGCCTGGCTAATTTGGCGGCAACCAAGAGCCGCCAAGCGTCCAAGCGACAATGCGCTAGGGCACGCAGCCCCCAGCTGAACGACGATGCGCTTGCGGCATACACACCGGAATCCAACATGCCGGTTGCACGACGAGCGCCACCACCCTGCCCAGGAGTGTCCACACGCGTGAACGCGTTAGCGCTAAGGTCACCGCTCAAAAAGGCATGATACAAAATGCCCCCAGCTGTCGGGAGTCAATCCCGCTCTGACCTTCTGCAAACGCCCTGTTCCACGGTTCCTCTGCAAGGCACCCTAAGAATGCGCGTGGGGAGGCTCCCGCAATTACGCTTTCTTGCACTTCTAGATTCACTGAACCCGAACGCTCTACAGCGCTAGGAGTTGAACCACAGAGCTGCAAGTTGCACGCTCACGGCGCTGAAGCATGCAAGCCCTTTTCTGATATCAATGGCGGGGCGGACGGGACTCGAACCCGCGGCCTCCGGCGTGACAGGCCGGCGTTATAACCAACTTAACTACCGCCCCTCGGTAGAGGCGGAAGGTGTAGCAAGCCGCCTCTTCGATGTCAACTTTCTCCGGTTCATCTTTCACGCATAACGCGTCGGAGCCGTGCACGGGCGCTAGACCAGGAATCGACGCTGGCACAAACGCGCTCTGCGCCGCCACGTCGGAACCGCCCCCATGGGCTTTTGGAAGAAACCCCAACGCATGTCCCTCTGGCCTCAACCCTACCGCGCGGCAGGCGCACCCAAGCGGCCCTTCGGCGCTCGCGCCGCGCGTCCCATCGTGGGCATAGCTAGGCGTTAGTGATAAATCGAGCGCCCGCAGCTCTGGCCTCGTCGCGCGCCGCTTCGGCCGATTCGACCTCCAAACGGTCGCACTTAGCTACTGGCACAATCACACGATTTTTCTCAGCAAACCCTTTGGGCCTTCTGGCTGCCAGGTTCACGCCCCCAATCTTGCTGAGATGCCGGACGGTGTAGGTCTCTTCACGCAGATTCCGCGACACTCTGAATTGCTGCAACGTCTGTTCTTCGCTCGCATCATATTTATACTCGTGCGTGGCTCCGCTTGCGCCTGTTAAGTTTAGCTCCGCATGCAACCAATAGGCTTCATCATTGGAATCTTGATGCGTTGCCTTAAGCCGAACGATGAGCTTGGCGTAAGGAGCCTGAGAACGCCTCGGAGCTCTCGCGGCCGTAATCGTGTAAGCGAGATGCCAGTCAGTGTCTATATGTGGGAGATTCCCTTCAGCGTCTACGGGTTCACGTCGACCAGCGTATGTCCAGATCGCTCTGATTTCACAGGCGTTGGAGCCAGATGCCTCCTTTTCGGCGGCAGAGCTCACCGCGTCAGCGCCAAGATCCCCTTCATGTGTAAGCGCACAGGCCTGCATTAGACTTAAGGGAAAGGCTATTGTCAGCAGGCGCGTTCGGCGGGAAAACATACGCCTGTTTGGACATGAGTTGGACCGCAGGCGGGCCGTGCCTTCACGCGCACCGGCGCAGCGGATACGCGTTGCGATTGCGCAAATAACTTCTTTCGGTTTATGATTCATAACGTCCTGTCTTGTGTCGATGGCATCCGCGAACTTCCGGTGGCGTTTTGTGAAATGTCTCCCCAGCATCTTAGGCATGAATCCCGGCGAATCTTCCCCACCCACCCCTTCAATTAGCGGGCAATAATAGGCGACCTAACGCAAATCTGAGCCATCCCCAGGGTGAGCCTGGGGGACGAAAGCCGCGGGGAAATGGGCCTTCCGAGCGCGGACCCACCCACCCCACCATACTTACTCCAGGCCCATTTCCCCGTGGCCTTCTGCGTCTCGAGTTAATGAGGGGATCGCTCAGAACGCAAATAACAGTTGGGCTAAAGCTGGACGCGGGACCCCAGCGTCCACTTGCTTTTCCTCGCAGATGGTCACTCCTCTTGCCGCCTCTGAACCCTTAAGCGCCGTTTTCAAGCAACCGTTGCGCCTGTTGCAGCACTAAATACGCATAACTCTGTGGGCCCCCGGCACTTTGTTTGCGGCTCGCGTTATCCAAGATGCACGGAGTGTTCCAATGTGCTACTTTTGTCCACCGTGTGGGCTGATCTTTCGCCAACACACGCCAGTCAGCCGTTACCCTGATACGCCCGCAGCGGTTTCTCGTGTGGGCCGCACTCTAATCTTGAGAGGAACGCCCGCCTTGGGCGGGAAAGGAAGCATGGTCGCGAGCTAGGGCGACTGCGAGAAGGGCCGCCCGGGCTTTATTAATGGTTTCCTCATACTCGGCATCGGGATCAGAAGCCTCGACAATGCCGGCGCCTGTCTGAATGCGCACCTCATCGCCTACGCCTGCAACGGTGCGAATAGCGATGGCGAAGTCGGCGTTACCGTCAAAACCGAGATAGCCGACAGCGCCTCCATAAATACCTCGGGCCTGTCCCTCGAGTGCGTCGATGATTTGCATCGCGCGCACCTTGGGCGCGCCGCTCAGCGTGCCGGCAGGTAGGGACGCACGCAGGACGTCAAGTGCATTGAGATCTGGTCGAAGACGACCGAGCACCCGGCTGACGATGTGCATCACGTGCGAATAGCGTTCGACTGTCATCAGGTCTTCGAGGTGCACTGACCCCACCTCAGAAATGCGTCCGATGTCGTTACGCCCAAGGTCGACAAGCATCACATGTTCGGCACGCTCTTTCGGATCCGCCAGTAGCTCCTCGCCCAAGCAGACATCCTCTGCTGCGTCGCGACCTCGAGGCCGCGTGCCTGCAATCGGCTTGAGCTCTACCTCACCGTGATGCACGCGGACCAGCGTCTCCGGTGAAGCGCCTGCCAGCGCGAGCTCTTCGAAATTGATCTGAAAAAGGTACGGCGAGGGGTTGAGCTGTCGCAACGCGCGGTAGATGTCGAAGAACGACGCGGATTGTCGGGGCAGAACGAAACGCTGGGAGAGCACCACCTGGAAGATATCGCCAGCTCGGATGTGTTCCTGCGCCTGAACAACGGCCTGCTTATACGCTTCGCGCGTAAAACTCGAGCCCGGCAGCGCTGCACTGCCCACATCGCCAAGGCGCAGAGGTTCAGGTTTGGCTGCCTTGCCTAGACGGGCCTGCCAAGCGTCGAGTTCGGCCTGAGCGGCGTCAAAAGTGGTCCGCAAATACCGCACACGCTCGGCGCCCGTCGGAGTGGCGCAAATCCGCTGAAGATGAAGCAACCAGAGGCGTCCCTGGCGTTGGTCGAAGACCACGGAGGTGCCGCCGAAAGCGAAGGCGAACTCGTAGCCGTCGGTCAACGCCGCCAGCGGCGCCACCGAGGGCTCGAAACGCCGAACTGCGTCGTAGGCAACGTAACCAACCGCACCGCCCCAGAAGGGCACCTCGGTCTCTAGCTTCGGCGGACACCAGCTCCCCAGTTGCTGCCGTAGACGTTCCCACGGGTCGACACCGATGTCCGCCTGCCACTCGGATCCAGCACCCCTTCGCCACTCGAAGCGGTCCTGAAGACCGCGCACTTGTTCTGCCGACGACAGGCCGACAAAGCTGTAACGTCCGAGCCGCGCCTCCGGTGCGATACTCTCAAGCAAGTAGGAGCCCGTTGCCTCAGCCGCGCTGAGGGCCTGCACCGGCGTCAGCCAGTCGTCGCCAAGGGTGCGCCAGACGGGGATAACCGTGGGCAGCGAAGTAGCCTCGTCCGCGCTTCGTCGACACCAGGGCGATGCACTGGGCGTCGCGGCGAGCGTTTGAAAGTCGGACCAGCTCAGCGCTTGGGCGTAATCGAACTCGTGCATTTTAAGTTCTTTCACCAGTTAAAAGACCAAATAGAACGATGCGGACGCACCAGCGGGCAGGCCGACGGCCTGGGGGTGTAGTGCAAGAGTTCCCACCGCAAGAACGCCCAAGCGAGCATCGAGTGTGCCAGGCACACGTTCCGTCGCGAGCGTGCGCCAACTCAAGTGCCATCTCAGATTCGCATAAGACCGTAGCAGGCCGAGGTTCACTGGCACAGTTCCGTGATGGCGTTCCGGTTCGTTATACGAGCGTGCTCATGCCGGCAGGGAGCCCTCACAGCGCGCCGCCCTCGCCGCAGACGGGCTGCGGCGAAGCCGAAAGCAAGCACTTCCACCTTGAAGGAGAGCCGAGCCGGTATCACACCTGCCCCTGTGACCAGTCCACTGAATCAATCTCTCGCTCAGGTAGATCCGGCAATAAGCGACCTCATCGACCGCGAAGCCCAGCGTCAACGGGACTCGCTTCGACTGATCGCCAGCGAGAACTACGCCCCCGCCGCGGTCATGGAAGCCTGCGGATCCGTGCTGAACAACAAATATTCAGAAGGGTATGTTGGCAAACGTTACTACGAAGGTCAGGAGGTCATCGACGAGGTTGAAAAGCTCGCGATTGACCGGTTGAAAGCCGTATTCGGCGCGGAACATATCAATGTACAGCCGCTATCGGGCTCGCCGGCGAATCTCGCGGTCTACTACGCGTTCTGTAAGCCCGGCGACACCATCATGGGTCTAAGCTTGGATGCAGGCGGTCACCTGACGCACGGCTGGGGCGTATCCATTACCGGGTCATTCTTCAATGCAGTACGCTACGGCGTACGCGCGAGCGACCACCTCATCGACTATGACGAGGTATACCGCTTGGCCAAAGAACACAAGCCCAAGCTGCTCTGGTGCGGCGCCACAGCCTACCCACGCATCGTTGACTTCGGCCGTTTTGCCGAAATTGCCCGTGAGGTTGGCAGTGTCCTCGTTGCGGACATCGCTCACATTTCCGGGCTCGTGGCCGGCGGCGTACATCCGTCGCCTGTCGGCCTGGCCGAGGTCGTCACGAGTACGACGCACAAGAGCTTTCGTGGCCCCCGTGGTGGCATGATTCTCTGCGACGCCGCTCACGCAAAACGCATTGACCGTGCCGTGTTCCCCGGCCTGCAAGGTGGCCCGCATAACGGAACGACCGCCGGACTCGCTGTGGCGGCAAAGCTCGCAGGCAGCGATGACTTCAAAGCCTACGCGCGCCAAATCGTGACCAACGCGACCACCCTCGCGGGCGGCTTGATGCAGCGCGGCTTCAGCCTTGTATCCGGTGGCACGGATAACCACCTCATCCTTTGTGACCTCACCCACCAAGGCGTTTCGGGGAAGGTGGCAGCGAATGCGCTCAATCGCGCGGGCATCGTCTGCAACAGCAACTCGGTTCCCTTCGATAAGCGCAGTCCCTTCGACCCAAGCGGCATACGTCTAGGCACCTCCGCCCTTACCAGCCGCGGCATGGGAACCCAAGAAATGGATCAAGTAGCCGCCCTCATGCACCGTGTGGTGTCGGCGCCGCAAGATGAGACGGTCATCGCGCGCGTGCGAGGCGCCGTACATGAGCTGTGCGCCGGCTTTCCAGCACCTGGTCTCTAGGCCCCGCGCATCGAAGGGGCACCGCTTTACTTGGGGACGTACGCACGTTGCCGACGGGACGATTGGGCGGCTTTCTTTACGCCGGAGGCGCTTTCCGCCACACTTTCGCTGCATGCGCCTCGCGCGCCGAAGCGCGCCCTGGGATTGCGAGTGAATAACCTACGCACGAGCAAGCACACTAAATCGGGCACGGGGAAGTCTTGTGCTCCGTGGCATGTCGCGAGTCAGGCAAGCGTGATTGGCTGCGCCCGCAACAACCCCGGGTTGCGACGGGTTGCTCTGCCACGCGCGCAGGCTCTTCGGGGAACGCATTGCGCAATAGCGGATGCATTGAGCGCGAGGATGGCAAACGAGCTCGCCTCGGTGACTGCGCGACAGCAACCCCCCTTCACAAGCCATACGTTCGGCTGGTTTTTTTACTTCGCATGTCTTGGGGCACTCCTCACGGCATGCGAGAACGGAGCGGCAGCAGGCACAACGCAGCCCGTCTACATCGGCGGCGTCGAGCACGCACCGTTGACTGCAGCAGATGGGACGCTTGCGCGATTGAAAACAACCTTCGAGGCGCGCCCTTTTGTGCTAGATCTCGCCGGAGAGCCTCGGGCGTTTAGTATGCGCCAGCTCGGCGTCAGCTTGAACGAAATGCGCTTGCGCGCATGGCTTGAAGATGAAGCTCTTCTCTCCGCGGGACTCACAGCACGCCTCACGCACCTCGGTCTCGGCGGAGGCGATGGCCTCATGGTGGACGTCCCGATCAGCGTCGATTTGCAGGTGATGACAGACACACTGCTAGCGCTGAAGGATGATATCGATGAGCCGCGGCGACGGCTCCGCTACGATTGGAAAGAGGGCGCATTTCACGCCGCCACCCCGGGCAAAGCGCTTCATGTCGGCGCTACGCTTGCGGCACTTGGACGAGCCCTCTACGCGGGCGAACGAAGCACGCATGCGGTGGTGCAAGCAGAGCCGGAACCGAGCAGCGCCATGCTCGCGGGACTGGCATCCGTAGCGGCTGAGCTAAGCTATTTCGAGACGCACTACGACACATCGAACCGCGCACGCAATCGAACGGATAACCTGCGCCTGGCTGCAGCACGCCTTGATGGCTATGTCATCGCGCCGGGAGAAACCTTCGATTTTAACCAAGTTGTGGGCGAGCGCACCGCGTCGAGCGGCTTTCAGGCAGCCCCGGTCATCGTCGCTGGGGAGCTCGAGGACGGGCTCGGAGGCGGCACTTGCCAGGTCGCGGGCACGCTGCACGGTGCCGCTTTCTTCGCGGGGTTGCCTATCATCGAAAGGCACCCTCATTCACGTCCAAGCGCGTATATCAAACTAGGCCTCGACGCCGTGGTCTCTTTTCCCAAGCTTAATCTGCGCTTTATCAACGACTACCCCTACCCCCTTACCGTTCGCTTCAGCGTTGACAAGGGCATCGCAAGAGCTTCGTTTCATGGACCGAAAAAGCTACGCGAAGTGGAGCTTGTTCGGCTGATTCGCAACGTCGATGCCTTCGATGAGCGAGAAGAGCCCGCCCCCGAGCTGCCCGCAGGAGCCTACCGCCTCAAACAACGCGGCATTCCAGGCTTTGGCATCAAAGTCTGGCGCACGGTCTACGATGATCTCACTAAGCAAGGCGCACGCACTTTGACGGAGCTACGCTACCCACCGACGACGCAAATCTGGCTCAAAGGAACGGGAGATGTCGAGTCTGGGGAAGTGGAACATGCCTACGTGGCGCCCAATCCACCACCGGAGTACGTAGCGGACGCTTACCTGCGCATGCAACTCGGCCTAAACAAGGCTAGCTTGCAAGAATGGACACGAGCCGGCAGCACCGGAGTCTACGGGTGGACGGAGCAGGCTGGCATGCCGCCGGTCACAGTGCCGCCTTCAGAGCGCTAACACGCCGGCAGCCTAGTATCACGAGTCCCCAAAGTCGCGAGCGTTTGCTCAAATGGATTGGCGCATCACCATGCCTAGCTCTGCGTTGGGGCGCTAGGCGCACTAAACGCACGGGTGCCCCGACGGCGCCGCGACGCGCTCGGCCAGAGGCGCACAGAGAAGGGATGGCCCCGAGATGAGCGCCCAGCATTTCAGCATCGAAGAGCCCGAGGCATTGACCACGACTCCGCGCGTCGCGCGCCTCGTGCTTGGCGTATGCGGCAGCACGGCGGCCTTCAAAGCCGCTGCACTTGCCAGCAAGCTCACGGCGGCGGGCGTCGAAGTGCGCTGCGTGCTGACCGAAGCCGCCGCCCAATTCATCACTCCGCTAAGCCTTGCGGCGGTTACCGGGCGCCCCGTGGAGAACGTCTTTTGGTCGCAGCAAGCGACCGGTGAGATTCATGTGCAGCTGGCGCGCTGGGCCGATCAGATGCTGGTCTATCCCGCATCCCAGCATACGCTGGCAAAGCTTGCGGGTGGTCTCTGCGACAATCTGCTTACGGGCTGCCTCAGCGTGTTCGACGGCCCACGCTGGCTTGCGCCCGCCATGCACGAGACGATGTGGAGCCAGCCGTCGACCACACGTAACGTAGCCCGCTTAGTGCGGGATGGCTGGCGGCTGCTGGGTCCGGACCACGGCCGGCTTGCAGATGCTTCCGAGGGCCGCGGACGCCTCGTTGAGGTCCACCAAGCCACAGAGCTGGTTTTGCATGCACTGCGAAGCCCACAGCGAGATCTCGCCGGGAAACACGTGCTTGTTACCGCAGGACCCACCGTTGAGCCGATAGATCCCGTGCGTGTGTTGGCCAATCGTTCGTCCGGGCGCACGGGTTACGCGCTCGCAGCCGCCGCTTGGGCGAGGGGCGCACGGGTTACTTTGATTACCGGACCGACGTGCCTGGACGCACCTTTCGGTGTCGAGGTGCAGCGCGTGGACAGTGCGCGCGCCATGCAAGGTGCGCTCGAAGGCGTCTACCCCACCTGTGACATTCTCATCATGGCGGCGGCGGTCGCCGACTTCCGCGCGAAGCACGATGCGTCGAAGAAGCTGAAGCGCAACGCATCGATCACCCTCGAGCTCATAAGCAATCCTGATCTGCTCGCAGGGCTCAATGCAGACACTGCTTCCGTGGGCTCTAAACCGCTAAGGGTCGGGTTTGCGCTCGAGGATAGCGATTTGATCGCGCGGGCGAAGACGAAGATGGAGCGGAAAGGTCTCGATATCATCGTCGCCAACGCACCGGAAAGCCTAGAGGGCGAGCTCACGCGGACGCATATCTTGTCCGCGGACGGTGTTAGCGAGCGCGGCCCCGAAAGCAAAGTAGCCTTCGCGCACGCACTGCTCGACGTGGTGTCCTCAAGGCTGCCGTGAGGCACTTGATTGAGGCGTCGCTGTCTTGGGGGTCGCGCGCTCGCCTAAGTCGCGCTAAACTTCCGCGCGGCGCATGCCGGTCGGTGGATGACACTTGGAAGCGGTCGGATGGTTCGGTGCTGTGGGGACCCGCACCCGTAGCGCGGCTGGGCACACACGCCATGGAGTGTGCTGGCCCCGGACCGTAACAGGTGGGTGTAGAAGAGCATGCCTGCGAACGCGCAGTGCGCTGCCCCCTTTTAAAAAGGCAACAAAAAGGAACGCATGGGTCGAGACGATCATATTAAGTTAGAGGGTGTAGTTAGCGATGTATTCGCGGGCGGTCAGTTCCGTGTCGTGACCGATACGGGCAGCGACATTCGGGCGCAGCTCTGCGGCCGCATGCGCAAGCATCGCATTCGCGTTATTCTCGGCGACCGCGTGACGGTGGCGCTATCCCCGTACGATCTTACGCACGGGATGATTGTTTACCGAAGCAAGTAGCCTGCCCCAGATGGCTGCGCGCCGCGCGCTTCCGACGCGGAGGCGTGCGAACGCCGGGTGGACGCGCCACGTTTACGCGCCACGTTTACGCGCCACATTCACGCGCCACATTCACGCGCCACATTCACGCGCCACATTCACGCGCCATTGTGCAACAAACGGCGCTCTTCCTTATCCTCAAAAAGAACGCGCATCCGGCCCTCCGGCTCAACCTGCTGCACGCGTCCCAAGCCAAACTTAGGATGGGCGACCCAGTCCCCAACAGAGAAGCGATGGTCACGTTGGTAGCCCACCGCGCTGGCGCGTCCGCGCGCCAGATCATCATCATCGAAGGCAATGCCTCGGCGACCGGAAGCGCTTTTGCCACCAGAAGCCGAGGTATTGCGGCGACCGGAAGCGCTGAGCTTCGAAGCTCTTACGCCCGACTTTTCCCTCGATTCAGCGCCGAGCGCAGATCCTGGCAACGCCAATCCCGACCGGAAGCCAACCACCGGTGAGTCCCGTAACATGGCCCTGAGTCGGGAAGCGACCGTCAGCGCAAGGGGCCGTGCAGCAACGCACAGCAGCACCGTTTCAACCACCGCCGGTTGGCCAGCACTGGCTCGCCGCTCCGCGAAGGCAGCGGAGGCGCGCGCCAAGGCTTCAAGGCGCACCTCAGATTTGGGCGCATCGGGGCCTTCCCCGAGCTCGGCAAAGGCGACCCGCTGGCCGCCACGTGTCGCTACGTATTCAAGAGCATGAGTCAGCGCCACCGCAAGCGTAGATAGGTCTGGCGCGGGCGCACGTGCGACACCGCGTTCGGGCTCACGCGTCGCAAGCCAGAGCAAGTAGTCGCAGCGCAACTTCCCAGGATGCAGCCGGTGCACTCCGCCCAAGGCTAAGTGCCCGGCCTCTAGTGTCTTCCGTTCCGAATCCAGCAAGGCATCGAGATCACGGCCGTGCTGCCGCGCCAAGCGCTTGTCGCATCCCGGCCCCGACCAGGCCCGTAGATCGCGTGCGCCATCGTGGAGAATCGCGTTGACGCGATGCGTTGACGGAAGGTCGAAGACGTCGCCGCAGAAGACTTCAATATCCATGACTGAGTGGTCTAGCCCTCCCCAACGGTGAAAGCGAGCGCAAGCGCCGCGATGACATCTGGCGGCGGTTTCAGATCGACAGACGAGGCCCTTACCTCTAGGCTGCGCCCCTATGGAAGAGGCGACGCGGCCCTTTATTGTGATGACAGTCCTGGTGAACTCTGCGGCGCGGCCTGCAGCGGTGACCCGTAGCCATGCCGATGCTCTCGAGCGGGTACGCGGAGCAGCCTACGGCCACGATATCGGTGGCATCGAGATCACGGAAGTCACTCTTCCCGCTAAAACCTTCAACGTCTTGCGTAAGGCTGTGGGGCTCCCAGCTACCACGGTTGGCCTCTACGATATCTTCCCCGTGTCGCCTGAGGTGACCGAGGAACACCGGCGGGTCGCCGGCAAGTTTTTGGCGGCAGAGGCGATTTGGGCGCTAGATGAACAGCGCGCTTTTGGCGCTGAAGCGCTGCACTTCCGGTTAGAGTTACCTCAGAGCTGGTCTCGAGAACCGAAAGAGATTCACAAGACACTCATCGACGCAGGGGTGTTAAACCTCTCGGCAGCGGCGGTTGAGACTTTCAGGCAGGTGAAAGCCGCTTGGGAGGCGACTCAGCCAGCTCTTGTTACCCAGGTGGGCTCAAGGCCGTCCACACGGGAGCAGGAGGCTCTCGGCACGCACACGACGCCGGGACACGACAGCGACGATGCAACCGGTGGCGCCGCACTTGAAGCTAGCACTCCGCCGCACATGACAACGCCGGAAGCCTCTGTCTGATGGCCGAATCCATGGAAAGCTTAGATCAAGCCCGCTGTGTGCCCTGTGAGGGCGGCGTTCCCGCGCTGAGCGACCATGAAGCGCGCGCACTGCTCAAGCCGCTTGAAGGCTGGAAACTTAGCCAAGACGGCAAGGTGCTACTTAAGGCATATGCTTTCCCCGACTTTGCGAGCGCGCTGCGTTTCCTAAATGCAGTGGCCTTCATTGCCGAAAATGAAGGCCACCACCCGGATATCGAGCTCGGCTGGGGACGCTGCCAGGTTTGCTTCACCACCCACGCCATCGGCGGACTAAGCCTCAATGATTTCATATGCGCGACTAAAGTCGAAGCGCTAGCCAGCCCGGTTCCTGCGTAGCATCTGGCCCTCCCCACCGGGCGCGTGGGCAAAGTGACACGGGCTTGCAGGCGGCGGATTTGCCCACGGGTCTCCCGCATCGATATTTAATCTCTGGCGCACCCGGCTTAACGCAGGAACGCGTGGCAGACACCGACTCTTCACTCGCGCATTTGGGCCGGGATGGGCGACTTTTTTGAGAACCACGCCCTAAACGGGCACCTTTAGCGGGTGCTCCTGCTTGTTCACAAACGACGCGCCACGTCGCCTGCCCTCCGTACACGCCCCGGGACTTGGCCCCGCGTTCGCAGCAGGCGGCGACTCTCGGCGCTCTTGGGGGGTACAGCTTCGGCGTTCCTAGTATTAAACCTCGTCTGGACTCCTGAAGCGCGCGCTGACATCGCTTTCGGAGGCGACTTCGTCCTGGCGTGGCCCGCACCGAAGTGGCCCGACTCTCCAGAAGGCACGGGGTTTGGCTTGCGGCTGCGTCTGGGTTGGGACCCGGGGTTGGATACGCTCCTGATTTCGCCGGAAGTTAACGTCGAGTACGTCCATTTCCCGAGCGACGTCAGCGCCGGTCGCGCGCAACGCGTCATGGCGGGCCGGGCCGGCTTGCGACTTGGCTACAAAGGCAAGCTATCACCTCAGCTCTTGCTTCACGTAGGCTACGCGGGCCGCGAAGGCGTGAGTGGCGCATCTTTGGCGCGCTTGCACGGCATGACTTGGGATATTGGCCTGGGCCTCGACTATCGACTGCTGCGCTGGCTTTCCGTGGGCACGGAGTTCCTCTACCATTCGATTGAGCCACGGGGTCTCGATGTCTCGCTTCGCTGGCTATCCCTTAGCTTTCACGGAGGACTCCATTTTTAGCGCACGTTTATTAAGAGCATTCCCGAAAATTATGCGCGCGGAGTCTGACCCGATCGCGCTCATTCAGCGCGGATGGCAAGTGCTGGGAGGTACCGTCGCGGGCAGGATCCTCTTCGCTCAGGCTCTTGGACGCCTGGTGCCTTACTCAGGTTCCGTTCCTTTCGCAGTCGAAGCCTTACGTCCAGGCGAGGCAGCGCTAACGCTGCCGGATCGGCGCGCGACTCGCAATCATCTCGGGAGCATTCATGCCGTGGCGCTCGCCAATGTCCTCGAGCTAGCGGCGAACCTCGCGCTCGTACCACAGCTGGCCCGCGGCCAGAGTTTTATCGTGACGCGCCTAGACATCCGTTATCTGGCGAAGGCACGTGGCTCGCTGCGCATCGAGGGCCGCGCACCTACCGACATCAGCGCTCTCACCGAAAGCGCGCCCCTCACCCTCGAGACCCACGCATCGGCGTTTAATGCGGCAGGCCAACGGGTGTGCGAAGCCACAGCCGAAGTCCGCGTACGAATGCAAGGTTCCCGCGCCTAAAGCGCGACGGGGTCATGGCGACGCAGGCGGCCGGCTCCACCGCGAACCGACGGGTGACACAAACAGGAGCGCTACTTTGTCCGTAGCGCCTCACGAGTGAATGCACACGCCCAGCTTACAGTCTTACGATGCGTGCCTACCGCGACGAGCATAAACCCTCAGACGGGAACAGGGAGGGCTCGATGTACAAGTGTGTGCGCTAGACTACGCCTACGGCCTTTCCCGAGCTAAGCTCATCCCTTCGGGAGTTTGGAGACGCAGCGGCGCCATAGGTTAGAATATGCGTACTTGGGATAACAATCGCCGAGACAGGCAGATGCC
>SLQV01000029.1 GCA_007131285.1 Myxococcales bacterium
GCATTCTTCCGGATGAAGAAATTTCTATTAATAATGTTAGCCGCGGTTGGAGCGGGAGCCCTGCTTCCGGCCTGTGCAGATGATGAAACGGGCATCCTCGAGGAAGTCACACCGGACCCAACAGGCCCGGACACGCAGCCTCCGATCGACAGCGGTGTGGACCCCGACGAGTGCGCGACTGACAACGGCGGCTGCGACCCGCTGGTGACATGCACGAACAATCCCGGCGGCCGCGATTGCGGGCGCTGTCCGCCCGGGTACACGGGAACCGGCGACACGGCCTGCACCGACATTGACGAGTGCGCCACCAACAACGGCGACTGCGATCCCCTGGTTGAGTGCACCAATATCCCTGGTGGCTTCACCTGTGGCAACTGCCCCCCGGGTTACACGGGCGGAGGTGAGTCGGGGTGCGTGGACATCGACGAATGCGCCACCGACAATGGCGACTGCGATGCGCTGACGACCTGCACAAACATCGACGGCGGCCGCACCTGCGGTGCCTGCCCAGCGGGTTATAGCGGCGACGGAGAGACGGGCTGCATCAACATCGACGAGTGCAGCCCGAACCCTTGCCTCAACGGCGGTGTCTGCACCGACGGCGTTGCCTCGTTCACCTGCACGTGCACGAGCGGCTACACGGGCGCGACGTGCGACGTCGCGCCGCTCCCGCCCGGGAGCTGCCTCGAGATCCTTAACGCGGGTGAGTCGACCGGCAGCGGCGACTACGTCATCGACGTCGACGGCGACGGACCGCTTTCGCCGATCACGGTCTACTGCGACATGACGACCTCAGGCGGTGGCTGGACGCTGGCTCTCACGAAGAACTCGGCGGATGACGCCGACTACCCTGACTTGGGCGCAGCAGATACGAATCTCGCGGCGCTGGCTATCAATCCGGCGATATCGTCGACTTCGGCTACGCCGAACGCTGGCTGGGTGAACCTCAACACCTTCCCGTATACGAACCTGCGCATCGCGGCCTACCTCGATGGCGCTGAGACCTACATGAGCGAGGATATTGCGCGTGCGTCGCTGCGTATTGCGTGGGGCGAGAACGGTTACCTGCTCTACAACGATGCGAACGGCTACTATTGGTGCACCGGCGAAGCTTCCTACACGGACGGCGGCATCGGCCAGGTGAACCGGCCGGACGGCGCACCTGCGGACTGCAAGGGCCACGGAGCCCTCGGTTCGGGTTGGGATTTCGGCGGCCCAGGCGTCAACTCAGGCCTCACCCTCTGCGGTGGCAGCGCATCGGGCTGGATGTACGGCCAATACGGAGCGACCCGCGTGCATTATCCCACCGCTGGCGCCGCCCAAGCTCTCTGGGTCCGCTGACCCCTTAGAGAAAACTCTTGGCCCCGCACGCGCGGGGCCGTGGGCTTGGTGCGCAGCACCTGAACGATCCCCGTATTGCTCGAGACACAGAAAGACCCGGGGAAATGGGCCTGGGGTAAGCAGTGCCGCTCCCGAGTGCCGCTCCAGGTCAGTGCCGCTCCTCGAGAGCCACCACGCTGCACGTGCAAACAGCGCCAAGCTGGGCCCTAGGCGATGCCTAGCCCTGCCGAGGCTTGGCTCAAGCGCGTCGCCTAGCATGTTTCCGGAGCCTTACGGGGCACGGTAATGGGCCCCGTCCGACAACGCCACATCCGAGGCACGCCCTCGGCCGGCGGCGCGGGAGAGGGCGTCACATTGTGCACGATGCAGAGCAGGGCGGGAGGCCTGGGATGCCGCTTTATCTACGCTATCGTGGCGGAAAGCGGACACGTTAGCGACATCATGGAAGCCGCGGGCCCGCCGCAAAGCGGTGGAGGTGGTCAGGCGGGCCCGGCACTGGAAGCGCAATCGCTCAGCGATGCGCGCAACACGGCAGAGGTCGACCGGCTCGCCGCCTATCCTCCGTCTTGAACGGGGAGCTCGCCCACGCATGCTTTGCCGGGGAGGGCGGCGCAGAGGATGTCCGCGATTTGGGTGCAGGCGGCGTCCCAGGAACGGGGGCCGAGGGCTTGGCGCCGGCCTTCATCGCCGAGCGCGTGCGCCCGCTCGGGGTCGCGGAGCAGCGCGAGCAAGGCGCTCGCGGCGGCCTGCGGGCTGTCGGGGGCGATGAGCAGGCCCGTACGTGCGTCGTCGATGGCGTCGACAACGCCGCCAGCGCGGGCGCCGATGACCGGCTTGCCGCAGGCCCCCGCTTCCAGAAAGACGAGGCCAAAGCCCTCGACGTCGCCCGGCAGGTCCCGCGGCAAGAGCATGAAAATGTCGCAGGCGTGGTAGTAGGCCGGCATCGCGGCGTAGCCGACTTCGCCCGCGAAGGTCACGTGGGTGCTGAGGCCAAGTTCCTGGGCGAGCGCGCGCAGTGCCGCCTCCTCCTTGCCCGAGCCCACGATGACGTGGTGCAACGCGCGGTTGGGTTCGGCGGCGCGGGCCAGCGCGAAGGCGCGTAAGCTGAGGTCGAGCCCTTTGCGGGGGATGAGCCTCGCCGCACTGAGCAGCACGGTCTTGCCTTCTAGGCCCAACGCCTGCTTGGCTGTGGCGCCGTCCGACGCTGAGAAACGCGCGGCGCTGACCCCGTTGTTGACCACCGTGATGCGGGATTCGGGGTAGCCCGCGCGCGTCAGATTGTGCGCGACGAAACGCGATACCGCGATGAGCGCGTCGCTTTGGCCCAAGCCCCGGCGGCGCGTGTGTGCGTAGAAGCGGCCCGCGGGCGACCGGGCGGCGAAGGGCATTTGCACCGCGTCTTTGCCGTGGCTCACGGTGACGATGCGGCGCGGGTACCCCGTAAGGCGCCGCACGGTCGCGAGGGCCGCGGCGGGCGCCCAGTGCGCGGCGAGGGCGGCGTCCGGGCGATGCTTGCGGCAAAGGCGCAGCAGGCCGGGGACGCCGCTCAGCGCGAGTTCGTCGAGGCGCAGGCCGACGCGGTGCACCGGGAACGCCACGTTCTCGGCGGAGGCGCTGCGGCGCTGCTTGGCGGGCATCGTCGCCAAAAAGAAGCCGGGGTGCTGCCGGGCAAGGCGCGTCGCCACCTCCAGTGTGTAGTTCTGGATGCCGCCCACGTCCGGTGGAAAGTGGGCGCTCACGAAACAGATGCGCGGTGCGGCTTGTGTCATGCTAGGGCGACGAGGGTAGCCTCATCGCGTGCGGTGGGCGAGGCGCGCGGGGATGCACCACGCCTCGTGCTGGGAGGCGTCCTAAAGCAGGCTCGGGTATGGCTTGTTGGCTCCCACGTCCTGTCAACGGCGGCGGCTTCGACGCAAGATGCGCTGCGCGAAAGTTTTGAGCGTGTTGCTGCTTTTCACCGGCGCTACGGCTACACGGTGGTCCATTGCAACCGTCAGAGTGCTGCGGCCGAACGGCTGCCCGGCCGACCAGCGCACCGGCTCGGCGACCTAGCACCACGGCCCGGCCTGCAGCATAAGCCAACCTGATGACCACTGACCACGTCGCTGCCGCCCTTAATCTGGTTACCGTCGCGGATATCGAGGCCGCGGCCGACCGTCTGGCCGGTGTCGCCAGGCGCACGCCTTTGCTGTCGAGCGAGGCACTCGATGCTGCGGTCGGCGGCAGGCTCTTAATCAAGCCCGAGGCGCTGCAGCGGACCGGATCCTTCAAGTTTCGCGGTGCCTACAACACCATCGCTCAACTTCCGCCCGGCCCGGTCGTCGCATTTTCGTCAGGCAACCACGCCCAGGGTGTGGCCTTGGCGGCGCGGTTGCTGGGCCGACCGGCCACGATCGTCATGCCGTCAGATGCGCCGTCGATCAAGAAGTCGAACACCGAGCGGCTTGGGGCGCGGGTCGTTCTCTACGACCGCAGTCGGGACGACCGCGAGGCCATCGGCCATGAAATCGCCGAGCGAGACGGTGCTCACCTCGTCAAGCCTTACGACGATCCACGGATCATGGCAGGGCAGGGAACGGTCGGTCTAGAACTGGCCCAGGACGTACGGGCGCTCGGCATCGTGCCGGATGCCGCGATCGTCTGCTGCAGCGGTGGTGGGCTGATCGCCGGCACTGCCACGGCACTCGTGCACCACTTTCCAGAGATCGCGGTCTGGAGCGCCGAGCCCGTGGGTTTCGACGACACCGCGCGGTCGCTACGTTCGGGGCAGCGGGAGGGCAATATCCCGGGTGCCGCCTCGATCTGCGACGCGCTCCTCGCACCGATGCCGGGGGAGCTCACCTTCGCCGTCAATCAACGGTTGCTCGCGGGCGGGCTAGCGGTGGACGACCAGGCCGTGCTCCTGGCCATGCGACAGGCTTTTCTCGAGCTCAAGGTGGTGGCCGAGCCGGGGGGGGCCATCGCGCTCGCCGCAGCACTCTCGGGCGCGCTCGATTGTCGCGACAAGACCGTGCTCGTCGTGCTCTCGGGCGGCAATGTCGATCCAGCCGACTTCATCGAGGCGTTGGACCGCAACGCCCTGTAGCCGCCCGGCGCTGCCATTCGCCGAAGACCCGCTGGGCGATGAAGAAGATGCCGACCGACAAGGGGATCGACGTGCTGACAGGGAAAAGGGTGGCCACGGGTGCCGGCCAGCGCTCCGCCTCGTGGCGGGCGCGATGAGTGCCGAGCTTCCTCGGCCAGACCGCCTAGCCGGCCGCCCTCTTCGCCATGGGGGCATCGCTCGCCGGTTACCGGATTCGTGGCGCGCCCTAGTTCTCACTCGGCCCCGGATGCGCATATTCCCTAGACGCTCTCTTTTCGGAGGCTTCGTGAAGGCCGGGGAGATTCGTGGGTGCCCGCGCGCGATGCTTGGGCGGAAAGGTTAGCCTCTTGGCTTCTGCTCGGCGAGACCTTGTCCCCGCGTGTGGTCTATGGCACGCCCCCGCATGGCAGATTGGCCCCCACGCCCCGTGAACGGCGGCGGATTCGACGAAGATGCGCTGCGCGAAAGCTTTCAGCGTGTCGCTGATTTTAACCGACGCTACGGCAGATACCTGATTGTCGGCTTGGTGGTGCTCGTCGGGCTGGTGACCTCATTCACCCGCATTGAGGCCCAAAGCGTGGGTGTGGTGCTCCGCCTGGGGGCGTATTCGCGCCTGATGCAGCCTGGTCTCAACTTTAAGCTTCCGTTTTGGATTGAGACGGTGGAAACCGTCGAGGCGCGGTTGCAACAGAAAGAAGAGTTCGGGTTTCGCACCACGAAGGCAGGTGTTCGTAGCGAGTATAACGGCGGCGACGCCAGCGCGGCGGAGGCCCTGATGTTGACCGGCGATCTCAATGTGGCCACTGTTGAGTGGATTATTCAGTACTACATTCGAGACCCCTACAAGTACCTCTTTCAGGTGCGCAACGTGGTCCCAACGCTGCGCGATGCGACGGAATCCATCATGCGTGAAGTCGTCGGTGACCGCAGCGTGACCGAGGTGCTTACGGTCGGCCGTGAAGGCATTCAGGTGGAGGTCGAAGCGCGGCTACAAGAGCTATGCGACCGCTACGACATGGGCCTGCGCGTCAGCGACGTGAAGCTGCAAGACGTCAATCCCCCAGGGCCGGTTCGAGACTCCTTCAATGAAGTCAACCAGGCCACCCAAGAGCGCGAAAAGCTCATTAACCAAGCCAAAGCCAACTTCAACAAGGTGGTCCCCGAGGCCCGTGGCAAAGCGCTGCAAGCGGTGGAAGCCGCCAACGGCTACGCCACCGAGCGCGTGAATCGCGCACTCGGTGATGTGGCGCTCTTCGAGGCCCTTGAAGTGGAGTACCGCAAAGCGCCGGAAGTCACCCGCACCCGGCTTTACCTCGAAGGCTTATCCGAGGTGCTGCCTAAAGCGCGCCGCCGCATTTTCGTTGATCCGGGCGTCAAAAATGTCGTTCCGCTACTGAACCTTGAAGGGAGGGCCAAGTAGTTATGGCCACGCGTACTATTGTAGGCATCGTGCTGGCGGTGGCCATCATCGTGCTTGTTTCGGCGTCGACCTTCGTTGTTCGCGAAGACCAGCAGGTCTTGATCACCGAGTTTGGCAAGATTCAGGGCAAGCCCAAGAGCCGGCCGGGCTTGCATTTCAAGGTGCCGTTCATTCAGGAGGTGCGCCGCTTCGATAAGCGCTGGCTCGAGTGGGACGGCGTTCGCAACGAGATTCCCACCAAGGATAAGAAGTACATTTGGGTCGATACCTTCGCGCGCTGGCGTATCGCTGACCCGGTGCTCTTCTACCAGAGTCTACGGGAGGAACAGCGCGCCCAATCGCGCCTAGACGACATCATCGACGGCGAGATTCGCAACATCATCGCCCGACATGCGCTCATCGAAATTGTCCGCAATACCGATCGTGAGTTCGAAGCCAACGACGACCTCGGCGACAACGAGAGCGAGACCACTGAGGAACAGGCGGAGCGTGGGCGTGCCTTCGCCCCTAAGCTCGGGCGCAACCGGCTGATGGCCGAGATCCTTGAGAAGGCCTCGCGGCGCATGCCCGAGTACGGTGTTGAACTCGCCGATGTGCGCATCAAACGCATCAACTACGTCGCCAGCGTTCAGGACAAGGTCTTCGAGCGTATGGTCTCCGAGCGGCAGCGCATCGCCGAACGCTTCCGGTCGGAGGGTCAGGGCATCAGTGCCGAGATCACCGGCCGTATCGAGCGGGAAGTGCGCACCATCCAGTCCGAAGGCTACCGCAAGGCGCAAGAGGTGCGCGGCAAGGCCGACGCCGAAGCCGCGGGCATCTACGCGGCAGCGTACGGGCGCAACCCCGCGCTCTATCGCCTACTCAAGTCTTTGGACAGCTACCGCGCGTTTGTCGACAAGGATACCGACGTCCTCCTTTCCACGGACAGCGAGGCCCTCGAGTTCCTTTCGAAGAGCAAGTAGCCCTAGGATTAGGTCGAGCCTGCGCCGCCTGGGCGTGAAAGCGGGCGGATGCCGGGGCTGTGCGCGGGCGCCCTGGCGTGCCCGCCGGAGCGCCCCTCAGAACTTGGCCCATTGCGTTAACGGGTCACGGATTCAGCTTGAGCCTTCGAAAGCATTCAGGGGGGTAGGGCACGCGAAAAGCCCGCAGTAGAGTACAGGCGGGTATTGGGGGGCGTGTCCAGCATTAGGCCACCTTTCTGAAGCGCAGGAAGGAAAGGGCGCAGGAAGGAGAGGGCGCGGGATTCACTCCTGAAAACGCGTGGGCACGCGCGTGAAATGCCCTCCCTGAATGGCTACCCGCCTTCGGGGACGCTCCCGCTTGAGTCCGTCCTGACTCCCGGCCCTATGTTAACCGCGCATCAGTCGGCGGCCTTGTCTTCTTGTCGTAGGGAGTGGCGGACGAGGAACTTGAGGATGCGGTTGCGTTCAAGCTCGCCGACAAGGCGCTTGAGGTCTTCGTACAGGGAAGGGTCTGAGATGAGGGCGCCAAGGGTGCCCTCGCCGCTGTCGACTTTGCTGAGCACCGACTCAAGCGATGCGGCGGCGTTATCGATGGAGTGCACCAGGTTGGCACTTTCAGCATCAAAGAGCAGCGAGTGGACAGCGCTCGGCTGCGTGCGAACGGTCGCTAGCATGTCGCTGGCCTCTTTAGCGACGCCAGCGAAGGCTGCCACGGTTGCGTCCCCGTTGTCGCCTAGCAGCAGAGCATGGACCATGCTGTCCGATCGGTGCACTTCACGAACGAGCGATGCGACCTCGACCATGGCCTCCTCGGCGCGTGTCGCCATCTGGTTTGCGCTGGCGATGAGCGTCGCCGCTTGCGTGGCAAGTTCGCTATCGTCCAGAAGCCTGGGCAGCAAACCACTGCCTTCTTTGACCGAGCGACTAACCTGACCGAGTGCTTCTGCACTTTCGGTGATGTTTCCTAAGAAGGCATCGGATGCGAAAACCGCCGTGATTCGATTAAGGTTATCCGATGTCTTTTCGACGGAGGCCATGATGTGACCCGCGCGGCTCAAGTACGTGCTTAAAGGCACAGGCTCCTCGCTCATGAGCTCAGAACCGGGCGGTAGCGGGATGCCGGGCGGTCCGAGCGCAATGTGCACGAGTTTATCGCCGAGCATGCCCTTGCTGCCAATGGTGACTAGGCTGCCCGGCGTGATCCGGGTGGCGAGCGAGCGTTCAATATCCAGACTGACTCTGATGCTCCCGTCCGCGGTCAGCTCGGTTTGAGTCACGTTGCCTGCGTTGAGGCCCGCCAGCAGAACACGGCTCCCAGGTCGCAGTCCTTCGATGTCGCGAAACGATGTATGGTAGCTAACCTTACGGTCGAACACGCCGGTCTGGCTGCCGAGTAGAAAGATGATGAGCACGGCAATGGCAAGCGCAATGGCCACGAAAAGGCCCACCTTGAGCTGCTGCTGCTTGGTGATGGTCATATAAAGTGCCTGAAAGTCGCGCGTTTCATTCGGTCCGATCTAGCGCTAGGCACCGGTCTGGTCGCCGCGCTCGCTTAATTCTCCCCGGACCGCGCCCTAGGCGCAAGGCTGCAACTCGCCTATGCTACACCAGCCTGGTTGCGTGCGCTCCACCTTCGTGGGCCCACAGGCATGACATGGCCGCCAACCGTTCAGGCGACTTCTTGGCAACATGCCCCAGGGATATCAGGCGCAAATCTCACCGTGTTCTATGAAGCAGGCCCTTCCGTAAACATCTAAAGCTGCGCGCGGGGCTCTATTCGCTGCGTGCCCTTCGCTATCAAGTTCCGCTAGTTCGTCGCCCGAAACGCCTACCATGACTGAACTCAACTTATCTCACTTGACGCTGCCAACACCAGAGCGACGCGTCTACTGTAATCGAACGCTAAATCTGCGGTCCATTCGCGCCATTGGCTTTGATATGGACTACACGCTGATTCACTACAAGTCCGCTGAGTGGGAGCTTCAAGCATACGCGCACATGCAACGGCGACTTGCGCAGAAGGGTTGGCCCGTCGAGCACCTATCGTTTGATTCCGAACTCGTCTCCCTAGGCATTATCCTCGACATCGAGCACGGCAACTTGGTGAAAGCCAACCGTTTCGGTTTCGTCAAAAAAGCCGTGCATGGCACGCGTGTTATGGGGTTTGACGAGGTCCGAGCGCTCTATGCGCAAGAGATAATAGATCTGTCCATGCCCCGCTGGGTATTCATCCATACGCTCTTCGGTTTGTCGGAGGCATGCATGTACGCCCAGGCAGTCGATCTAATCGATGAGGGCAAGCTGCCTCCCGCGCTGGGCTATCAGGAGCTTTACCCCAAGATCCGCGCGTCGCTTGATGAAGCGCATATGGAAGGGCAGCTCAAGGCACACGTGATTGCCGAGCCCGAGCGTTACGTCGAACTCGACCCCGAGCTGCCTCTGGCGCTTCTCGATCTCAAGCATGCTGGCAAGCGCCTGATGCTCATCACAAACTCCGAGTGGCACTATGCCAATGCGATGATGGCGTATGCCTTCGACGCGTTTCTTCCGGGGGAGATGACCTGGCGTGATCTCTTCGATCTCACCATCGTGCGTTCGATGAAGCCGGGCTTTTTCACTGGGGCGTTTCCATTTCTGGAGCTAGTGGACGAAGCGCGCGAGCACTTGGTCATCGCGCAAAATCAACTCAAGCTAGGTGGCGTCTACGTAGGCGGCAATGCGCCTGCAGTAGAGCGTTTTCTCGGCCTGAGCGGCGAGCAAATTCTCTATGTGGGCGACCATATCTACGCCGATGTCCATGTGTCTAAGGACCTCATGCGCTGGCGCACCGCGCTTGTGCTTCGTGATCTTGAGAAAGAGATAGTCTCTCTCTCAGCGTTCGCCGAAGCACAAGTCGCGCTTGACGCGCTCATGGAGGAGAAAGAGCTGCTGGAGCATCGCTTCTCCGTTGCGCGACTGACACTCCAGCGCATTGAGAAGGGCTACGGCCCGGAGCTGTCCGTGACGCCAAGCGCACGCGATCTGCGGGACACGATGCAGCAACTGCGTGCCCGCCTAGTTGAGCTCGACGCGGAAGTGGAACCCCTGGTGCGTGAGGCCACGACGCTGGTACATCCTCTTTGGGGGCTGCTCCTGCGCGCGGGCAACGACAAAAGTCATCTCGCGCGCCAGATAGAGCGCTCCGCCGATGTCTACATGTCGCGCGTGTCGAACCTGCTTTCGCAGACACCTTTCGTCTATCTGCGTGCCCCTCGGGGGTCCCTACCTCACGACCCGATCGCTGGCGCCCACGCCGGCCCCGATTCCCACGTCGACGGCTGGTGCTAAGTGCGCCTCGGCCGGGTGCGAGAGCGCGGGTTGGGAGCGCGCCGACGGGCGCGTGGCTGCGGAGTCCGCAGCGGTGGACGCGCTTGGTCAGCTCTCCGGGGGCTGCTGCGACGCCTGCGCTCCATGCCCGCTCTTGGGTCGCTAGAACCCCCCCCGCAATCACCGCAGCCACGCACCCGTCGCCTGCCTGAACAAAAGCCCGGGGTGTTTGCGGGCAGCGAACGTAGCGTTGTAGCCAATCAACCTGTAACTGTTCAGGGGGCATTTTACACGCATGCCCCCGGGTTTCCGGGAGTGAATCCCGCAAACCCTCCCCCACTTTACCTCTAAAGGGTGGCCTAAAGCCGGCAAGCGGGTCCCCAACGCCCACTTGCTTCTTTCCGCAGCGTCTTTGCTTTCTGGACCCCCTGAACGGTTACATCAACCTTAGGCTGAAGTGCATTAACCAAACGCGCATGGAGGGTATAGGTCAGGTCATCGTGTCGGTGCTGCACGGTCGAATAGAAAAGGCGTGGCGTCGTTCGCGCTCAAGCAGTGCTTGCTTGCGGGCAGTGCCCCAGCGGTAGCCCGAGAGCTGACCATCTTTGCGCACGATGCGGTGACACGGAATTATCACTGCCAGGGCATTGCTGCCGCAGGCGGTAGCCACGGCCCTTACGGCACTCGGCCGCTTAACGGCCCTAGCGATGTCGCCGTAGGTAGCGGTGGTGCCCGTCGGGACAGCACTAAGTGTTCGCCATACTCGGCGCTGAAAAGGCGTGCCGCACAGGACCAGTGGCGTTCTGATGGCGCCCGCTGATTCCTCTACGATGTGCTGTATTGCGGCGACTTCGGGCGCCAAGTCGGTCCCTCCGGCGCGCACCTGTGCCTGCGGAAAGCGTCTGCCTAGCGTTGAGATAAGGGCCAGCGTGTCGTCGCCGAGAAAGACGGCGCACAGGCCGTCCTCGGTCCGCGCGACCAACAGTGCCCCAAGAGAACACCTTGCTGTAGCGAAGCGAATATCTCCGGAAAGCCCCTCCACTTCGTGAAAGTGCGTCGCCTGAAAGGTCGAGGCTCGCTCAGACAACGAACCGGCTAGATCGGGCTGCATTGGGGTACGGGAGGGCATATCAGCCACCGTGAATGAACGCATGCACTTCCGGTAGGCTACTGGCTCGGAGTTCGTCGGTGGTTCCAGTGAAGATGATGCGGCCTTCGTGCACCATGGCGACACGGTTGCTGACGGAAAACACGCTTTGCATATCGTGCGTGACGACGATCGAAGTGATGGCTAGCTTGCGCTGTAGCTCGATGATTAACTCGTTGATGCGCCGCGTATTGACCGGGTCAAGGCCCGTGGTGGGCTCATCGTAGAGAATAACTTCCGGGGTCATCACGATAGCGCGGGCAAGGGCGACCCGTTTGCGCATCCCGCCGGACAGGTCGGAAGGAAGCATCGCCTCGATGCCCTCGAGGCCGACTTGAGCGAGTGCCTCGGCGACGCGCTCGCGGAGCTCACCCTCACTAAGCTTGAGGTGCTCGCGGAGCCCGTAGGCGATATTTTCGCCGACATTGATCGAGTCGAAGAGGGCGCCACCTTGAAAAAGCATGCCCACACGGCGTCGCACGCCGATCCACTCGGCGGCGGGCAGGTTGTCGATGCGCGACTCATCGAGAAAAATATGGCCCGAGTCTGGCTTGAGCAGGCCGATCAGCATCTTGAGCATGACGCTTTTGCCCTGGCCTGAACCACCGATCACCGTGAAGGTTTCACCTTGCTCTATGCTTAGGCAGAGATCGGTGTAAATCTTCTTGGGCCCGAAGGCCTTGGTTACATGCTCAAAACGGACAAGACTCACGACCCTGGGTCTATCTCGAAGTCTAGGATTTGGTAGCGCGGGGGCGTGCCGCTGAAACAAGCGCTGACTGAGCCGCTCTCTAGCGCCAGCTCCAGGCAGTCGGCTGGCTCAATACCAAGCCCGCTTGCTAGTTTCCCTTTTTCGCTGCCGCTGATGGGGAGGGCCGCCACTGCTTCGAAGCTAGTCATGCCCTGTGCTAGTTTCTGGAGCCTGCAGGCATCGCGCAGCAAGGCATCGCGTCGCTCCGGAACGAACCAATGGGCCGCTCGCTTCGCCGTGCCATCGTGCGCGCACGCCTGCAAGACGGCCCCGAGTGCCGCGGTGGTCGCGGTGTGCGCCGCCACGGTGAGGCTGAGGTCGGGCCCGCTGCCTGTGGGGGGAGCGTCTCCGCAGCCACGCGCGATGACGACTGCCAGCAGGCATGTTAGTAACGAGCTGACCAGCAGCGCCAGGCCCCCTAGCTGTATCAGGGACCGCCGTGGCCAGGTATCGAAGCTTGACGTTTTGTCGGCGATACGATCGCGAATGCGCCCGAATCCTTGCGCAAGCTGTTGCCTCTGCTGGCTCAGAAATGTCGCGTGTCCCGTTTGCTCCCCAGAGTCAGCTTCATCGAAGCTCTGGAGCTCTGCGCTGCCGAGCATAGAATCTTCGTCGGCAAGGGGCGACGTCACGCCGAGCGGGCCGCCGCCGGTCAGCGGCGGTGGCTGCGACGACGGTCGCGCTGACGGCATAGGCGGCGGTATGGACGGAGGCAGAGACGGTCGGCGCTCGCGCGCATCTCCTTCGGAAATCTGCTCGGCGCGCATTGTTCTTGCGAAGGGCAATTGGCTATTGCGATGAGGCGGCGGCAGAGAAGAGCGTTTGGCTTGCTTCGCTGGACCAGGAGGCGACGCAAGTGAGGCACGCTGCGCTTTAGGTCGCGAAGCGGGTCCTTCCTGGTAAGGGTTGATGGTCCCCAATACCATCGTCGACTTGACGCCGCGAGGTGCGGCGTCAACGGTAAGATCGGCGCCACAGCGAGAACAATGCGTGCGCCTACTCAGATTGGGCGTCCCACAACTGGGACAGAAAGCCTTGGGCTGATTGCCATCGGACACAAGCATTCTCCCAGGGTTCGGCGTCCGAAACGGACGCGCCTCTCACCCTCAACAGCTAGATTAAGCGATAGACGTTTGGGCTGTCGAGGTTTTGCGCACTAGGGCCACGCGCGGTCTGAAGGCTGCGGCACGGCGCCTCACCCGTCACTTGGTTGACGCTCAGGGACTACGCGCCTAACGTCACGCGCGGGAAACCGTGCGCGAAGCCCAGGTGCGAACGCTGTCCATCCCGCCCCGCCTAGGCCCACAAGGTGAGAAAAGCATCGTGAGTTTTGAGCTAGATCCGTCGCGAGAAGCGCGCTTCCAAACAGTTCTGACGCGCTACGCCAAGTCGCGGGCGGCGTGCATTCCGCTCTTGGCTCTCTGTCAGGAACAAGAAGGTTGGATATCGCCCGAGGTGGTGGAGTTTGCGGCGAACAAGCTAGGTCTAACCACCGCAGAAGTGAAAGGTGTTGCTACCTTTTACACAAGCCTGCATCAGCGTCCGGTGGCGCCCAATGTGGTGTGGGTGTGCCGCACGCTCTCTTGTGAGCTGCGCGGGGCCGGCGTGATTCAGGAGCAGCTTGAAGCGCTGCTTGGATGTAAAGCCGGCGAAACAAGCGCGAACGGCAAGTTCACGTTGCTTAAGGCCGAGTGTCTGGCGGCCTGCGGCGAGGCGCCGATGATTCAAGTGAATGACCGCTATTACGAGCGCCTGACACCCGAGAGCTTAGCGAAGCTTATCGACGAACTGGACCGAAACACGGCACCGGGTCAGGTGGCGGCTATCGGTGGTGCAGTCGCACCGGACGTCGCGTTGAGTGACGTGCGTTTGCGCAAAGCAGGGGGAATCTAGCGCGATGGTCTTCACTGGTGCTTTCGGCGAACCTGTTCTCACTAAGCGCTACGGCGTGCCTGATAGCCACACGCTTGCGGTCGCGAGCGAGTACGGCGCTTACGACGTGCTACGCCAGGTCGTGGGCAAGCGGGAGCCCAAGTCGCTGATTGACGAGGTAAAAGCCTCTAATCTGCGGGGTCGCGGCGGTGCTGGATTTCCGATGGGCTTAAAGTGGGGGTTCGTAAACCCGCAGCCCGGCCAGGAGGTGTACCTTGTGGTGAACGCGGACGAAGGCGAACCGGGTACCTTCAAGGACCGCACGTTGATGGAAAACGACCCGCACCGCATCGTGGAGGGTTGCATTCTGGCGGCCTACGCGTTGGGCGCGAAGCGTGGCTACATCTATGTACGCTGTGAACTCGCCCTCGCCATAGAACGGCTCGAACACGCGATCGCCGAGGCGTATCAAGCGGGCCTTCTCGGTCAGCGCGTGGCCGGCACGGACTACGCATTCGACCTGCACGTGCATCTAGGCGCGGGTGCGTACATCTGCGGCGAGGAGACCGCGCTGCTCAACAGCCTCGAAGGCTACCGCGGCGAACCACGCTTGAAGCCGCCGTTTCCCGCGGTCAGCGGGCTTTTCGGCATGCCCACCGTGGTCAACAACCTTGAGTCGATGGCGCACATTCCCGACATCTTGGAGCGCGGTGGCGCAGCCTGGTCGGCGCTGTCGCGTCTTGAGCAAGACGGCGGCGTGCGGCTCTACGGCGTGAGCGGCCACGTCCGGCGCCCGGGCATCTACGAAGGGCCCGTCGGCCTGACTCTCAACGAGGTCATCTACGAGTTGGGGGGCGGGCTGCTGCATCCGGAGCGCGAGCTCAAGGCGGTGATTCCCGGGGGCTCTTCGACGCCGGTACTGCGGCCGGGCGATTTAGTGGACGCGCCAGATGAAAAGCATCCGCTCCACCGTTGGCACGGCAAATCCCACCTGGATGTCTGCATGGGCGTCGACACGGCCAAAGCGCTCGGCACCATGCTGGGCACGTGTTGCGCCGTAGTGATGGATAGCAGCGTCAGCATGGTCGACGCCGGGCGCAACCTGATGCGCTTCTACAAGCACGAATCCTGCGGCCAGTGCGCGCCCTGCCGCGAAGGCACGGGCTGGCTGGTAGACGTCCTCGACCGCCTCTGCGACGGCGAGGCGAGCGAAAAGGAAGTCGACCTGCTGGTGGAGATCGCCGGCAACATGATGGGCAATACCATTTGCGCCTTGGCGGATGGCACGGCGATGCCTCTGCTCGGCATGATTCGAAAGTTTAGCGACGACTTCTACGCTGCCGCCCACAAGCGCCCGCGGACCCAGCTCCACGACTCCTGGGCCCAGACCTTTACCCGCTAGCTCGGCGGGGAGATGCACTTCCGTTTGCGGAGGGGGCAAGCGTGGTCGGGTGGAGCGATCGGCGTGTCCGGTGAAGGGCCTGAGCCGGATTGCGCCCTCGTCGAACAACCAGCGCGTGCCTTAAGTTCGCTGCGTTTGTTAGCTGCGGACGCGCTCCCTTGAGACCCTTAGCCGAACGCGCAGCGGGCTGGAGCGACACGTAGGCTTTCGTCCGCGTGACCCAGGTGCCCGTTCCCCCCCCGGCGCACTGCCCGGGCTTGTGCAGGGCTTGACCTCATCCGATTGCCCAAGAGCGGAGAGATTTGCAGCGGCAATCCGCGGACGTGTCTGCTAAGCCTTCCGCCCATGGAAGGCGCGTCCACGTTGTTGCCAGGACTTGCTTGGCTGGTGCTCGCGAGCTTGACGCTTTTGACCGCGGTATTGACGGTCACGAGCCGAAGTCCACTGCGAGGAGCATGTGCGCTGCTCGGGCATATCGTGGCGCTATCTTTGCTATTTCTTGCGCTCTCGGCCGAGTTTCTCGCGGTGTTGCAGATTCTGGTTTACGGCGGTGCCACGGTGGTGCTGTTCATTTTTGTGATGATGCTGCTCGGCGGCGAAGCCCTGCCGCCGCCGCTCGCGCCCAGGCCGCGTTGGGCCGTTGCGCTATTCGCGGCGGCAGGCGTGTCGCTCGCTGTGACGATGGCGGGCGCTTTTGTCTTCGCGGCGTTGCCCGCACGGCCGGACACCCCTGCTGGGTTTGGGACAGTCGCCAGCGTAGGCGGCAGCCTGTTCCGTGAACACTTTGTCGCGTTTGAGCTTGTCGGCATCCTGTTGACTGCCGCGATGGTGAGCGCGATTGCCATCACGCGCTCCCGCGGTTGGCATGAAGTGCCGGCGGCCTCCCAGGCATCGGCGGCCGGCGGCAATGGTGGTGGTGGTGGCGAGCCGGCAAATGCCAAGGCATGGGTGGGGAGACAACCAGGATGATGCACGCGCCCACCGAAGCCTATCTCGTGCTCGCAGCGCTGATTTTCACCGTAGGCGCCACCGGCATCGTGCTCCGCCGGACGATGCTGGTGCAGCTCATGAGCCTCGAACTCATGCTCAACGCCGCGAATCTAGTGCTCATCGCCGGCAACCGCGCCTGGCCCGGCGCGCCGTCCGGCCAGGTGCTCACCCTCCTGGTGCTTGCCATTGCGGCGGCAGAGGCGGCAGTAGGCCTAGCCCTCATCATCGCCTTCTACCGCATCCGCCAAACAACCGCCGCCGACGCCGCCTCCATGCTCCGCGCCTAAATCGTTCGGTCCCAGCTTTAGGCGGGAACCTTTTCGCGGGCCCCTACGTCTTACCCCTTGTGAGACCTTTGACGCGAGACGCTTTCGCGACGCTCGCGCTTGCATATGTGGAGGAAGTTCAAGCGTTTGCGCGGCGCAAGACGCGTACGAAGCCCAGATGGCGCGCTTCAAGGCCGGGACAGGCCTCGGGGTCGAAGTCATCCAGTCGCATGTTGTCCGCAGCCGTGCGGAAGCCCGCGTCGTGGCGGCATACGCCCGCACATGTACAGCTCACTTAATACGCTTCAGCTTAAGGTTGAGCCGCTACAGCCCTGGGTTCGCCGCGCGCCTTCAATCGATCACGCCATGCAGGCTGGGGTCCCGGCGAGCGCGTGGCTGCGGGGCCCGCGGAGGGTCTCGGGGGGACCCACAATTGGGTACGGAGCTGCGCGCAGTGCCCAATTGTGGGGGGCTCCGGAGGGTGCGCCTGCGCGCC
>SLQV01000123.1 GCA_007131285.1 Myxococcales bacterium
CAGGTTTTCATCGGAGGTACGTGAGCGAGCGGTTCGGTTGGTAAAAGAAAGCCAGGCTAGCCATACGTCGGAGTGGGCGGCCATCGAGTCCGTCGCAGAGAAGATAGGGTGCGGCAGCGAACACAGGGCTGTAGAGGCTCAACCTTAAGCTGGTGCGTATTAGTGAAGGGCTAGTGAAAGGCGAACCAGAGCACCAGAAGTGCCAAAAGACAGCCGGCAGGCATAGCGATTTGTGCGACGCGGTCGAGCCTATCGGCCGCGTCTATTCTGCCAGCATCGACCAGCCGATGCACCGTAACGACCTGCACGAGCGTAAGCCCAATCGACGCGAAGGCGAGCTGCACCAGGCCGTCAAGGAAGGTGAGGTACGCAATGCGCGGCAGGTTGGCGGAAACGATGTGGTGGAATGCCACGACGGTAAGCAAGCCGATATACGTGCGCTGCATGCGGCCAGACCCCGGTTCGTGGCGCATCCAGAATACCGACCAAGAGAAGAGTACGATCAGCAATAGCGGCAGCGCTATCTTCCACAGATAGAAACCTTCAATGCGCTCGCCGTGAATGCGAAAGTCTAGGCGAGAAAACGCCGAGGATGAGCGCACTTCCTTCACTTCGTGCGCTTCCCAATCGAAGTCGACAAAGCGCCATTCGAGGGTGTGAAACCCTGGGTTGAGGCCAGATTTCTCGGGCGCGGCCACCAACTCGACAAAGCGCGCATCCCAAGCGAAGGATTCAAGGGAGACCACGAAGCGCTGGCTATCGAAGGGAAAACGCCGCAGGTCGACCTCGGCGTGCAGCGTGACACTGAAGCGCTCACCGTATTCAACCTGACCATCCGCCTCGATGAACAGCTCGCTGGACTCAACCTCCCGCCGCCCCTCGCCGTTCTCGAAACTGATGTCAGGCGACCAATTTTGGGCGAGCACCGCTTGCGCCGCTTGATTCTGGTAGGTCCTGCGGTGGGGTTCACCTTCCCGAGGCGAAAAAGCAAGCCGCGGGTCTTGCCAGCGCAGATCGAGAAATGCCTCGATAGCAAACTTGGGGAAAGGGTCCTGGGATGATGAGATCTTCGGCACCCCCAGCACGTAGAGCCCCACCTCGACCCGCGTGGGCAGCGCCGGCGGCGTCACATTGCCCTCCTGCCACGTCGCGACGCCGGGCTCGGCCGCAGCCTTCGGCAACCCAGCACCCACCGCTGGCGCTTCTGCGCTGGCCGTGCCGGCAAGCAGCCCAAGGAGCACCCAAACGCAAAGCATACCGGTTCTCTTCACTTTTCCCCCCAGACATGGTGCCAGCTAGACGCCCACCCAGGCCCTTACTTGCCACGGCCGGCGAGCTGCTCAAGGAGGGCGGCGCTCATGGCGGCGAGTTCGTCGGGGGCTAGCGTGGTGGAGATGGTGGCTTCGACGGTTTCGATGGCGGCTTCGGGCAGGCCGTCTAGAAAGCGGCTCGGCGTAAGCGGCGTACGTTTGCCGCGCAGGGAGCGGCTCCGGGGCACGAGCAGCTCTAAGTGGTCCTGGGCGCGGGTGATACCCACGTAAAAGAGGCGCCGCTCTTCGTCGATTTCGCCCGGACGGTGTTCGGTGACTTTAGGATCGACGGTGCGAGCGTGGGGCAATTGCCCCTCGACGCAACCTAAGATGAGCACGACGGGAAACTCCAGGCCCTTCGCCGCGTGCAGCGTCGCCAGGGTGATCTCATTGCCGGCGCCTTCTTCGCTCTCTATGCGCAATGTCAGACGCTGAATGAGGCGGGCAAGGCTCTCCGGGCCGCTGCCTTGTGCTTCTTGGTGCCGAGCAAGCGCGCGGGCGAGGAAATCCAGGTTCTCCAGGCGGCTTTTACCGCCTTTGGCCGCCATGCGCAGGTCCTCGGTAAGGCCCGCATCGGCGAAAAGGCTCTGGGCGACACGGTCGAGGGGCAGGCCATCTTCCAAGTGCCGACGGGCGCCATCGAGGCAGCGCAGCAGTGCCTCGCATCCGCGCACGGTGTTGTCGGGCAGCTTGCCGACGATGCGTGCGCGGCGCACCGCTTCCATAAAGCTCACGCCCTGCGCTAGCGAGTAGGCGGAAAGGTATTCGACGCTAGTATCACCCACCCCCCGCGCTGGCGTGTTGATGATGCGACGTAGGGAGATCTCGTCGTCGGGGTTCACGAGCAGGCGCAGGTAGGCGAGGCCATCTTTCACTTCCTTGCGGTCGAAGTATTGGGTACCGCCGAGCAGACGATAGGGCATGCCGTTGGCCCGCAGCTCTTGCTCGACGACCCGCGCCTGCAGGTTCGAGCGGTAGAGAATGGCCATGTGGCGGTAGTCATAGTGCTGCTCGCGGTAGGCACGGATGCGGCTGATGACGTAGTGCACCTCGCTGTCGCCGTCGGCGAGTTCGACGCGCTTGACGCGGTCTCCAGGGCCGCGCGCGGAACGCAAAACCTTCTCGTAGCGGCGCTCACGGCTGCCGGCGATGACCGCGTTGGCGACCTCCAGAATGGGGGAACGCGAGCGGTAGTTGTCCTCAAGCTTGACGATAGATGCACCCGGAAAGTGGCGCTCGAAGTCGCGAATATTCGTGATGTCCGCGCCGCGCCAGGAGTAAATGCTCTGGTCGTCGTCGCCCACCACGCACACGTTGCGGTGGGCGCCGGTAAGCTGGCGCAGCAGCTCGAGCTGCACGCGGTTGGTGTCCTGGAACTCGTCGACGAGGATGTGGGAGAAGCGGCGCTGCCAGCGCTCACGCAGATCGTCCCGCGCCATCAGCTCCCGGGCGGGCAGCACGATGAGATCATCGAAGTCGACGGCGCGCAACGCCCGCAAGCGTTCCTCGTAGCGGACGTAAAGGGCAGCGGCGACCGCGTCGTATTCGTATTCGAAGTGGGCGGGGTCGAGGGTATCCGGCGTGATAAAACCGTTCTTCCAGAGGGAGATGCGCGCCATGATCGCGTTCAGATCGAGGGCACGGTCGCTGAAGGCTTCCCGGCGCAGAAGTTCGCGCAGCACGCTGGCCGCGTCGCCCTGGTCCAGCACAACAAACGCCCGCGACCCCCAGATAGACGCGGCCTCCTGTTGCAGAAAACGCACGCCGAAGCGGTGAAAGGTGGAAAGCCAGACCTTGCTGCTCACCCCCCGGGGCGTCAGCTTCATCAGCCGCTCGCCCATTTCCTCCGAGGCCTTATTGGTGAAGGACACAGCGAGGATGCGCTCAGGCTGGGCGCCAAGTTCGATAAGGCGCGCGATGCGCGTCGTGATGACGCGGGTTTTTCCGCTGCCTGCGCCGGCCAGCACGAGCAGTGGCCCACTGCTATGACGAACCGCCTGTGCCTGCGCTGGATTGAGGTTGCTCGCCGCTTGTGTCCCCGCCATGAGACCGCTGCGCTAGCTGGAGGGCCCAGGGGCGTCAATGCCTGGTTTGCGCGCGCACCCTGTGCTGCGGGTTTGGGCCCTGACGTTTGCTTGGCGCAGCAGCGGGTTTGGCCCCGAGGCCCAGTCTGCCCAGGGGTTCGGCGCACGATACACACACCCCGGACCCGCGCACTCGGGCACGGGAACCTTGCGCGAGCGATGCGCGACTGCCAGGGAGAGTCCATGAGCAAGTTGCACGTGGATACGCGGCTGGCACATGCGGGCGAACGCTTCGACTTGGGGACCGGCGCGGTCATGCCGCCCATCTCGCTCGCCAGTACCTACCGGCGGGAAAAGGTCGACGCCCCCGGGCCCTACACTTACGCGCGCATCGATAACCCCAACCGTGCGGCCCTTGAAGCGGCGATCGCCGACCTTGAAGGGGCGCCGGACGCGGTGGCGTTCGCCTCGGGCTGCGCAGCAATGGATGCGGCGCTGCAACTGGCGCCCCACGGCGGCGGTGTCCTCGCCTGCCGGGAACTCTACGGTGGCACCTATAGGCTGCTGACTTCACTCCATCAGGAGCGGGGCATCACATTGCACTGGTTCTCCTTGGCGGACCCCGCCAGCTTACAGGCGGGTCTTGACCAAAAGCCGGCGCTACTCTGGTTGGAATCGCCGTCGAACCCGCTGCTGAGGCTCATTGATCTACCCAAAACCGCTGCGCTTGCGCGCGCGGCGGGCGTGCGCACCGTCATCGACAATACCTTCGCGACGCCGCTGTTACAGCGGCCACTTGATCTTGGCATCGACATCGTCGTGCACTCGTCCACCAAGTACTTCGGTGGCCACAGCGACACCCTGGGTGGCGTGGCACTTAGTCGCGACCCGCACATCCTCGAGCGACTTCGCTTCATCCAGCGCGCAAAAGGCGGTGCTCTTGCGCCCTTCGATGCTTACCTGACCCTGCGCGGCCTGCGCACGCTCCACCTGCGCCTCGCCACAGCCTGCCGCAACGCCCGCGCGGTGGCAGCGTTCCTCGCCCAGCAAACCGACCTCGCCGCCGTCCACTACCCCGGGCTTCCAGCGCACCCCGATCACGCACTCGCCCAGCGCCAGATGGCGGATTTCGGCGCGATCGTAAGCGCAGACTTGGGCACCGCGGCCCGCGCGAAAACATTCCTCGAAACCCTGGACCTCTTTGCGCTAGGCGACAGCCTTGGCGGCGTTGAGTCGCTCTGCTCCTACGCCTCGGCGATGAGCCACGCTGCCCTTTCCGCAAGCGATCTTGTGGCTGCAGGCATCACGCCCGGCCTCGTGCGCCTTTCTGTGGGTATTGAATCCGCCGCGGATCTTGTCGACGATATCGCAAAGGCGTTGAATCTAGCGCGACAGACACGGTAGCCTAGGAAGGTGTCGGTGTTGCGTCATATCGTAGCCTCATTTGCCGTAGCTTTTTCGCATATCGGGCACGCGCGCAGGCAACGCACCCTAGCACCGCTCACGCTGGTGAAAGCTCGACGTTCGGCGCTGGTGCTAGGGGCCATTTGTTTTGCGCTGGGCTGCAGCGACGAAGCCCCCCTGGGGGTGAGCCTGCTGTACCAGGTAAGCTGCCAGCAAACCGGCGGTTGTACTGCAGTGACGCGAGGCTTCAGCTCTGCGGACGAAGAAACGACGCCGCCGCTGCTGAAGTGCCGCGTAGGCCGAGTCAACGATACCCACTCCACGCTTCGCTTCGAAGCAACATTTAGCGAAGACATCTCCATACGGCTAGTTCAGGCGGTATTTAACCGCGAAACCGGCAGCGTCTCGAACGAGAGCTGCCGCGTGCAGGTCACCGAAAACAACCTATTCGAAGGCGCCTGTGGCAGTCTCAATCCTTCGGAAGCACAACCCTGCCAGCTCGGGGCCATAGAGCGCACGGGCAATCAGATAGGCGGTTCGATGCTCTGCGTCGGGCTACCCGCCAACGCAGACATCACGCGGCTTCGTGAGGTGGGCGCACCTGGCACCACGCTAAGCCCATTCCGCTTCACCTTCGAAAACTGTGAGGGAACCTAAAACTGCTCGCGTGCGCCTCGACTGGCATGGATTGACCTAGGCACGACCGTATCGCGGCTTAAATGTTGCACGCGCTGGGTCGTGTGAAGACCCCGCACCCCAACGCAGAGCATACTGCACCAGGAAAAGCCCTTCTAGGCGTCCACTGGACAAGCGCGCTTCTTGTATGGCTGGGGCTCGCGACTGGTTGCACCGCTGGCGCTGACGAGGTTGCAGCCCCGGCGCCGGAGGCACGACATGCGGACTCCGAAACCGCAAGCGCCACAGATCACGAGCGCGCCCCGGACTCGTGTCGCGAAGCCTTGGACCTCACGTTGGTCGTCGACGTCAGCACCTCGATGCGTGGGGAACTCGGCGCAATCGCCGCCGGCGTTGAAGAACTCTGGGCAGCGGCGCAAGCGGCATATACGGACGTTCGCGTGCGGATGGTGGCCTTCGTCGACGATGCCACCACCATCAATGCGTGCGCGCCGCTCGAGTCTCCGCGAGCCTTAAGGGAAGCAGTTGTCCACTGGCAACACGTTGCAAGCGCAGACCGCCAGCTCGTAACGCCCCAAATGCTCAATATCGACTGCCCGGAAAACAGCCTTGATGCATTGGCACTTGCGCTGAAATCCTGCGATCTGCGTTCGGATGCACGCAAACTTATCGTCCACATAACCGACGACACTTTCGTGGAGGCCCCCGAGATCCTTAGCAAGGATTCGTTGCAGCCGGGCATTCGCGTGCAGCATACCTACGCCGACATCGCGAAGTTGATCTCAGAGCAGGATGTCTACGTATCGGTCTTCGCGCTGCGTGAGCCACGCACGTGCGGCGCGGGCCGATCAAGCGAGGTCGCCAGCGGCTTTTTCGCGGCCCGTGGAGATATCCCCGCCCTTCCCGAACTCGTTGGCGGTAACGCAACTGATCTGCGTCGCATACGCAATGGCGATGTCGACCTAACCGCCGCCATCATCCGCGACAGCTCCGCTATCAGGTGCGGCGGCCTCATCTAGCAAACGATCGCAATCTCAAAAACCCGTGGGTCGGGTTAACAGGGACCGTGGGACTGTGGGAAGATTTTGTCGGGATTGAGAATGCCTCGGGGGTCGAAGACGGCCTTGAGGGCGCGCTGGATAGCAATGAGATCGGCAGATTGCTCTAGCGGCAAGTAGTCGCGCTTGGTGAGACCGAGGCCGTGCTCGCCAGTGAGCGTCCCCCCGAGCGCAATGACTTTCTCAAAAAGGGAACGTGTTGCTGCCTCTACTTTTGGGCGCTCGGCGTCATCGTTCCAAAGAAAGTTGACGTGGAGATTGCCGTCACCGGCATGACCGTAGGTGGGAATGCACAGAGAGAAGCGCTCGCTCAGCGCCCGGGTATGGGCGAGCAGATCGGCCATGGCGGTCAACGGCACGACAACGTCGTCGGAGACCTTATGCACTGCGCATTCTCGCAGCGTGCGGGAAAGGTCACGACGGACGGCCCAGAGCGCTTCGCGCGCAGGCGCGCTCTCAGCAACGTGGACTTCGGATGCACCCAGACGTGTCAGTTCTGCACCGGCGCGCTCTAGGCGGGCGCTCCCTGCCGTAGCGGATACTTCGAGATCGAGCAGCAGGGCTGCTTCCGCGACCGGAACGGCAACCCCTGCGTCGCGCAATATATGTAGAGCCGGTGCATCCATCATCTCAATGCACAGTGGGTCTACGCCGCCGCTTGCGAGTGCATTCACGGCGGCAGGCAGTGCCTCGATGTTGTCAAAATAGGCCATTACGCTCACGATGGCCCCGGGGCGCGGCAGCAGTCGCAGCGTGGCCCGCCCGGTGATGCCGAGCGTCCCCTCACTACCGACGAAGAGTGCGACAAGGTCGTAGCCCGTCACACCCTTGCGGGTGCGGCGCCCGAGCTGCAGCGTGCGTCCATCGGCCAGTGCGACCTCAAGTCCCAAGACGTGCTCGCGCGTGGCACCGTATTTGAAGGTTCTGGGCCCGGCAGCATTCGTGCCGATAGTGCCACCGATGCAGCAATAGGCCGAAGAGTTCGGATCCGGCGCATACATGAGCCCATCAGCAGCCAATACTCGATTGAGCGCGTCAAGCGTGATACCGGGTTCGACAACAGCGATGCGATTCTCACGATCTACATCGCACACCTGTGTCATGCCCCCACAACAGAGGACTAGCCCGCCGCGTACGGGTGTCGCCGAACCAACCCGCGACGAGCCACCCGCCCGCGCCGTCACAGGGATGCCGTGCTGGTTCGCTGCGGCGAGTACCGCTGCCGCCTCTGCTGTCGACGCGACATGAATGACCGCACCCGGTGTTTGCGGAGCGACATCGCCCTCGTCTTTAGCATAAGCCGCGAGCGTTTCCGCGTCGGTACGCACATCGATTTGGCCGTGATGCGCGAGTGCGCGCAGACATGACGCAAGCGCGCTGAGCGTCTGGTCTCCGCTAACCGACATCGCCTAGCACTTGTGGCCGCCAGCGGCACAAGTCAACGCGTCGCGACCCCCACTGGGGCCGGCGCGAATCTCTCCACCGAGAGCAAAACATGTGCCATGGGACAATCTGCAGGCCTTCTTGGATTTTTTGGCAAACGCGCTGAGCGCTCGGCGGACTTGCGCCCGGGGACCGAAGCCCGAGACCGCGAATGGCGCTCAAGGGTTTGTGGCGACCGAGCGACAAAGCTCGGGACCCGTTAATGACGCGAGATTTTCCGGGCGGCGGTGATGCGCACCCAGAGGGTGCCAGACTCGAGCCTTCATTTCGTTTCGAGCTCAAAAGGCGCGCTCGGAGATTGATAATCCACGCCCCGTCACCGCCAGACACCAGTGCAATGGCTTGCCAGCGGGCTGGGCTTGGCTTAGGTGGCCCGGGAACGTTATGGGGTCAGCGGTCTCAAGGCGACGCACCTTCGCCATCATTTCTCATCCGGATGCGGGTAAAACCACGCTTACCGAGAAGCTCTTGCTTTACGGCGGCGCCATCCACGAAGCTGGCTCGGTCAAGTCCCGCAAAGCTGCGCGTGCCGCCACCAGCGACTGGATGGAGCTGGAACGCAAACGCGGCATTTCGATCACTTCGTCGGTGCTTCAGTTCGAGCACGAGGGCATCCGCTACAATCTGCTCGACACCCCCGGTCACCAAGACTTCTCCGAAGACACCTACCGGACGCTGACGGCGGCGGACTGCGCGATCATGCTTATCGACGCGGCCAAGGGCGTGGAAGCCCAAACGCGCAAGCTTTTTCAGGTCTGCCGCATGCGGGGCACGCCCATTGTTACCTTCGTAAACAAGCTAGACCGACCTAGTCGTGACCCATTTGAACTCATGCGTGAACTCGAGGAGGTGCTCGGCATCGCCACCGTGCCGCGCACTTGGCCCATCGGCAGCGGTGACCTTTTTCAGGGCGTCTATGACATAGAAACGCAAACTGTGATGCGCTTCGCCCTGGGCAAGGACGGTGCAGCCAAGCGCGCAGACGTATCGGTAGCGGGGATCGAAGACCCTCAGCTCGAAGCACTGATCGGCGAACGAGCCCGCAGAGAACTCAAAGATGAGATCGAGCTGCTAACCGGTGCGGGCGAAACCTTCGAAAGGGCGCGCTTTCTGGCAGGCGAAATCACACCTGTGCTCTTTGGCAGCGCTCTGACCAACTTCGGCGTCGAGCCTTTCCTACACGTCTTTCGCGACCTTGCCCCGGCGCCCGGCCCGCGCAAGAGCGCGGGCGGCAAGGTGATTGAACCCGAAGGCGCAGAGTTCAGCGGCTTCGTGTTCAAGGTCCAGGCCAACATGGACCCATCGCACCGCGATCGCATCGCGTTTGTACGTATCTGCTCTGGTAGCTTCGAGGGCGGCATGCGTGTATTTCATCGGCGTCTCGGCAAAGAGATTCGCCTCAACCGCGCTGAATCGTTTTTCGCCCAGGACCGCGCCGCCGTTGTCGAGGGCGTCGCTGGCGACATCGTCGGAATCTATGATCCAGGCCTTTTTCGTATCGGGGATACTCTGGCCGCCGACCCCAACTTGGCCTTTACCGAAGTGCCTCGCTTCTCACCGGAACACTTTGGCCGCCTGCGTCTGCTCGACCCCCTGAAGCGCAAGCAAATTCAGAAAGGCATCGAGCAACTCTCGGAAGAGGGCACCGTTCAACTCTTTACACAGAGTGGCAGGGAAAAGGACCCTATTTGCGGCGTTGTCGGCCAACTGCAGTTCGAGGTCCTCATGTACCGCCTCGAACACGAATACGGTGCCCGCGTTGCCCTAGACAAACTGCCGTACAACACAGCGCGCTGGGTAGTGGGCGCGGAAAATGCCAAAGCCCTCGAAGCCCGAAGGCTACCCCTCGCAGTGAGTGACCAAGATAACCATCCGGTGGCCCTCTTTCGCGACGAGTGGGAGGTGAGTCGCGCAGCGCGTGACAACGCTGAGTGGACCTTTTTAGAAACTGCACCCCTCAAGTGAGACATCTGAGGCGTGTGGGGTCGGCTAAGCGAGCGCCGTATTCGGCCGAGGGTTATCAACGAATAGGGTGGACCGCCTCAGACCCTTCACCGGACACGCAAGCGCCTGGAGGCGTGGTCCGCCCCTAGCGGACAGTCCACGCGTGCGTCGCTACGCTGCGTTTCACCGGCGCAATCGCGTGTTCGCGCAGCCGCGAGCGCCCTTCCTTAGCCTGGGGAGGCTGCTTACTCTCGGGACCCGCACTGTTTAGACTTACGCGACCCTCTAGCGCATCGCGAGATCGGATCTCTAGAGCCTTGGCACGCGGCGCTGTATCTTGTGGCGCATCACCACCCGCCCACCACGGCGGGTTCGAATCACCCTCGGAGGCAAGCGCTAGCTGGGCTTCAGCGGCCTTGACCCGGGTTTCCGTTAGGGTGCGGTTGCGCTGGCCTGCACTTTCGCGCGGCGAACTTAACCCACCAGGAGCATGACCGGATTCTACGTCACGTGCGCCGCGCCGAAGACGCTCTTTGGCAGCATTTCCAGCTACTAAGCGTGATTCGAGCGAATCCATGCTTTGCATCAAGCGCTGGTGCACATCTCCACCGCTGTGAAAACCCATCGCCTTACGCGCGGAACCGGAGTCACCGCTCATATGCACGGTGCGAACGCTTGCCGCGCCGTGACGCATGCCCGCGTAAGTGCGACCGTGGATGCCGTAACTCATGCCATCACGCTGAGCTAACGCGATAGACGTTCTAAATAGGCTGGTCGTGCTGACCAGCAGCGCGATGCCGACCATCAACAAGGCCCAGCTCACGCGCTCCGAGCCTGGGAGTCCCAGAAGGCCACACCACCCGCGGGAACCCGCCGGCGTTCGATTAACTTCTGTCGTGCCCCACACCTGCATTGATGAGGCCGAACCTATGCGCCAGGCGCTACGATGCGGTGAAAGCCGTGCAACACCTTCGTGACACTTTATTTATTTAATAATTTCAGATGCCTACAGCTCTGTTTTTGCGATGTTTTCGCGATTTAGGCTTGCTAGCCCCGCCGCACTGGCCTGCGCTTGGCTCAGTCGATCGCTCTTGAGCACGACAAGAAAGCGTTCCTTGATCCACAAACGCAACTCACCGCGCCGGCCACGTGCATCACTACGCCACTGAAAGGGCACGCCGTCGAGTTCGCCGACCGTAATCCCAGCTGCCGCCTTGACACCCTCCACACCGGCCACCGGAATCTCGAAATCTGGCGCGCTGAGTCGCGCTCTCAAGTCATGAAGCTGAAGCGAGAACTGGCGCCGGCCCTTACCCCGATAGTTGCGTTCGACAAAAGAGGTCATCGCGCCGCGAATCTCGCGTATTCCACTCTTCGTGGGACCTGCGTTGTAGCCCGGAACGCGGTCGGACAGAAGCGAGGCAAGACTTTCCGCATCAAGGGGCAGCACTCGCACTTCCGGGGTCTCCGTGTCGTCCTTGTCCGCTTCATCGAGGGCGGCGACCCCAACCGCTTCGGCCAGCCGAAGGCTGTCCTGCTGCACCGAAACTACCGCACTTGCGAATGGCGCGATCGTGCTGTCACGATCGTTCGCGTCCCGACCGCATGCTGAGGCGCTACCTAAAACGGCACTCACGCCAAGCACAAGCGCTAGACTGGAGGACTCCCGCGTGCCGAACCGCAACTTCACATCTTTGAGGATAGTGCGTATTTGTACCGAAAAGAAACGGACAGCAGGACTACACCTTGAAGCGAGTGGGCTTCAGCGTACAAGGCCCTACCCATGAAGGGCCCACCCAAACGCTTTACGCCGGTTCCGTATGCTTACCATCAGTGCGTCGATGTGGAGATCGTCGATGTGACCAACCTGGGCCAAGGCGTGGGCCGCGATCGCGAATGGGTCATCATGGTGCCTTACTGCCTGCCGGGTGAGCGCGTCCGAGCTCGCATCTTTCGCAACCATGCAACCTACTCCGAGGCAGATCTAATAGACGTCATCACCCCTAGTCCGGGTCGCCGCGCCCCCGGATGTCCACACTTCACTGAGTGCGGCGGGTGCCAGTACCAACACATGCGTTTGAGCGCCCAACGTTTGCTCAAGCAGCGGCAGGTGGCTCAGCTCTTCCGCCGCATTGGGGGCATCGAAGCGCCTCCGGTTATGCCGACCCTGGGTGATGAACATGCATATGGCTATCGCTCAAAACTCACGCCTCACTACAGCGCAAGCCGCGAGGTGATTGGATTTATGCGCGCCGGCCGGCGACAAATACTCGACATCGCCGACTGCCCGCTCGGACGGCCAGCGCTGCGTGCCGCACTCCCCGGGGCGCGGCGCGCCCTGCGGGAACGCCCTCAAAGCTCCGGCCGCAAAGCCCGTGGGGGAACCCTACTGCTCCGAGAGAGTGTTCAAGAAACGGTGATTACCGACATGAAGGCCGTAGCAGAAGCAGAAGTACGCGGCCTGGCATTGCGCTTTGTCGCTGGAGAGTTCTTCCAAACCAATCCCACCATGCTCGAGCGCATGGTGGACGTCATGCGCGCGGCCATTTCGGAGTCCGGTGTACGCTACCTCGTCGATGCCTACTGCGGCGTCGGCCTCTTTGCGTTGACCTGCGCTGATCTCGTGGAGAAAAGCTTGGGCCTTGAAATCAGCGAGCCGGCCGTCAACCTCGCAGAGGCCAACGCACAGCGCAATCGCATTACCAACGCACGGTTTCTCGCTGGCGATGCCAACAGCTTGTTTCAGGAAGTCGCCTTTCCCCCGGAGGCGTCCGCGCTGATCATCGACCCCCCACGTAAAGGCTGCGACCCCGGCTTCCTTGCGCAGGCAGCGGCCTTCAAACCCAAAGTGATCGCTTATATGAGCTGCGACCCCGCCACCCAGGCGCGCGACGTCCGCATCCTCTGCGCGGCCGGCTGGAACGTTACCTCCATCACCCCTATCGACCTCTTCCCTCAGACCAGGCATATTGAATCCCTAGCTATTCTCCGCGCTGACGAGCAAGCCCCTCGCGCAGATTCGGGTGACGCCGACAACACGCCCCAACCATAGCCTGATCTTTCGCCGACTAAGTACGCGTCGGTCTCAGGTTGATCTTCACACACCCCTACCTTCGCTTCGCGCACCTCTTGTTCTCATTCAAGTAAAGTCCCGACAAACGCGCAGCGCGGTAGATTCCACGAAGGCCCTCGCGGGAACTCAGAGCCGGGCGTTGCGCGGCGCTGAATGCTCGGCTCTGGGGGAGCGATTCAGGTGCGCACGCGCGCCCGTGCCCCCGCGGCCAGTCGACGGCCAGTCGGCGGCTCGTAGGTGATCGGGCTCACGCCCTTTGCTTCAACCTATTAGGCCCCGCAGGTTCGCTGCGCGCGGGTGCTACTTGCGCACGGCAACGGCATTCTCACGAAGGATGAAGAGCGTGTGACGGGCCCCTTTCCGCACCGCGGCGCGGGCGCGTAGCGCGCGTGTTTCGCAATGCAACCCGGCAGCGCGGACGGTGCGCTCGAACACCGGGCTCTGGTGAGCGGACCACACGACGACGACGCCTCCGGGCTTGATTGCGCGCGCCAACGCCCGAACGCCGTCGCGCGCGTAGAGGGTCGCATTGGTGCGCGTGGTGAAAGCTTCCGGGCCGTTGTCGATGTCGAGCAAAATCGCGTTCCAACGCCGCACGCCCAAAACCTCGCGCACATCACCCATGTGCAAGGTCACACGCGGGTCGTCGAGCGGCCGCTGCGTCAGATCACCGAATAGTTCGCGGTTGTAACGCACAACCGCCGCGAGCAACTCGGCTACAGTGACCTTGGCCTGCGGACCGAACGCCTTGAGTGCGGCGCGTAACGTAAAGCCCATGCCGAGGCCCCCGATGAGCACAGCCGCGGCAGGTCCTTGCTCTTTTAGGCACTCTGCCGCTGCGTGCGCCATGGCTTCTTCCGAGCCGTGGGCCGCACTGGACATAAGCGGTACGCCCGCAAGACGAAGCACGAAATGCCCGGCTTCCTTTGACAGCTCGAGAACCTCACCATCGGGGGTTGCGCTGCGGTCAATGATTTCCCGGGGCTGCACGCGCGCAACCTACGGCACCCAACACACCGGATGCAAGCGCACACGGCCACGTTCAATGGCTTATCACGTCAAGCACCAGAAGACGTGGCACGCACATCATCGACGTAAGCCGCGCGTGCGTATAGCGGCTCAACAGCCGCAACTGTGCTGATGCCCACGTACTGTGAGACCTCCACATAGTGCGTCGCGAGGTAGACCAGCGCCGCAGCGGGCTCGAGTTCCACGCAAGATATGCCTGCATGACCGAGTTCCGCGTAAAGCACCGGTGCATCTGCACCGAGTAGTCGCGGGCGATCATCCATCGAACGTTCGCTTAACTGCCTCGCTAACCAAGCCATGATTTCGGGAGGCGTGGCGAGCAGCTCCGCGCCTTTAAGCGGGCCGCGACCGGACGTGGCAAAGTCAAAGCGTTCACAAAGCAGCAAACGTCGGGAAATGCGGGCCAACGCAAAGGTGGCCGCTGGCCCGTAGTGTTGCGCCGCGGCTTGGGCGAGTAGCCAGCCCGCTGGTGCTGCGACGCAGGGCAAGCTCGCAGATACCCCCACGGCGGGCGCCTCCAACCCTGGCCCGACGTCCGCGTTGAGGGCTAAGTCAAGACCGCGGGCGGTCGCAAGCGCGATACGCGCCCCCGCAAAGGAGCCCGGTCCCGGCACCAGAGCCAAGGCATCCACGTCGCGCAGCTCTAGGCGCGCTTCTTCCAAAACTTGCGCAATCGCTGGCAAGAGCCTCGGCCCCGCGGAACGACCAGCTGCAAACGCTCTGCTCGACAGACAGCGCTTGCCCTCTGCCACTACCGCGCCGCCGACATCTCCTCCCGCATCGAACGCCAGTACTCGCATCTTCCCCGAAGATCTGTCAGCCTGGAGACGCGCTGTCGACCCCTCAAGCCTTTGATTCACTGACAACGCGACCTTTCCGCATTCCCCCGCGTAGCTCGAGCGCATGCAGCCACCGCAGCACCTTCCTGAGTGCGCGGGACGCACACTGCCCCCCCAAAGCCGCTGCGTCTGCTATGCCTATGTCTGGAAGAACGGATGCTAGGGCTTCTCAACGACACTTCACCTCAGTGGGCCGCCCTCGCGCGGGAGCATCTTGATGTGTTGCTCGCCGACCACGCTCACTGCGAACTTAAGGCGGCCCAAAGCGCCCTTAGTCTGCTTGCCCGCTTCGCCGGCGAGGCACCCGAGTTAACAGCCCCGCTGCTAGCTCTCGCGCACGAGGAAGGGGCGCATTTCGCCCAAGTTGAGGCGGAGCTTCAGCATCGGGGACTCAGTCTCGGGCTACCCGCGACCGACGACTACGCTCAGGCGTTGCGCGCCGCGGCGCGGGCGACGGCTTCCGGCGAACCACTGTTAGACCGCTTGCTCGTTCATGCCCTCATAGAAGCCCGCTCCTGCGAACGCTTTCGTTGCTTATGCACTGCCCTGCCCTCGGGCGCGCTTCAGGACTTCTACCGGGACCTACTTACCTCCGAAGCCCGCCATTTTGCCCTTTTTTATCGGCTAGCACGCAACCGCTTTGGGCATGCGCGCACCCGCGGCCGCTTCGATGTGTTGCGCCTCGCCGAAGCGGATATCGCGGCAGGGCTTGGTCACACTGCCCTGGTTCACGGGTAATTTCTGCTAGGCTGCATGTCAGCACTTCGCGATGACCACGCGCATCAGACGGCGAACTTCAGAGACAGTCGTAAACCGCCCGTTGGGCCCGGGCGCCGTCAGTGCGCCAAGACCTTGCCTCTTACACGTTTGCCATGAAAGCCTCCGAACTCCCGAATATCATGGCTCCATCTCATCCGACCCGCTGGCACCGCACGAAAGCCAATCTCAAACCCTTTATCGGCGCCATTGCGCTCGCAATGCTGATTCGGATCGCCATCTTCGAGGCCTTCGAGATCGAGGGGCCGTCGATGGAGCCCACGCTGCTCAATGGCGACCGCATCGTTGTATCGAAGTTCAATTACGGGCTGTTCTTGCCGCTCATGACCGAAGCGCTTTTCAACTGGGGCACGCCAGACCTCGGCGATGTCATTATCGTCAAGAGCCCGGCCGACGACCGTATCGACATTGTGAAGCGCGTGGTCGGGCTACCAGGTGACTTGATCCAACTGCGCGCGGGCATTCTCTACCGTAACGGAAAGGCGCTGCCTCATCGCGATCTGGGCCCCTGCGACGACAGTATCGAGCGCGATATCGAAGGCTTCGATGATTGCGTGTGGGCCGAAGAGCGCTTTGACTCCGGTGCATACCGCACAAGCCGTTCGCGCTTCAGCCCAAACAAGACAACTGCCTCAGCGCGCGTGCCCGAGGGACACGTCTACGTACTCGGCGACCATCGCGACCGGTCGAATGACAGCCGCTTTTTTGGCCCCGTGCCCATTGCGCGCATCAAGGGCAAGGCCGTACGCGTCTACTTTTCCCGCGGCTCGGCGGCCGTGCGCTGGCAGCGCATCGGCGAAGCCGTGCGCTAAACGGCACCGTTGGCATCCTGGAGCACCGCGATCACAGGTTGGCCGTTCGAGAGCCAAGAGGCATGAGCACTTGATGCCAGCGTCTTTGGCTAGGCCGAGCTGCCTAACCACTGCCCGCCGACCCGATCACGGGATGCGACCCAGCATGCCCCCTTACAGCCCCTGCGCCACGCGCCTCGCAAACATCTTGCTCTCATCCAAGGCTCCCTGCCAGACGCGTGGCGCTGGGGGATTTGTGGGCAACGCTGACCTGAACGCCGCAGCCTTCCTGACCTAGCCGCTGAATGCCAGTCTGGGTCCCACCGAGCCCTCTGCGGCCCGGGCGCAGCGCCCTCGCCCCGTTAATCCCGGTCGGCGGCTAGACGCAGGCAGTCCTTTGGCCATTGGCGCGCCGCCTTCGCCAGTCTCACATCAAGCCCGGCGAGACCGCAATGCGGGTGCCGCCAGCGGGGTGCCTTGCTTTAGCTCTTCGATGAGCTGGCTTGCATTGAGGCTTTCACCCGTGTGACGGTTGAGGAGGTGCAGGCTTTCTGGCCGCAAGCTTTGGAGGGAGCCCCAGAGCTGCAAAAACGCGCGGGCTGAAGGTGCAGGTGTCGTCGCGCTGACCCGCCAGCCAAAAAGGCGCCGCGCCTGCGA
>SLQV01000124.1 GCA_007131285.1 Myxococcales bacterium
AAGACGCCGGAGCGCGAGCAGGGACTTCTCATCCTGCGGTGCATCTACAAACAAGGTGCGTGCAACATCGAACGCAGCGCTGAGGTCTCGGGAATGCGTCTCGAAAAGTTCGAGGCGTTGCCAGTCGATCGCCCGCAGCTCGCTCGGCGGAACGACGAGACGTAAATCATCGAGATGCGCAAGCGCTGACTCGATATCACCATGAGCAAGGTCAACTTCGAGCGCGCACTTTAGCAGTTCTGTCCCGAGTCCCAGGGTCGCGAGCGCACGATCAAGCGCCAACGCTAGCCAGTGGCGCACCTCCGGATGCCGCTTGAGGCGTGCGGTGGCTGCGACGAGCGCGGCTTGAATGCGCGACGGCTCAAGGCTTGCCGCGAGGGCACCATCTAGCAAATCAGCGAGCACTTCCGGAGCACCTCGCTGCAATGCCCGCCCCCACATTCGCTCAAACACACCTTCAAGCTTTGGCAGCTCGACGAACGCAGCGGCATCGACCTGCGCTACTTCCTCGGCGCTGAGTTGACTCGGGTCCGCAAGCAGGCGACGCAGCAAGTGCTGTTTTCGGTCTGTGGCGATGCCCGGTGCAAGGGCAGCCTTATAAAAGAGCTGCGCTAAGGCGCGCGGATCCGTCGTGACGGATTCGAGCAGCGCGAGCGCCTGGACATGCCCGGGCCGATGCGCAAACAGTACCGCGGCCGCAGACACGGCTTCATCCCGGTAGCCAAGCTCCCCCGCAAGAACGAAAAATGCCTCTACCCAAGGCAACATCTGTTCGGGTGGATAGCTATGCGCGTGCTTGACAAGGACGCGCAGCGCCCGAAACTGACCGTCACTATCGTGCCAACGCGTGTAAAGCGACGCGAGCGCGCGCGCGGCGTCGGTGTCTTCGACGGCAAGCAGCGGCTCGAGCCATGTGAGGGCCGCTTGCTCACGACCCGCAGAGAGCGCAAGGAGGCCAGCGTCACGCACCAACGCCAGCAACGCTGGCTCGTCGGCGGGCACGCCCCCCTTCAGGGCACGGCTAAGAGCCGTTTCGAATGTCGGCTCGCCGAGCTGCTGCAGCGTCCTTAATGCAGGGACGAAACGGGGATGGACGGTGATGATGTGCTGAGCGGTCGCAAGCGCGGCCGCACCATCGAGCTGCTCAAGAACTTCAGCCGCGAGGCGCTCGCTCACCGCTCGACGCCCCTCCTCGAACGCCAACACGAATCCTTGGGAATCTGGCGAAAATAGCAGCTGGACAAGCTGAGCGCGCACTTCGAAGCGTGCGGGCGCATCAGCGAGGGCATGCTCGCAGGCATCAACCGCAGCCCGCCGGTCTCCGAGGTGTTCGCAAAGGTTCGAGACTTCGAGCCAAAGCGCCACCCGACGAGAGAGGGCAGGCTCGGCACGCGCCTCCATGGCGAGCAGCTTAACCTGTGCGCGCAAATTGCCCGTGCGACTGTAGAGCCGACGCGCGCCCTGCAGCGCCGGCTTGTAGCTTGCATCTATGCCGAAGGCGTTGCGGTACCAAGTGAGTGCAAGCTCATAGTCCTTCAGCAACAGCTCAGCAGCTTCTCCGGCGCGAAAATTAATCGCTGCCAGCGCCGCACCAGGCTGAAGCGTTGTTTTCGCCACTTGGGCGCGCTGTGAGAGCAGCTCGTAGAGCCGACGCCCGTCGCCAAGACTCCGAAGCACCGTCTCCGCTCGGTTCAGAATGATTTCGTGGTTCGGGGCACGCCGCATTGCCAAATCGACAAGCTCGCCCGCACGAACGGGGTCCCCGAGCCTGCGGGCCGCGATCTCCGCCCCGTCCAAGGCGGCCATCGCTGCGATCTCACCACGTGTATGGTGCTTACCCCAGCCTTCAAGCAAGTTGGCTTCGGAAGCGTAATCGGCAAGCGACGCATAATGCGCGCGCAACGCCTTGAAGGCTCGACTATCCTCCGGCTTCTTCTGAAGCTTGCGTATCAGTGCTGCGCGACGAGCGTCCATAGGCACGCGATATCCTCTCGCCGTGACTCCCACTCACAGCCCACTAGACCCCCGCCTAGTTCAGCCAAAGCAGGCCATACCGGCAGCAAGGCGTTCTCGCGAGTCCTTAGTCTGCACCAGAAACCCATTCGCACCTCAACTAGTGTGCACAGAACCCAAGTTCACACTCAACCCCACATTGAATCTCCCCGAGTTTCCTCGTGGCGCGAAGGGTCCGTCTGCGCCGGAGCGGGGAGCAGCGACGCTTCGCCTAGACCCGCGGTGACAGCGCCACTAACGTATCCCTCTGGAGGGTAGACGTATGACTCGCATCGCAGGCATTGAGGCGATGGCGCTACTTTTTGAGGGGAAGGTGAACCAGGCACTCACCCACCTATGGCGCGAGGCCGGCAAAGTGGAGCCGTGGCGCGGGCAGGCGTGTACGCTTGCCACCGCGGACACCGCCGGACGGCCCTCGGCACGCATGGTCCTAGTGAAAGAGGCCAGCGAGCAAGCGTTTCCGTTTTTTACCAACTATCACTCGCGCAAAGGCATCGAACTCGCCGAGAACCCTGAGGCGGCACTTCTGTTTTTTTGGCCGAAGCTTGAAGCGCAGCTACGTGTTGAAGGTCGGGTGTCGCGCTCAAGCGCGGAGGAGAGCGACGCGTACTTCGCCGCACGCCCGCGCTTGAGCCAGCTCGGCGCATGGGCCTCTCAACAAAGTACGCCCCTCCCGAATGAAGGCGCGCTGGAGGCGGCCCTCGCCGCAAGTGAAGCGTTATATCCTGGAGACACATCTATTCCTCGACCACCGCACTGGGGCGGTTTCGTACTCAAGCCACGATTGCTCGAGCTTTGGCTCGAAGGCGAAGGTCGCTTGCATCGGCGCCTCCAGCTCAAGGCCGTACCCAACACCGACCCTCCGGTCTGGGACCAGGCACGACTATTCCCTTGAATTAGACTATGCCCTTGAATTAATAGCCCGTGCCGCTCTTAAGTGCGGTGCGATGAGGCACCTCGGGACTTGTACCGGGGCCGTGTAGTGCACCGGGAAGTTGCACACTTGGCTCGAAGGGAAGCATGCTCTGTAGCATGACGGCTGAAACCAAGAAGCGAATCTCCGAGATTTTACCCGTCGGTGGGCCGGACCCAGATCCTGATTTCGGTGCGCGGCGCCGACACCGACGCTGGCCGCTCAACGCGGACATCGAAATGCTTAGGCCCATCCAAACCAAGGGCTTCACCATTAACGCAAGCCGCGGCGGACTGCGTGTGGCCTTAGAAGAGGCGGTAGCGTCGGGTACCGTTTGGGAGGCCCGCATCACCACAAGTCACGCATTCTCTTACGTAGAAATAGGAGAGATCGTCTGGTCCCGCGCCACGACAGACGGTTGCATAGCGGGACTCACCTTCGAGTCCCGCTAACAGTCCCGACGCAAACGAGGCATCTAGATCGCGATAAGTGGGGCTATCACGAGCGCAACGACGGCGATCAGCTTCACCAGAATATTAAGTGAAGGTCCTGCGGTGTCCTTGAATGGGTCGCCAACGGTATCACCCACGACGGCGGCACTGTGCGCCTCCGAACCCTTGGGAAAGAGGGTCCCGTCTTTTGACTTGAACCCGCCACCTTCAAAAGACTTCTTCGCGTTATCCCAGGCACCACCCGCGTTCGACATAAAAATAGCGAGAGTTACGCCGGACACGGTCACACCGGCTAAGAAGCCACCAAGGGCTTCGGGACCGAATGCAAAGCCAAACACCACTGGACTAATGATGGCCAGCGCGCCGGGCAAAAGCATGCGCTTGAGTGCAGCACTTGTGGAGATGTCGACGCAGCGCGCTGTATCCGGTCGTGCCGTACCCTCTAGCAACCCAGGAATTTCGCGAAACTGACGACGCACTTCGTCGATCATTTCCATCGCAGCCTCACCGACGGCTTGCATCGCCATCGAGGAAAAGAGGAAGGGCAGCGCACCGCCCAGGAACAATCCGGCCATCACCGTAGGCTTCGAGATATCGATGCCCGAAATGCCCGATTGCTGCCCAAACGCGGCAAATAACGCAAGCGCCGTCAGTGCGGCGGAACCTATCGCGAAACCCTTGCCAATAGCCGCAGTCGTGTTGCCTACTGCATCGAGCTTATCGGTTCGCTCACGCACCTCTGTGGCTTGATGCGACATCTCGGCGATGCCTCCTGCGTTGTCCGCAATGGGCCCGTAGGCATCAACGGCAAGCTGGATCCCTGTCGTCGACAACATCCCCAACGCAGCGATAGCCACACCGTAGAGACCCGCAACGTGAGCGCTGCCGACGACACCGAGCGCAATAACGAGCACCGGCAGCGCGGTCGAGCGCATCCCGACTCCGAGGCCTGCAATGATGTTGGTTGCATGTCCGGTCCGCGACTGCTCAGCAATGGACATCACAGGGGGTTTACCCATCGAGCAGTAGTAAGAAGTAATGATGCCGACCGCGACACCCGTCGCAAGGCCGATGACCGTCGCGAAACCTACATCAAGCCAGCCTATGACCACGCTCGTGCCAGCAACGTGCACACCACCCTCAGGCCAGAGCGCTTGAGCCAAAAAGAATGTTGCAGCAGCCATGAGTCCCGCCGCGCCAAAGGCGCCCGTATCAAGCGCGTGCTGCGGATTACCGCCCTCGCGAGTACGCACAAGAAACGTGCCAAGAATCGCACACAAGATGCCGCCGGCGGCAATAAGCAAAGGCAATACGATGGGGATAAGATCGCCGTTCTGAACCTCAACGAAGCTCAAAGCCAACACCATCGCTCCTACGATTGCGCCGACGTAAGACTCGAAAAGATCGGCGCCCATGCCTGCGACATCGCCGACGTTATCGCCGACGTTATCAGCAATAACCGCGGGATTGCGCGGATCATCCTCCGGCAGCCCGCTCTCGACTTTACCCACGAGATCAGCGCCAACATCGGCAGCCTTGGTGTAAATACCGCCACCGACACGTGCGAAAAGCGCAATGGAAGAGGCACCCATCGAGAAGCCGGTGAGTGCACTCAAGCTCCGCTCGAGCTCGCCTGGAAACAGCCAGGTCGTGAATACCCAAAAAAGCGAGCCGAGTCCCAGGAGCGCCAAACCCACAACCGACATGCCCATGACCGAGCCGCCGGAAAACGCGACGCGTAGCGCCGTGGCGAGATCAATGCGCGCCGCAGCGGTGGTGCGCACGTTCGCCGAGGTTGCGACCCGCATGCCGAAGTAGCCCGCAAGACCCGAAGCGCAAGCGCCAACCACAAACGAAAGCGCGATGAGCGGCGTACGGACCGTGCTGTCTCCGGCGTTAGAAACTCCAAGGAGCACGGCCACAAGTGCGACAAATATCGCCAAAACCTTGTATTCGCGCGCCAGAAATGCCATCGCGCCCTCGCGAATACGGCCAGCGATTTCAACCATTTCCGGGGTTCCCGCATCCTGCCGGATTACCCAAGCCGCCTTAAACCAGGCGAACGCCAAAGCCAGAAGCCCCGCGATAGGAGCAGCGTAAAGCAGTGTTTCGGTCATCGAGTTCACACCTCTGTCTCAAAAACAGCCAACGATTCCAAGGGGGCCTATTTAGCTGAGAACTTCCGGACTTTCATCGTTCCTGCGCAACGCAATTAGCCACGCCCGACCATACATCCCCAGCGCCTCCGCGTGCGGTTCTGCCCGGGAAGGATTGAAGCTGTAGTACGCGCGCTTGCGCAAGGCAGCTACTTTCCGTTACAAAGTGGACGGGGATCACCGAAGGAGCCGCGCTGGATGCATCCAACCGCAGCCTTGGCGCGTCTATGCCCAGCAGAACTCATGGCCCATCCAAAAAACGCTCATCCGCGAAACGCTGCTGAACGCATGCGCCCGGCGCTGCCCGTCGACCTCAACCTGCCCGCTGCTTTGGCGGAGCCCCAGCAATGGGCAGCGCGCCTGCGCCGACGGGCGGATGGTACACCATGGATAGGCGTATGCTTTGTTTGCCTCGGTAATATTTGTCGCTCACCCACAGCCGAAGGCATCTTTATTGAGCAGATGAAGCACTATCCGCGACGAGAACAGATTATTGTGGACAGCGCGGGTACGAGCGGCGCCCATCAAGGCGCACCCGCCGATACCCGCTCTCAGGCAACGGCACACCGGCGAGGAATCACACTTCGCACGCTGAGCCGCCCGATCCTCGGCCCAGACTTCGAGCGCTTTGATCTACTCGTCGCCATGGACCGTTCGAATCTGGGTTATCTCGAACGCTTGAAGCCCGAAGGTAGCCGCGCGCATGCCTGTTTACTGCGCGATTTCGACCCCGATGCAAACGGCGAACGTGATGTTCCCGATCCGTATTACGACGGCGACGCCGGTTTCGAGCGTGTATTCGACATGTGCTGGCGCAGCAGCGAAATGCTTGGATCGTGGCTTAACGCCGTCCTTAGCGCGGACGAAACCTCCTCATGAAGCTACTGCGACTTGTTGTCAGTGATCTCCACCTCGGCACAGGTGTGCGCGATGGACATCCGAACCCTTTCGAGGATTTCCTCTTCGACGACCGCTTTGCGGAACTTCTCGCTTACTACGACGAGTTGGGCGGACGTGATACCGACATCGAACTCATTCTCAATGGCGACATTTTTGACCTGCTCAAGATTAAGGTAGGTGGCATTTGGCCGTCAGAGATTACCGACGAAATTGCCGCGGAAAAGCTGCGGCAATGCCTCGATGGCCACCCACGCTTTGTGCGCGCGCTCCAAGATTTTTTGCGCAATCAGCGACATCGGATCACCTACCTTCCGGGTAATCACGACCTCGACATGTGGCTTAGTGGTCCGCAATCCCTCTTTAAGCGCTATCTCGGTTCCACCGGCGGCGCCGACCGCATTCGCTTCATCACCGAATCGGATACTTACTCACTCCCGGAAGGCATCCAGATTCGCCATGGGCATCAGCTCGAACGCATTCATCGTGTGGACTACCGTGCGATGACGTATAAGCGCCGAGACGGCACGGATATTCTGGACATCCCTTGGGGGAGTCTTTGGATTTTAGAGGTGATGAACCCGGCCAAAGAACAACGTTCTTACGTTGATCGTATCCAACCTCTCAGCCGTTTCCTGTTGGGCGCTATCCTCTTCGATACGCGCTTTGCACTCTCGTTCATGTTCCGCACAACGCTCTACTTTCTGCGGAGGCGCATCTTCACGTTCCGCGCTTGGCGCGACCGGCTGCGCCACCTGCCGCGACTACTCCGAGAAGAGATCTTATCGCTGGGCACCTACGACGACATGGCCATTCGCGAACTGAAGCGTATGCGCGGCGTGCACACGCTCATTGTGGGCCACTCGCACGGCCCTCGTTTCCGCGAGATTGCGAAAGACAAGTTGCTCATCAATACCGGAACATGGATGCGCATGGTCAATCTCGATATCCAGTTTTTAGGTCAGGACAGCGGGTTAACTTACGCCCTCATCGAGTACGACGATGACGGCAACCCCAAGTCACGCCTGATGCGCTGGATTGGCCGCCAACTTCCTTACGAGCCTATTCCCTACGCCGAATGAGGCTCGTCACCGCCCTTGGAGCGCGGTTAAACAACCTGAGCTGACAGGTAGCCGGTGCGCACTCAAACCCTGGTGGTAGCATAACAAGTTAGAGGTCGGGGGTATCCGGGTAGACATGGCCCTCCCGAGTGGTTTACATCGTTGAAAAAGAGGCACCGCTATCCGCCAGACCTCATGGTGGGAGAAGGTCGTGGCGGATAGCGGCATGTTGAAGCGTTTCGCAAGCAGGGGATCAGAAAGCTTTGCGAGGCGCAATACTGTCTTTTGTGTCTCCTATGTTAAAAGGTTAGGGTGGCGAGTTCCGCGGTACCGAAGTTCAGGAATATATCGCCGGCACTTCCGGCGAGGCTTACTACATATTCACCCTCAAAATTGAGAGCCTGCGACTGACGAATGACTGCCTGATCAGAGGTGAGTTCGATCACACCAATATCGTTACCTGCCTCGTCGCTAACGGCTAACACTAGGCCGGAAAACCGACCACCAACCCTATCCATATTGAAGGAGACGGATGATATGGCGAGTGCGTCAGCGGTGCGTGTTGATTCGATTGTCACCGTGCCGCCTGTGATGCCAATGGAATCAAGTGAAAGCCGCGTTGTCTCTGTTGTCACACGAACAGGAGTTGTCCAAATACGAGCATTGACTGTGGCATTGGAGGAACTGGCCCCTTCACCCGGCGCCGGCGCACCTTCCGCACGAATCCAATCACTAATCGTACTTGTTTCTTCGGCGCTCCAAGCAGGTCCGGCATGCGCCCCTTTGGTCAGCAACGTACTGCGGCTCGGGTCACCTGGAACGACGAGACCCGAAAAAGCCATAATCTGGTCGCGCATCGCATCCTCGCTCATGAAGTCCACTCCGCCCGATCCGGTGTGACAGGAGGCGCACTTCGCTCGGAGCAAGCCTTCCACCGAAGCTGTGAACAGCGCTGCCGCCGACCCATCGATTCCGGTGTCATCGCCGGGCAAATTTACCAGGTTCGTGTCGTCTAATCCCTGAGGGTCTGACCCGAAGGGTGCATTCACGCTACCCGCCAAGCAGCCCGAGCTGAGGAGCAAGGCGGCAAAACCGCAGGCCATGTGTGTGGCGCCAGAGTAGCTGCGTCCACGCGTGCTTTTCTGGTTGGTGATGGTTGTCATAATCTTTTCCCCTATCGCGAGACTCCCACATCCCGCGTTGATACATCCTTCCAATACAACTTCGGTGCCAGGGTTCATGAACCCCGATATACAGGCATTTCACGCACTATTGGGGCCCATGGCCCCCTATTTAACCAGAGCACGACGCGCTCCAAGCGCTGAATGCGGGCACTCTGGAACGCAACGTGTGCCTAGCCGGGGCCGGCGGCCCCCAACTTTCCGGGCGGTCGTCGCGCGAGCGGGCAACCCGCATGCGCGCACAGGCCTACCTGCGTGCAAGCGCGTGCGCTCGATCCAGCTGCATTTGCGGACTCGCGGCCAGCGCACGCCCCCGCTCAACAGCCACCCAACATCCGTGCAATCGGCACGCGCGTTTGGAAGGGGCCCCGGGGCACCCCGCATCAGCACCGGGCAAATGGAACGCGTACCTATGCCCGCCCGGTCAAAGCGTTTGGTGGCTGGTCAAATGACATCTAATGACGCTAACCTTAACCGAAGATGCGCGATGTGTTCGATGTCCTGATTCTCGCACGGCTCTCGTTTGCGGCATGTTTGTGCATCACAGCGAGTTGCGCGGAGGAACGTTCACCGCTGCCGCCCGAGGCGAACTTTGAAGTCTTTGAGGCTCAGGTATATCCGATACTGGTGCGAGACTGCGGCTTTCCCGCGTGCCACGGGTCAGAAGGACGCTTTTTCCAGGTCTTTGGACCAGGGCGCATGCGGCTCAATCCGAACTCGGCCATTTCTCAGCCCGCAACGCCAGAAGAGGTTCAGGCCGCTTTCGACCGGTCTCGGGGCATGCTCGCGTCCTTCAACACCGCGGAGGGCTCGCTTTTTGTGCGTAAGCCGCTCGCGGTTGACCTCGGCGGTGCACCTCACGTCGGAGCTACCGACAGCGGGCGCGATGTTTATAACGACCGAGAAGACCGTTCCTACAACATTCTACGATCCTGGGCGCGCGCGGCCCTAGGCCAGGAGAATTAGGCAATATGAGACTATCGTGGCCAGACACACTCAGCCTCACGCTTTCCCTCTCGGTGCTGGCAGTCGGCGCCATCATGGTCCTGGCTCCGGTATCACCGGTTCACGCATATCGCATTGCCGACAGGTTCAATGCCGACATCGATGTCGGCGGCGGCGCGGGGCGCTACTTCACAGGCTCGCTGCGGGATGGCTATACATGTGGCGTTTGCCACGTCGGCGCGCCTGAACCCGACTTCGAACTTCTCGGCCTACCAAATCCTCAGGAATACGAGCCTGGAACGCAAGCATTGCTTGAACTGACGATTAACTACACCCCAGAAGCCATCAACGGCATCGCGGAGCGAGAAGTACAAGAAGAGATTGATGAAGCGGTTCGCACGCGCCAGCTAGAGCTTCAGGCTGATCCGGATAATCTAAGTCTGACGCCCGAAGCATTCGAAGCGCTCGTTAATCCGACGCGGGCGGCCCGTGCGCAGCGGGTCGCCGACTTGGCAAGCCAGGTCGCGACCCGCATGCGCGACGCCTCAGCGGTCTCGATTGAATTTACCGGAGACCTTGGCGAACCGGTTGGCCAAGCCGTCCTTGACCACCAGGACCCCGCCAGCAACTGCGCGAACGGAGAGCCCGCGGCCAAGCGCGTGGAGATAGACGGTCGTGTCCTCTTCGCTATGGACGTTTGCGGCGCAACTAAGTTGCGCGTCAGCTACACTTTTCCTGAAGATCCTACGACCGTTGTGCGCATTTACGCAGCCGGCGTCATCGGCGACAATAACGCCGCACCCGACCGCGATGGGGCCGCCTCTCTCACCCGAGTCATGAGTGCGCCCGACCAGGCGCGCGCGTTCCGCGCGCAAGCTGAATCCGGTGGTTTCGGCTGCCAAACGAGCCTAGGCCATTCGAGCACTTGCGCTTGGCTAGTGGGCATCTGGGTTGCGTTGCTGCGGCGGCGTCAGCGCATCCACGTACGCGCGAACCGTCGCTTCCAACCCAAGCAATAGCGCGTCGCATACGAGCGCGTGACCGATCGACACCTCCACCAACGCCGGCAGTGCGGCCACCAGAGGCGGAAGGTTGTGCAGATCGAGGTCATGCCCCGCATTCACCCCAAGACCTAGTGCCGACGCACGGGCGGCCGACTCCGCCAACGCGTCCAGTTGGGCGGCGAAGTCACCACATTGAAACGCCGTGGCGTAGGGCTCCGTGTAGAGTTCGATACGCCGCGTGCCCGTATCCGCTGCGTAGCCCATTAGCCCCGGCCTTGCCTCTACGAAAATAGATGTCCGAATGCCGGCCGCCTCTAGCTCTGCAATGACGGGCGAAAGCTCGGTCGCAGCACCGGGAAGATCCCAGCCGTGGTTACTAGTAAGCTCTCCAGGCCGCACCGGCACGAGGGTGCACTGATCGACGCCCGTCTCAAGCGCAAGGTCAAGGAGTGGCCGTCGCAGGTCGCCTTCGAGGTTGAACTCCACCCCTCGTTCCCTGCACAGAGCGACCACGGGTGCCACATCGTTGGCGCGCGTATGCCGCTCATCCGCCCTCCAATGCAGCGTAATTCCGGACGCGCCCGCTTTCAGTGCGATTTCTGCTGCCTCAAGCAAGCACGGCCTGCGTCCCCCACGCGAGTTTCTCAGCAATGCAACCTTGTTCAGGTTGACCGAAAGCTTGCACACCACCCCCAAAGAATGCGCGGACAGCCAACCACCTGCAACCCGTTGCAAACTAGACTGTTATCAAATCCGATTCCGGATGGGCTATCCGTCCTGTACTTAAGTCGAGCACGGTATCGAAATACTTCGTGGCCCAGCGGCGGTGAATGATGGCAATCACCGCGAGCTGTGGCTCGTTTTTCCGCAGGTGCTCGAAAAGGCGGGCTTCGCGTTCAAGGTCGAGCTGAGAAGTAGCTTCGTCAAGCAGGAGCAACTTGGGGCGCAGCAGCACCGCGCGGGCAATGGCAATGAGCTGACGTTGGCCTCCAGAGAGCATGCGTCCGCCCTCGCCGACCCGTGTCTTGAGGCCGCGAGGGAGGGCGTCGATCACTTCGGTGACCCCCATGCGCTCGAGCACGCTGGCAACGTCTTGGTCCGTCGCGCCGCTGACGGCATAGGCAATATTCGACTGTACCGTGCCGCTGAATATACCGGGTGACTGCGGTACATACGCCAGCAGCCGTCGGCGCTGGGCCGGAGACAGGTCATTCGCATTTCGACCTTCGATCTCGATAACGCCTGACTCAGCTTTCAGGAGTCCAAGTACAAGACGAATCAGGGTGCTTTTACCTGAGCCGTTTGGCCCCGTGAGCGCAAGCCATTCCCCGGGCCTTAGTTGCACGCTGAAATCGTCGAGGACGGTAGGCAGCGCCGCACCGTAGCGGAAGCGGAGGTCACGAACATCGAGGAGGGGCCTCGCCCGTAGATCGTCGCCTTCAGGTGGCATGCTCGTACCGCGCGGTACCACTTCGGTATGCTCTTGAAAAAGCTCAAAGAGGCGCTCCGCGGCGCCGTAAGCCCGGTAAAACGACCCGGCAGTGCCGCTGACCGCCGAAATACTGCCAAAAAGCAAAGTCACATAGAGCAGCGTAGACGCGACCCGCGCGGGCGTGAGGCTGGCATCCACACCCAAACCGCCCCCAGCTCCCAGCGACGGACTCCCGATAAGCCATGCCGCCACACCGATCAGCGCCGCCAAGCCTGCAAGCGAGGACACTGCGCGATGTACCGCCCGGAAACGCGCCAACCGCCGCTCCTCTTTGACCTGAGCCCGCAGCGAAGTCTCGATGCGCGCAAGTTCCAGCGCCTCCTGTCGAAACCCCTTAACGGTTTCTAGCTGCTGCAATACTTCTGAAAGGTGGGCACTCGCTTGGGCGGACTGCTCGCGCACCTGGCGCGCCAAAACCCGGACTTTCCGACCCAACCAGTGGACCGATAACGCCAAGAAAGGCAGCCCCGCTAGCAGCCACAGAATGCGTGGCCCCTCGAACCATACAAGCGCCACCATAATGGCCTGAGCCTGAAAACTATGCTGGAAGGCCACGACAAGCTGACCACTCAGCACCCCCTCCAGCGTATGGAGATCACCGCTGTAGCGACCGAGTAGCTCACCGGAATGGCGGGTATCGAACCAAGGCAAGGGCAGCCGCAAAAGCTGCGCTGCCACGCGCTGACGCAGGTCCGCTATGAGGCGCGCCGTAAAGATACCCTGCGTGTAGGCCCGGAGCGCGCTGATGCTCGCCTGATAAACCGCGAGCACGATACCCCAGAACAAGACCTGATGCAGAACGCTCACATCCTGACTCAGTTCGCCGAGTAGCCAACGGATCCAAGCCGGATACAACACGCCGAAAAAGCCGCTTGCGAGCGCCAACACGACGAGCACAACGAGCAAGGGCGCGTGCTGTGCGAGAAAATCGCGGGGCAAGTATAACTTGAGCAGTGACTTCATGATGAGCAGCCAGGGAAGCGTTCAGAAGGTCGCATGCGTCGCCGATCAGCAAAAAGCGTCAAGCGGGAGAATCCGGTGAGCGCGTTTAGGCAACTCGCACAGACCCTTCGGCAGAGAAGCTTTGCGGGATGCCCACGCACAAAGCCAGGCACCCATCAGAAAGAAGCGCTTCTGAATGCTGACGTTGCTGGCTTGGGACATCGACACTGCTCCAACCCGACCCTTAATCCAGAGGCGGCTTCTCCTCAAGATCTTCAGGTGGTTTGGTTCAGGGGTGACGGGCGCGCCCCGACCCTATGCACGCAAGCCATGCGCGGCCCGCGAAGGCCGCGGCGCATGGCCCGGTGGTCTGCGTCTACATGTTCGAGCCTGAAGTACTCGAATCAGCGGAGCATGCACGGGTCCACCATCGCTTCATCATGGAACCCCCGCGGGACCTAGGAGCGGACTTGGCGGGACGCGGCAGCACGTCTTACGGGGTGCGTGGGAGGGGGCAACCGAGGCACTTGGGGAAGTGCGGGCACGCCACGGGCTGGCCCATGGTCGATGCCTGCGGGCGCTGCACCTTGGCGGCTGGATCATCGACGGCCGGGGCCACTTCCGCGTGCGCGCCAAACCCGCGTCGTTTACCGTATCCGCTGCTGTAGCTCCACTGGCGCCGCCCCGCCGTGGTTCTCGCGAGCCGGTTCGTCGACTTGAACCGCTTGCTTGATGGCAATAGGGGAGGTCGTGCGTGTTGCTGTGTCCTCGAGCAAGCACCACCGCCTCGGAAACGTCCGGCATCGCGACAGTCCCTTTGCTAAAACCAGAAGCACACGCGCTCGCTACGAGGCACCCAAAGATATTGGGCGCTGCCGGGCGCCACTAATCGCGGGCGTGCTGCTTGCGCTCGCGCTCAAGCTGTTCTTTGTAGGAAACGCTGTAGCGGGTCCACGGGCGCAACTCTAGGCGCTTGGGCGAGATGGGCTCGCTTGTGCCTTCGCACACGCCGTATTCGCCCTCGGCGAACTTCTCGAGGGCGTGCTCGATCTCTCGGAGAAGCTTGCGTTCTTTATCCGCGAAGCGGATGAGGTAGGCCTGCTCTGTGTGCCGTTGCGCGACATCAACCTCGTCGGTCAGCGAGTCAGAGGGCGCGATGGCTTCGTTAAGATGTTCCCGCATGCCACGGGTCACGCGCTCGCGCTCCGCCAGGAGCTTCTCGTACAGCACCTGTGCCTGGTCGAGTGTTAGATCAGAATCTGGATGCGGTGGCGGGTACTTACGGGTTGCCGTTGCGGTCACGGCCGAAGCACTCTCGGCCGCAGGTGTGCCTTTTTTTGCGACCGCAGGTGCCGCAGCGGAGGATTCTGTAGAAGTTGCTTCTCGCTTAGGCTTGGTTTCAGCTTTTTTTGAGTTCGCCATAACGCAGTTACTCCCGGAACGCCCCGCCGCGTACGGCTGCCAGCATAAGGACTTGAGCGAGCGTTGTCTAGGTTCAACAAGACGCCTCACACTCCGCCTAGCTATCGATCACGGGAAACACGGACGTTCTCTGATTAGAACTTTCTTGAGAGCTGGTGTTGTCGAGAGTATCGGGACCTTCAGGTGCGGCAGACGCCGCCTCGTCGGTACCGAACACACTCTCGAAAGAGTCGTCATCCTCGGGACTGGGCGAGCCCCCGATACCGCTCTCCGGCAGTGTTCTTGGGACGCCGCATTCGGTGTCTTCACCCCAACCTGTCTGCTCACTAGCAAGTGTGGCTAGCGATATGCCCCGGTCATCGACCACCGCTTTGTCGCCGCTCGCTTCGTCGCCAGATACCGGGCTGACGCGATACCATTTCGAGAGACCGATGATGCGCTGCTCTTGCATCCCATGAATGACTCGGCATCCCAGATCGAAGGGAGCCGTCACTTTGCCTATAGCGATCTCGCAGCGTGCCTCAGCACCAGAAGTCGCCGTGTTAAACAACGTTAACTCCGGACGGACCGCGCGAAGCGCCGTCCCCTCTTTGTAGGAACAATGGCAGCCGTGTGGAGTGAACTCTTGAAGAGGGCCATTGCCCAATATATCGAGGGTCACACGGATCACCGTACTGACCTCGCTGAACTTGCGTACGTCAACGGCAGGCTCAAGACAGAGTAGCGTTTTCTCGGAATCGGAGCCTGGGCTCGCCTCCGCACCGAAGCCCGCGTTAGAGTCCGCGTTACTCAGGTCAACGCCCGCGGTGCACCCGCCAAGCAGACCGGCAAAAATGCCCACTACCATGGTGCTTGCAACATCCATCCGTCTGGAGACGTGCCACGCCGCGCGTGTGGAACTTAGAATAGGAAAGTGCATACAACCGCTTACCTGCGACCCACGTCACGCGCCCACCTCGGGCGCCTCTAGGGTGCGTCGATAACCACGAAGCAGGATGCATTCCCGTTCGACAAAAACTATTATTAATCATAGGTTATGTTAGGGGTATGTCCCTTGCTTACCTTTCCTCCGAGGTGACGTCTCCCCCGGGCGTTGGACATGTGTCCGTGTACATCGGTCAGGTTGTCCTCTATTGCAGCCCGCGACCCTAGTTCACGCTACCGTGGTATTGGGTGGTGAACCGGCGGGACCTGCCGGCCCGCGTAGCGGGCGGCAGTTACGACTCGAGCATCATCAGCAAACTGGGACTTTCGAACATATGCTTGGTATCGGAGGGGGAGAACTCGCTATCGCCGCATTAGTCCTGCTTTTGGTAGTAGGACCAAGCCGCATGCCCACTTTCGTGCGCGCGCTGGGACGCGGACTGCGTGAGTTTCGGCGCTCCGTTCGTGAGATACGCAGCGCCGTCGGCATCGACCAACTGCTGGAAGACGAAGACGAAATCTATCGGACGCACGCGCCGCTAGAGCAACCGTCGGATAGCGTGAGCCGGGAGGTCGCAGATAACGAGCAAAACGAAACTCTGAACGCGCGCGTTTCGGACGAAGCATCTGCGCCTCAAGCAGACGCAACGAATATTCCCGAAGCGCCTCGCGTCGACGCAGACCTAGACCCGCTAAGCAACTTCGAGGCTCTGGAAGCGCGCGAGTCAAAGGACAACACATGAGCGCCACACCTCCGGTCTCTCCAGGAGAGCTCACGTTTTTCGAGCACCTAAACGAGTTGCGTTCGCGCATGATGCGCGCGTTTCTCGGTGTCCTTCCCGCAATTGCACTGGTGTGGATCTTTAAAGAGGCATGCCTCGAAGCGCTCGTTGGACCGCTGGTAAGCGCTTGGAAGGCCCAGGGACTGGGCGCCCCTAGACTCCATTTTCAAACGCCCGTCGAGCCTATTGTTGCTTACTTGAAGATTGCCGCGCTCGGGGGCATCGTCTTGGCGTCTCCCTGGGTGTTTTGGCAGCTATGGGCTTTCGTGGCTCCCGGCCTGCTACCCGCGGAGCGCCGCTTCGCTCTCCCATTTACCCTCGCTTCAAGTCTCTGCTTTATCGGCGGCGTTTCCTTTGCCTACGCGGTGGTCTTCCCTTTGGGCTTTGAAACGTTCCTAGCGTTTTCAGGCATGCTGCCGGGAGGCTCACTCGCGCTTGAGCCCACGTTGATGCTTGACGCCTATCTCACCTTTGTCCTGCGGCTACTTTTCGCCTTTGGTGTGGTCTTCGAGGTGCCGGTTATTGTTTTCTTTCTCGCTGTCACGGGAATGGTTTCGACGAAAGCGCTTCTAGGCTTTTCCCGGTGGTGGATGCTGGTAGCCACCCTACTTGCGGCTATGTTGACCCCACCAGATGTGGCGTCGCAGTTGCTTATGCTCGTGCCACTTATTTTGCTTTATTTCGCAAGCATCGGCGTCGCGTGGCTTG
>SLQV01000121.1 GCA_007131285.1 Myxococcales bacterium
CCTGAAAGCATGGGTGCACAAGCATGCTAGGCGAAGTCGCGCGTCGTTCTCAATGTTTCGTCCGCTTGCGGGCCTTGCGCTGGTCTTTACGCGCTGCCTTCTTTTTCGAGCGCACCGCCGCAAGCGAGGCGCCTGAGACCATCTGTTTCGCTGGGGACGGAGGACGGTGCACCCCGGGCGCCTGACCGGACGCGACCGCCGCTTCAAGCAGCGACTCTGCTAGGTTCGCGAGCATCGGATTGCTCTCAAGCCCCCCGCCTGCCTTGACCATTGAACGCATCTTATTGGCAGCCGCGAGCTGCTTCATACCGGGAACTTTCGAGAGGACGCCCGCCTGCGAGCCGATCGATGAGAAGAGTGTGCGCATCTGCTCAAAGTTCTGTATGAGCGCTGCAACCTTGGCAGGTGCCTGCCCGCTGCCTTTGGCGACGCGATTAAGTCGCGTTGGCTGGCGCTGGAAGAGCGCGGAGTTGCGTCGCTCGGCCGCGGTCATTGAGCGTACTATCGCCGTTGTCCGCCCGAGATCTTTCTCGTCGACGCGAAAACCATCGGGAACGCTGTCTGCAAAGAAGGGTAAGCGCTCAAGGACTTCTTGCATCGGGCCCATTCGCTGAATGACCGACATTTGCTCGAGAAAGTCGTCGAACGTGAAGTTGCCTTGAAGCATGCGGCTGGCGTCCGCCTCTGCCTTGGCTTCGTCGACAACGCCTTCCAGGTCCTGCATCAGCCCGACGATGTCGCCAAAGCCTAAAATGCGGCTCGCCATGCCATCTGCGCGGAAGGGCTCTAGGCGCGCAAGGTCTTCGCCCATGCCGACAAACTTCACGGGGGCACCCGTCACCCGCTTGACCGAGAGCGCCGCACCGCCGCGCGCGTCGCCATCAAGCTTGGTCAACACCACGCCGTCAAGGCCCAGTCGCTCGTGGAAGGTGCGCGCAGTCCGAACAGCGTCTTGACCGATCATGGCATCGACGACGAAGAACACATTCTCCGGTGAAACGCGTAGCTGGATACGCTCAAGCTCCGCCATAAGGTCGTCAGCTATCGCGAGACGCCCGGCGGTATCGTAGATGACCGTATCGCAACGCTGGCGAACAGCTTCTTTGCGGCCGCGCTCGCAAATCTCTTCGGGAATGCCGCCCGGTATCGAAAAGAAGGGCACGTCAATACGCGACGCCAGCTGGGCGAGCTGCTCGATAGCACCGGGCCGCTGCACGTCCGCCGCGACCAGCATGGGAGAGCGCTTGAGCGTATGCTTAAGGTAATTCGCTAATTTACCCGCCGTGGTCGTCTTACCTGCACCCTGCAAGCCTACGAGCATGATGCCGGAAATGGCAGGTTTCGGCTTGAAGACGAGAGGCTCGCCCTCATCTGCCATCATCGCCGTCAACTCCTGCTGACACGCATAAATGAAGCGCTCAGCGGGACCGACGCGATGCTGCTCGCCCCTAAGTCGAAGCTTCTGGCCCACCTCCGCACCGAGCAAGCTCGCCTTCACGCTTTCGACAAAGCCGCGAGCGAGCTCTAAATCAACGTCCGCTTCGAGAAGCGCGCGCCGCACCTCGCGCATAGGGCCTGCCAGGTTTTCAGAGGTTAGCTCGGTAACGCCACTGAGTAAGTTACGCGCGCTGCGAAAGCCCTTGGAAAGTGTCTCGAACATAGGGGTCTCAGCCTAGCCTCAACGCCCGAGCCTGGCTAATACGGGCACACCTTCCCGGCGCACCGCGCTTTCTTTGCGCTAACCGGCGAAATGCGTGCTTGGACTTGCGCCACGCACGACCCCGGGGGAAGCCCCTTCCATGCCTGCTCCGGAGCCAAGCGCCAACGCCACAGCTACCCATACCCTTCCATTTCCGGCCCCGGGCGCCAATGATGCTGTCTTTCTCTTAGACCTAAGCGCCTACGTCTTTCGCGCCTACCACGCGCTCCCCCCGCTTTCGTCTTCGCAAGGTGAGCCCACTCACGCGGTGCGAGGCACCTATTCGATGCTCGAAAAACTGAGGAAGGAGCACAAACCCGCACACCTAATCGCTATCGCCGACAGCCCTGGGCCCAACTTTCGACACGCGCTTTATCCAGACTACAAGGCCAATCGCGACGCTCCGCCGCCGGATCTCAAAGAGCAACTCAATCGGGTGTACCAGCTAAGCCGCGCGATGGGCCTACCGCTTGCGGAAGTCAGCGGTTTCGAAGCCGATGACCTAATTGCCACCCTAACGCGTCAAGCACGCAATGCCGGCATGCGGGTGGTGATTGTATCGTCTGACAAGGACCTGATGCAGTTAGTCGCATCAGGCGTTTGGCTACTCGATACGATGAAGGGGCGCATCATCGACAGCGACGCTGTTCACGCCAAGTTTGGCGTAACGCCGGAAAAACTAGGTGATTATCTGGCGCTCTGTGGCGACGCGGTTGACAATATCCCGGGCGTCGCTGGAATTGGGCCTAAAACTGCGAGCGCGCTCCTCAATACTTCCGGAACCTTAGAGCAACTGCTCAGCGCCCCGGATCGCGTCGAGCGCAAAGCGTGGCGCGAGAAACTGCGCGCATCAAGCGACGAAGCGCGTCTTTCGAGGAAGCTCGTGACACTGTGCGAAGACGCGCCACTCGCGCTTGCGCCTTTGCTCGAGGCGCCGGCAGTCAACACGCAGCATCTGACCGAGCTTCTCGAAATTCTTGAATTTCGTCGAGCCAGCGCGCAGGCCCGACTAGCCTTGGATAGTGCAGAAGGCGAAGCTCCCGTCTCCAGGGCGGGCGGCGCACCAGCTGGGGACGCCCTTAGCGCCGATGGCGCTACACATGGTGGCGCCCAACGCCAATGTCTCGTGCCGCTCGATAGTAGCAAGCTGCTGGCATGGCTGAATGCTGGCACCAGTTGCGTCGTGTCTTGTGGCAGTACGTGTATGGTGACACCGGATGGCATCGCGCTAATGCCTATCACTAGCGCCGCGCTTTCCGAGGTGCTGCGCTTGGCGCCAGAAGCCTCAGATGCTTTGCCCATCGCCGTCCTTTCCGCCAAGCGTGTGGTTCGTTCGGATGCCGTCATCGCCAGCGTGCTCAGGCAGTCGCAGCGTCTTGACTTTGACCTGAGTCTCGGAGCCCATTTGCTCGGGCTTTCGCAGAGTCGTGGCCTGGATATCGCCGCGCTGGAGCGACGGTTCGGCCCTCCACCGTCTCTAATTACCCCGCTAAGTGCGAGTGAATGGGAAGCTGGCGGCTACTCGGCGGAGAGCTGGGATGGTGTCATATTTCAGGAGCTCGCGCGCCTCTTCCCCTTGCTGAATCGCATCAAACAAGCCCTGAAAACCGATGAGCGCTGGGACCTGCTGCGCGAAATTGAGCTTCCGCTAGCGTGGGTGCTGGGCGCGATGGAGGCAACGGGTGTCCTTGTCGACGTCGATTGGTTGGCAGATTTGAGCGACCGTTATGGAAAGCTGCTGAAGGCAAGCGAAACGAAGGCCCACACACTTGCCGGCCATCCATTTAACCTGGCTTCCCCTAAGCAACTGGAGACGGTCCTTTTCGACGAGTTGGGCCTACCTGTGGTCAAGCGCACCAAGACCGGACGCTCTACCAACAGCGAGGTACTGACAGAACTCAGCCACGCCCACCCCATCTGCGCGGAGCTGCTGCGTTTCCGCAGTCTTGCCAAGCTCAAGAACACTTACCTAGATACCTTGCCTCTTCTTCTTGGGCCCGATGGCCGCATTCACACGACCTATCATCAAGATGCAACCGCGACCGGTCGACTCTCGTCATCCGCGCCGAACCTGCAGAACATCCCCATTAAGACGGAGGAAGGTCGCGCAATCCGCAAGGCGTTTCGCGCACCTCCAGCTTGGTGCCTGATTGCCGCAGACTACTCACAAATCGAGCTGCGTATGCTAGCGCATCTGTCCCTTGATGAAGCCTTATGCGAAGCCTTCGCCACAGATGTCGACATTCACCGGCTGACCGCAGCAGCTCTTTTCGGCACACCAGAAGAGACAGTAAGCCGCAGCCAACGCGCTATTGGTAAAACAATCAACTTTGCGGTGCTTTACGGGCAGAGTGACTTTTCGTTAGCCAAGGTTCTGGATGTGCCACGAGCCGAAGCTGCGGCGTATATTGCCGCATTCTTCACGCGCTATGCAGGTGTGCGCCGCTACTTCGACGGACTACTCGAAACGGCGCGGCAAACTGGATACGTGACGACGCCCCGTGGGCGGCGCCGAGAGCTTCCAGATCTAAGCTCGCGCAACGCCCATCTGCGCCAGGCGGCCGAGCGCATGGCGCAGAATCTGCCTGTGCAAGGTGGAGCCGCGGAGATCCTTAAAGTGGCTATGATCAAGGTGCAGGCGGCGCTTACGCGGGAATCGTTGTCGGCCAAACTCGTTTTGACCGTCCACGACGAGTTGGTACTCGAATGCCCCGAGGCCGAGGCAGACCACTGTGGCGAGTTGCTGCGCGATACCATGGTCCACGCGCTACCACTCCACGTGCCTTTAGTCGTGGACATGGGCCGTGGACTCACGTGGCATACCGCGCACTAATACGCTGGAGCGATAGGTTGAGCCTAGCCGGCAGCGGGGTTCGCGTGCGTGGGCGCGGGAGCGTCCCGAGTCTCCCGGGGTAGCGCCGGGGTAGCGTAGCGGCCTCTGCGGGGACCCTACAGGATAGTCTCCTAAGGTCACCACCGCGTACCTGGTCAACGCACTCAAGCAAGAGGTTCAGAGGCAGCTCGGGCTACCGATGAACGCTCGGCGGGTTCCAACGCGGCGTTAACGGC
>SLQV01000070.1 GCA_007131285.1 Myxococcales bacterium
GCGGCGCGTCACGCGGCACTGTCGCGCCGGCCCAGGTCCGAGCAAAGCCGGCGCTGCCGGTCTTTTTTTTGTTGGCCTTTGCCGAATCCGCGGCATCTACAGCATCCGCACAAAGCCTTTGGGGAGATGGCCACAGGCACAAGGCGACAGCGAGGGCGCCTAAGGCTCCTGACCTGCCTATGCGCGCCCAAGTCCGCTCAGGCATCAGGGCAAACGCTCGGCGCAACACGAAGAGCAAAGAGGGCGAGCTCTTTGGTTTGGTGTGGGTAGGCAGACCGTTACTCGAAGGAAGCTGCCCTAAACGAATGGGTGATCTTTGGCGAGGCAAGCAGATCGACCAGCAGAGGATCAAGCTTGGCGCGGTATTGACCAGATGGGCTGCCCGCCATCGGCCAAGTCCGTGTTGCGGCGGGATCGCCCGATAGCGTCGGCAAATTCTGCGCTCAAGTGCTTGCCGGTCCTGACGAGGCATCCCGAGGAAGGATAGCTGCACTTCAGGCTCGACCGCACCTTAGTCGCAGGGCGTCCCGACCTCATGCGCGGTCGTCCAAAAGATGAAGTGCACCCTCTCCGGCTCAGTCCTAACGCTGCCGGTAAGATGCTTAAGCTGTGGCTTGTGCCAGGCCGGCTTCAATGCGCTCGAAAATACGGGGCCACTCGGCGACGTCGAGGGCGGGAAGGGGTGGCAAGAAGCGGATGGAGTAAGGGTCATGACCGCACCAGAACGCGATGACGCCCGCGTCAAAAAGCGAATGACAAGCCTTGATAACCGCTTCCTTTTTTCCGCCGAATGGCGCAAAGCGCATCATGCCTCCCACGCCGCCACAGATGGGCAAGCCGCCCGCGGGTGGTGGAAACCAGCTCGGATGACGCGCGACCAGCGCTTCAACTTGATTCTCGAACGCCTTGAAGTGCTCAGCGAAAAGACCGTCGGCTCCGTAGTAACCGCCGCTGTCTAGGCGCTCCAAAATTGCTTGTCCCACTGCGAACGATACGGTTTCGCCAGTAAACGTACCGCTAAGTAGACCGGGTTTTGGATTGTATTCGGGGGTGTACAGTGTGGCGCAGGCTTGAGTCATCTTGCCGACACAAAAAAGGTCGACGTAATCTCCCAGGTCGAAGTATTCGTAGGCAAACATGGATTCGGTGCGGCCGAAGCACTGTATCTCATCGTCCCAGACGGCAATATTGTGGTGTTTGCATAGTTTCATTAACTCTTCGAAGCACTCGCGGTCGCCGACCCGGAAACCGCCTTCGCCCTGGATGAGTTCAAAAATAAAACAAGCGTGCTGCTTGGGGTAACGTTGGACGTATTGCTCAAGGTGCCAGAGCGTCATGTCAATGGCGCGCTTGCGACCGACCCGTTCCGCCAAGGCGGGATCCCAAAAAGGGATATAGTCCACATGCATATTCAGTGGAATACCGATGCGGTTAGCGGCGGAATCACCGATTTGGCTCATCACAATCGAGCGACCCATAAAGCAGTCCGCAAAAGCCAGTACGCGGCAGGCGGGGGCGTGCTTTTGGAGCGCCAGCTTGAGAGCGTTTTCGTTTGCAAGCGTGCCCGAGGTTGAAAGGAAGCAGTGCTCAAGCTTGGAGTGCCGCTTGGCGAGCTCAACGAGTTTTCGTGAAAAATGGGTGGGCTCGGCACCGGTCAGCAAATTACCGTGCTTGACTGTATCGCTGAGGCTTGCCCGGAGCGCGGTTGCAGTCAGCGCGGGGTCACTATGCCCGAAGAAGTGCACACCAATGCCCGTGATGAGATCCCATTTCACTGACCCGTCGGCGAGCTCTACCAGCGCGCCGTTCCCGAGGCCCGAGCTGATGTACGGGTACAAGAGGTCACGGCCCCGAAGCTGACCGGTTTCTGTCAGCAGCGCCTGATACGCCACCGCCTTGCCCGGCAGACTTGGTCGAACGTCATTGATTTGCGTGCTGAAGTGATTGACCTCGCGCACGAGCGTGTCGAGGGCACTCTGTACCGAAGCACTCGCGTTCAAAAGTTCGCCGAAGGTGAGTTCCGTCATTGCTGCTCCTATGTTCAACGGCATCTCATCCGCTGCCCAGAGTTATCGCCGCTTGATGCGGTACTGAGAGGCGCGCCTGAAAGCGTTGAACAAATCTAGAGCATAGTGCCTCGCGTTTCTCATGTCTGGAGGCAAACACGCGCAAGCAGCAATTTCCCGGTGGATGGCTGCGTAACTATATAGGATTTTTGACTTATGTGTGGGATATCCGCACGCAACTTAGGACGCGTGCGTGTCTGGTTAAGGGCTTGGGGGCGACCGTGCGACCTCGCCGAAAAGCCCGCGCGTTCCCGACGGCACGCCCCGCTCTCTGATTGTGGTCGTTTGGGCGCAGACCCTGAACCCGCGCGCGTCGCTCGCTTAACGGCACAGGCATGCTTCGGAAGGCATGCCTTCGAGGCTCGGAGCGGAAAGCGCGCGGGACGTGCGGTTGCGCAAATTTGAGGAATGCGCGCGTGAGACTATGTTCTTTCCCTAAAGGCCGCGCTGACGTTGGTCATCTAGCCTCGTATTGGCACTGCCTCAAGAGCTGTTATCTTAGACGCATGGATGCGCGTCGGCGAGTGGTAGTTGCGGCGAATCGGGGGCCGTACCGCCATGGACGCACGGCGGGTGGGGCCGCTAAAATCATGCGGTCTGCTGGCGGGTTGGTCACGGCGCTTGACCCGGTATTGCGAGGACGCGGCGGTACATGGGTGGCGCTGCACGAGCCAAGTGCCCCCGACGCGGCTGAGTGCGTCTGTGGCTATGATCTGGCTTACGTCGCCCTAGGTCCGCACATGCGCCGGGGTTACTATCACGGCGTCTCCAACGGTCTGCTGTGGCCGCTCCTACACTCTTTTGTGCCGACCATACGCGACGGCGAAGTGCCATGGCGTTCGTATGTCTCGGCGAATACGGCGTTTGCCGAGGAGGTCGCACGGCAGACTGGAAGCGGCGACCTGGTTTGGATCCACGACTACCACCTCATGTTGGTGCCCTCCCAGGTGCGCGCCGCGGTGCCAAATGCACGCATCGGGTGGTATTGCCACGTGCCCTGGCCCGGTCCGGATATCTTTCGTACGCTGCCTTGGCGTAGCGAGGTTATCGAAGGCTTGCTCGGTGCGGATGTGCTCGGCTTTCACACCGACGAATACGCGATGAACTTTCTTCGCTGTGTTGACGCTCTGACCGCGCATCGGATCGACTTCTCCGAGCGGACGGTGTGGGTGCGCGAGCGCCCGGTACGGGCAGTGGCTTCTCCGATAGGTATTCCTACGGCTGATGTATCAACACTTGCAGCGGACCCGCGGGTTGCGCAGGCAGCGACCGAGCTTGTCGAGGCACTAGGCGGGCGGCGCCTAATTTTGGGCGTTGACCGTCTGGACTACACGAAAGGCATCCCAGAGCGCATCCAAGCCTTCGAAAAACTGCTCGAGGAGCGGCCATCGTTGATCGATGAAGTGGTGTTTGTGCAAGTGATGGTGCCAAGCCGCATCGACGTGCGCGCCTACGCCCAGCTCAAACGCGAAGTCGATCGCCTTGTCGGCAAGGTTAACTCCCGCTTCGCGCGCAGTGGCCGCGTGCCGATCCAATACCTCTACCGTAACTTGGAGCCATTGAGTCTCTATGCTCACTACCGTGCCGCCGACGTCGCGCTTGTTACCCCGCTTCGCGATGGAATGAATCTCGTTGCACTTGAGTATGTGGCAGCGCGCACGGAATGCGACGGCGTGTTGGTGCTCAGCGAGTTTGCGGGTGCCGCGCACTACCTTCATCACGCCCTGATGGTGAACCCGTACCACTGCCGGGGTCTGCGGGACGCCATCGTCGCCGCGCTTGAGCTGAGTCCCGAAGAGCAGCGGCGGCGCATGGAAACCCTGCGTCTCGAAGTTGCTGAGCTCGATGTTCACGCTTGGGCAGATCGCTTTCTGGCGCTGCTGGAACCTACGCCATGACGTGGCTACTCGCACTCGACATTGATGGCACCTTGGCACCCATTGCCGGGACGCCTAGCGACGCGCTGGTTCCCGACACGGTGCTCGCAGATCTACGGTGCCTTGCTGCGCGCGCAGATGTGCATTTGGTATTTTTGACGGGAAGAGATGGGGCTTCAGCCTTTCGTCTCGTGCCCATAGCACAAGCCACTTTTGCCCCTGAACACGGCGCTTGCATCTACGCGCCTGGCGAGCTGCAATCATGGCTAGCGCAGGGCGCTAAAGCCCCCCCGCTCGGTCCCGTTCTTCTCGAGTGGGAAGCGCGCTGCAATCCGCCCGCAGGGGCCATTATCGAACGCAAAACCACCGCGCTTGCACTGCACACGCGCCAGCTAGAGCCCGAGTGCGCATCGAGTGCGCTCGACGCGGCAGCGGAGCTGGCGGCGGGGCTAGGCCTCGCGGTGCTCCGCGGCCGCGGCGTCGTAGAAGTCGCAGAACGCCTCGCCTCCAAGCGTGATGCGCTCGCAAGCATCGCTGCTGCCATTCAGCCGAGTCGCCTGTCTTACATCGGCGACGATACCACCGACATAGAAGCTTTGCTTTGGGTTCAGCGTCAAGGTGGCGAAGCCTACTTCGTATGCTCATCCGAGCGGCCTACCTCCCCGCATCCCGATTTGCCGACCTTGAGCGCCATAGAGTCCGTCTGGGCTTGGGTCCATGCACACGCGCGTGCGCCGGATGCCTAGGCGTTGGGTGTTTAATACGCATCAGCTTAAGGTTGAGCCTCTACAGCCCTGGGTTCGCTGCTGTGTTTGCCGCGCGCC
>SLQV01000151.1 GCA_007131285.1 Myxococcales bacterium
AGCGGCTCAACCTTAAGCTGAAGCCGTACTAATAGGAATCCTCGAATACCTCGATGCCGATCGGGCGCTGCCGCCCGGGACGGAGCATGCGCTGCGTGGGTATAGGCGTCGGGTGCATATCGGCCCACATTTTGCTGACGCCTAACTAGAACGGCCTTGTCGCGGTGTGTGGCCAGGTATTGACTTGTGGATTCGGCGTCGCGGAGAGCGGCAGTAAAGCGGTACCGAGCGAGAGTGCGGCGGTGCAGGGGATGACGCGCATGGAAAATAAAGACCTTAGCTCAACGACTGAGAAAGGTAACGCAGGCGATATGAATGGTTATCAAGGTCAGGAGCGGCGCGTCCACCGTGTGTATCTGACGAGAAATACCGAGTATCACCTGCGCCGCAACGTATGCGTCGCGGTTCGAGACCGCGAAAGTGGTTCTTGGGTCGGCAATCACGCTGCGATTAACCAAAAAGTACTCGGATCTCTCGCGATTTCTGACAATGGGGGCGTCAAAGTGACCGAAGGTCTCCCCGAAGTAGGCAGCTGCATATGCTTTGATGTTCAGGGGCTCGTCACGAGTCGTGTTGAAGGCATGGAGCGCCCGCCCAAGTCTACGGTCGAATCCCACTACTCGGTGGTGGCCTAGGCACCGCGGCTGGCGCTGCCGATGTCTCGAGCGGGCGCTTAGACAAGGCCATGCAACGGGGCATTGTCAGACCAACGCTCGCGCTCGCGATGCCTCACACCAATATCCTGCGCGTCGCCGAGCTGGTTACGCATGACGTTGGCCAGATACTCGCAGAATGCGACGGAACGGTGGCGCCCGCCTGTACAGCCAATGGCCACCGTGAGTCGCGGCTTTCCCTCTCGGGCGTAGGCCGGCAGTAGCCAGGTCAATAATCGTGTGAGGTCCTCCATGAGCCGCAGCGCAGGTGCTTGGCTCATCACAAAGTTCGCGACCTCAATATCGAGACCCGTGCCGTCCTTGAGGTGATTTACGAAGTAGGGGTTAGGCAAGAAGCGTAGGTCAAACACCAAGTCCGCGTCGACGGGCACGCCGTACTTAAAGCCAAAAGAAACGAGCCGTGTACGCATCTTGAGCGGCCGATCGCTTGCCGCGATATGTTCCACAAGCAAGTGGCGAAGCTCGTGCACGCTCAGGCTAGTGGTATCGACGCAGATGCCCGCTAGGCCCCGAATGTCGGCAAGACGCTCGCGTTCGAGCGCCACGCAACGGAGAAGGTCGTCGCTTTCGGCAGCAAGTGGATGCGGTCGCCGTGCTGTGGAAAAGCGCTTCAGTAACTCGTTGTCGTCACATTCAAAAAAGATGACTTCCACCTGTGTGCCGAGAGCTTGGAGCCGGCTAATTGCGCTGACAGCAGCCCGAACACCGCCGCCGGAGCGCACGTCGACACCCAAACATAGACGACCGCTCAGCAGCGGAGCGTCCTGAGCGACCTTCAGCAGATCAGGAATCAGCACTGATGGCAGATTGTCAATAACGTAGTAGCCAAGATCCTCAAATGCGTGAAGCGCCTGACTTTTGCCGGCGCCCGACATGCCTGTCACAAAAACGCAGTGAGGGGTCTTTGCGGCTTTGACCATATTATCTAAGCACCTAGCACGCTTGAAAACGCGAAGAAGGGAGAATGAGCGTACGTGCTCAAAGAGAAGCGCACGCTGTCGGTGCCGCGGGCCTACCGTGTTGAGTTTCGGATCTCACGTTGACCACCCTTGAGTAGGTAGCCGTTGCGAGGGGGGGCGTTTTACAAAATGCCCCCCCGGGTGTCCGGGCGTGAATCCCCCAAACCCTGACTCAAAAACTTAAAGCTGCGCGTGGGACCTCACCGCCCATTTGTTTTTTGCGGCGTGTTCGCATTTTTGACCCCTGAACGCCTACTCGAATAGGCGGCGGGCGTACTCACGCATCCGTAAACAGCGGCGCGAGACCGAAGCTTGGAGTGGCGCGTTGGCGTGCTAGGTGCGCGGCCAAGGGCAGTGCTTGACGTCGCCGATGTGTGGCGACGGCCTTCGAGTCTCGGACTTGGCGGGTCAGCTTCTCTGCGACACATTCGACTGCTTGGATGAAGTCCTCGCAGCGCGCTGAGGCCAAATAGTGATGACCCTTGCTCGATATCGTTATTTCCACGAGGCACATGCGTTTGTCACGCGTGAAGACCGCGTGGCCGAGCATGGGACCGAGTCCAAGCTTTTCAAGCCTTTCGAGCTTTGACTTCATTAGTGATGGAAGCCGGGAGGATGATTTCATGTTCCTAAATGTTAACCCCAAATCGATCATCGATATCAGCCTCCTTTTGTACACGATTGCTTGAGTGAAGTGGTCCGGTCGATTCACTTCGACGTGTCCGCCTAAACTCAATGTTACATCAATCGAAGAAGATTCGAGATGGTTTTCGTAACTGCTTAGGGTGTATTTTTAAAAATACCTCCGAATCCGTGGGAGGTATGTGCGATTATTATAGCCTAAAACTCCTAGAATACGAGTAGGTGTTGAGCACCTACTTGAACTCCGTCACAGGTTCTATACGTGCCCAATTCCACCCAAAAAGAGGCTGGGTAATCAGTAGTAGCGCTTGCGGCGTGAACTGCTTAAGATGCCAAGCATCTCTCTGTATTTAGCGACGGTACGCCGAGCGATCACAATACCGTCTTCGGCAAGATGATCGACCAATTTCTGGTCGGATAAAGGAGCTTTAGGGTCCTCCGCGTCGACACGTTTCTTGATAGCTTGCTTGACGCTTTCAGAAGCAATGTCCGTGGCATAGTCTCGCTTTATAGCGCTATTAAAGAAGAATTTGAGCTCGAAAACACCGCGGGGGGTATGCACGTATTTGTTGCTGGTAACACGCGAGATTGTACTTTCGTGAAGCTCTACAGCTTCCGCCACATCTCGAAGAATCATTGGCTTGAGGTGCTCAATGCCTTTATCGAAAAACGCTTTTTGTTTTTCGACGATGCATTCAGTCACTCGAATAATAGTCTTTCGTCGCTGTTCCAGGCTGCGTATGAGCCATTGCGCGCTTCGTAGCTTTGCTTGGATATATTCTTTTGTATGATCGTCCCCGCCAATCGCATTACGATAAAATCCACTGATCTTGAGTCGCGGTAATCCGTCGTCATTGGGTACGACAAAATAGTCATCGCCTACTTTGTGAACATATACATCCGGCGTAATGTACTGCGTCTGCTGCGAGGCAAAGCTTCGGCCCGGTCGAGGCTCGAGTTCGGTGATCATTTGGGCGATATCGTAGACATCCTCGACCGAGACGCCCAGATCGCGCGCGATAATTTGGAAGTTGCGCCGTTCGAGGTTGATAAGGTGCCGCTCGATGACCGCGATGACCTGCTCGTCTAGACCCAGAAGAACCGCTTGCGTCTTGAGGCATTCACCTAAGTTGCGTGAGGCGACGCCTACGGGATCTAGTTGCTGAATCATCTTCAGCACCTCTTCTGCATCTTCGGCGTCAATCCCGGCTTCCTCCGCCAGTACTGGAACCACCTGTCGCGGCGGCACGCCCTCAAGCTTTAGATAGCCCTGTTCGTCCAGATTGCCGACGACCAGCATCGCGAAACGCTGTTCCTCTTCGAGAAAGTCGCTTGTCCCGATTTGACGCAGCAGGTGTACGGACAGATCCTCGCTGCGGGAGTAGGTGCTCTCTAGGCTCGGCATGTCGTCAGACCAGTTCGCGGCCCGTGCGCTTGGCATGGGCGCTTGAAGCGAGTGGTTTTCTAGGTAGCGCTCCCAATCGATTTCATTAGTGGCGACCTCAGATTCTCGTCGTCGATCGAGGGCTTCGCGGTCGTCTCTGGCCACTTGCTCCTCGAGGGCAGTGAGGGCACGCGTGTCTGCAGGGTCGGCATCGGCGGACCTGATGTCAGCGGCGTCTTCAAGAACAGGGTTCTCAAGCATTTCCTCGTGTACACGGTCGATCACGTCGAGGCGCGACATCTGTAGCAGCTTGATTGCCTGCTGGAGCTGGGGGGTCATGACCAGCTGCTGAGACAGGCGCATCTGTTGCTTGATTTCCATCGACATATGTTGCTCCTTCGCGTCTGTATGATTCGACGTTGCGAGTTAAGTATACCAAAAAATACGATTTGTGAAAGTGTAATATCTGCAAGCGTCGGGCCAACACGTAACATATTGAGATAACACTTTAAAAAGGCATCTCAGTGGCTAAATCAATACGATATGTAGTGCCCCTTCTTGACGGATGGGACTTAGGAAGGTAGACTCGCGCTCTCAGTAGCTCGGCTTGTGCTATATCAACCCTATATCTTTGCGACGCGCGGGCGTGCGGCGCGTGCTGAGCGCTAGGTTCAGGGGCCGCAGCGAAGGACCGCAGAACACCGCGAACGGATGTTGTTCGCCTCGTGTGAGGGCTAGGTACGCATGTGTGATGCGGTCCCCCAAAAATAGGAGTATATCTGCACAGATTCCGCGTAGCGGGCTACGGTGCAGACCGCCTAGGGAAATAACATCATGGAGCCAATCATTCGCGGCGTGGGCTTGCGGCTCGAGCGTGGCGCGGCATGCGTGCTTCGGGAAAGTGACTTCGCTTGGCGTTCGCCCCTGACCGGATTGATCGGGGCCAACGGGTCAGGGAAGAGCACGCTGTTGCAGGCATTGGCCGGGCTGGTGATACCCGCGGCAGGCCGCGTGCGCACCGAAGAGACCGATGGAGAAGCGAGCAAGGTCGATACGGCGCTTCCGTTTTATGTCCCTGATCGGGAATCGGCACTTCCCGATGAAACGTCGGTGTTGCAAGCCATCGAGGGCGCCGCGGCGCTTGCAGGTCTGACGGGAGACCAAGTCCGGGCACGCGCGCAGGCCGCATGCGACCGCCTGGGGCTTGGCGAAGCGAGGTTCCAGCGCTACGCGAATCTTTCCGAGGGCTATCGGCAGCGTGCGCGACTCGCCTGCGCGCTCGCAGCGGGTGCGCGTCACGTGTTGCTCGATGAGCCGTATCTTGGCCTCGACCGCGGTGCGGTCGAATCGCTCTCGAGCCTGGTTCGGTCGCTCGCGGCTAGCGGGGTTCGTTTCGTAATCGCGAGTCATGATCCAGCGCCGCTGGCGCTGCTTAAAGCCGAGCTTTGGGTGCTTGAGGGGGGTCGACTGCGGGCCGTGTCCGCCGCGCTACGTGCGCACGCTAAAGGACCGCGCTTTACCGCTCGTTTTGGTGATATGTTGCGTGCGAAACGCGTGCTGGTCGAGGCTGGCTGGAACGCTGCTGACCCCTTGGATGTTTTGGAATTAGAGCCGCCGGAGGACGTTGAGGTGCCATCGCTTGTAGCCGCCTTGCGCGCGCTGGAGAGGCTCGGGTTGGTGCCGACAACCCTTGCCTACGCGGCGTAAGCTCGTTGCTCTGACGGAGTGCGAAACTCTAGCCACAAGAAGCTTGCGCCGAGCAGTGCGGGCAGTAGCGCACACCCGAGGACGACCCAAGCGGCGGGATTCAGTGCGATGTCGCACGGGTCGGCAGCGCCTTGGGTGGCAATGCACAGTCCAGCGCGTAGTCGCGTGAGTGTGAGCGCGCTCACGGCCACCGTGGCGAGGCTAATGGGAAGCAGGGCTAGCGCGGCCCCGCGCAGCGCGCCGCGCGACCGAACCCGTATTGCGATCGCCAGAAGTAGGCCGCCTTGGCACAGCAGGGCCCAGGCACTTGATGCACCCCGTGCGTTGGCAAGTCGCCAGAGCGTGACATTTCCGCCGTTAAAATCTGCAACCGGAAGTAGCATGGCGCCGCAACACATCAGCGCTAAGACGCAAAGTCCTAGGCGGAACTTCCGGGCTGTCAGTCTGATCATGCGGGAAACGTAACCTTAAGAGAGTGCCGGTTGGAATAAAGTCAGAGGATGAATGTAACACCTCAACGTCGGATCAACACTTAGCGTTGCGCCGAGGTCCTCATCGGAGTCATCATCAAAGCTCCGCGAAGAGGGAGACAGTTCGACGCGACAAGTGGCACGAGGCCTCGGGTTTTTGTGCGCGGGGTTCGGCGTTGAATACGAAAGGAAGCCATGGAACCACGGACCGCCATGGGCAAAGCCCGCGAGCAAGTATCAAAAGCCCTGGGTGCTATCCAAGGGGGTGACCTTGAGGTCGACGGCGTACAGGATGTCATGGCATCGATGGCGGGGGTTTTAGGTGCACTTTTCGAGGGCGAGAAGGCCGAATCCGATGACGATGTAGCCTGTCAAGCGCGCGAGGTGGGCACGAAGCTTGAGGGCATTCTGGAACATCTTGCGGCACTCGGGACCGAAGCACCTCACTTAGCCGAGGCTTCCGAGGGGTTGCGTCATGCAGTGGCCGTTCTGACTCCTGAGACCGCACCTTTGAGCGCCAAGCGCACCTTGCTGATGGGAAGTCTATCGAACCCGCAGGTGGCAGGCTCCTCTGATTCGGCGGCTGTCTTGGAACATGAAGCCGCTGACGCGGTGCCGGCCGAAACAAGGTCTGAGCCGAGCGCAGCCAGCGCCAGCGATCAAGGTGCAGGTGTGGCCGATGCAGGGTCTAGTCCGATTGCCTCGGCGCAGCCGGCGCCTGAGCCGGCGCCCGAAGCGGTTGCTCCAGTGGCCGCAGACCCAGGACCGACACTCAAGGTCAGCGACTCGGCACCACGCCAAAGCACCCCACCACCGATCTTGCAGCGTTCGGGAAGCGAGCCGCTGATTGAGGTAAATATCGGTGCCACGACGGCATCCAACTTCTTCGTTGGCTTCTCGGGGGAGGTGCGGCACGGTGGTGTATTTGTTGCCACCTACGGTGTGAAGCCGAAGGACAGCGTCGTAGAACTCTTCGTGACTCTCCCGGGAGGATTCGACTTCAAGTCGCTTGGTGTGGTGCGTTTCGTGCGCGACCCACTTGATTTGGGTGGGAACTCGGAGCCCGGGATGGGTGTCCAGCTCGCCGCCTTGAGTCCCGAACACGAGGCGTTAATCCAGCGCTTCATCAAGAAACGCGCGCCGTTCTTTTACGACGCATGATGAAAGAAAAAGCGATCACGAATGCTTTAGATCGCCATACGACGAACTCAGTTCCTTCAGGTGCGCACCGCGGCTGAGGCGGCACCTGATGCCGCCTCTTCCTCGTAGAAACCAGTTGTGTGCGCAAGTGCACGCTTCAATGAACGCGAGGTGCGTGCCGCCTCGGTTGTTCCTCTGGGGTACGCGGTTGTTCCGCGCAGTGGGTTCGAGTGCATGCGACGGGCGGTGGCGCGGCAGCCTTGCTAGGCTTGGCGGGTGTATCTTCGCAAAGCCGCACTGCGGCCCGTTCCAGGGCACGCTGTCGTCGATGAACATGCTGTGAGGGCTGTCGACGACACGCTCGATCAGGAAGAGCAGGATCTGCAGGATTGGCTCGACCGGGGGCTGCGCTCACTTGAGCATGAGCAGCCGGTGCTCTCCGATTGGCTAGAAGCTCAGATCGACGCGGCGGAGCACGCGCTGGCGCAATCTCTAGGATTCTTTTTGGCGGTTTCCATCTACGTCATTTTCAAAGAGGCATTCCCGACACGCCTTTTTTCCGTTGATGATGCGGCGCTCGAACTCGCGTTGACGACGCTGGATATGGATGCCGCGCTGCGTGCCGACGACCCGCGCGAAGCGCTTGCCACAGACGACGTGGTCACGCTCGGTCAGCCAGCGGTCATGGCCTACCTTCAGCACCACATCGAGCAGGCTCTCGAGCAGCTTGATGACGCGGCTGAGGCGCATCACCTTGAAGCGGTTTATCGCGCAATTTTGGCGGAGGTCGTGGCGCTGAGTCACGCCGTGGCAGCCCCCGACGGTAGCCGCGGCCCGCTGAGCGAGTCACTCGCATGACGGCTCGCCGCCCTAACGTCCGGCTTGCGCCGTTTCCACGTACTTTGTCACAGACGATTTACGCATCTTCGCCGAGCAGAGATGCCATTGAAGCTTCATCGGCGGGAGTAAAAGGAATGGCGTCGAACTCATCGGAGGTCACCCAGCGATAGGATTGAACTGCGTCGCAGCGCAGCCGTTCGCTGAGAAGCTCGCATTCGTAGAGGTAGAGGTCGACGACGTAATCGTCATAAGCGTGGCTTACAAAGGATATCAACTGCTTGACACCAACCTCCGCCGCTAGGCGCTCCTGGATCTCTCTCACAAGGGCCGCTTGGTTACTTTCGCCCATTTCGCACCGGCCGCCTGGAAACTCCCACAGATGAGGTAAGACCGCGTTCGCCCGACGCTGCGTGATTAAATAACGGCCATCTTTCTCGACAACGGCCGCCACGACGCGAACGCGCCGTTTGTCCCCTGGTGCCCCGCACGGCGGGTTGGACGCTGGCTTGCCCGTCCCGCCACCTCTGGACCCACCTGTGCCCGGGCCGCTTGCCACTAAGCCGCCTGCGCTGAGGTATATGGGTCCACGGTGGCCCCCACTGAGTCCCGAGTTGTCACCCGCAGGGCAGTTCCGGCGGCCCCGTATGCGCGGACATTGGCTAGGCGATGGTTGTTTCACAGACCTCTTGCCCGAATATATCTGGCCCCAAGGCGTCGGGCCACCGGGCTTGCATTGACTCGGTGCTTGCGTGACGCACGCACCTTGTCGCGAATCACAGTCTCGATCATCTTGCTCGATCATCTGGTCGGCCTAGGCGTTGGCTTTATTCGCGGTACGCGTTTCTCCCGGCATCGGTCCGGCACTATGCCTTCTACGTGGCCGCGAGCATCGTCGCTCCCGTCATATTCTACAGAATGGCCCTCGCTTCTCGTGAGTCAATCTCGAAAAGCCTTTGGGTGAGATTTCTCATTCAAAGACTGGACTCGCGCCCGATTCGGCTAGGTCGTTGCCGCAGTGGCGGAACGCCCACGTTAACGTAAGCACTGCCGATGGCGACCGTATCCCCTTATCTGTATGTCGGATTGCCGCTTGGCGCGTGTGTGCTCATCCAGAACGGTTGGGCGCCGGCGTGCGCGTTTATCTGGGATGGAGATGTCCTAGGTGGACGCCGGCTGCGGCGCTTGGCGCACTCGCTCGGGCTAGAGAATCGCTATCACTTCACGGATGATATTGACGGCGTGCTCGCACGTGCGCCGCGTACGTCGACAGCCGGCGACAATCCCACCGGCCCGTTGTCGATGCACGCGTTGAGTTGCTGTCATGGAGGGCTGCTCTGGTATTGGCCGCGACGTTTGCCAGTGGAATTACTGGCGGCGCTCGGGGGGCCTATGTTGGGATTGCATCCCTCGCTCTTGCCAAGTTTTCGCGGACCAGACCCTTTTTTTTGGAGTATTGCTTCCGGCAGTACCGAAACAGGGGTTAGCCTATACCGCGTCGACGAGGACTACGATACGGGGCCCGTTATCCTGCAAAGCAAAATTGCCATACCCGAAACGCAGACCGCGCTGGGCCTCTCGCGTAGCCTGGACCGACTCAGTTTGAGGCTGCTGCCGCTGGTGGCGGCTCAGCTTGCCGAGGGCCGGTCCTGGGCGGGTGTGGCGCAAAGCCCTAGTTCGGGCTCGTGGGCGCCCCGCCCACGAGCGACGCACCTACGCGTGCACTGGTCCGCCTCTGTAGCCGTTCTGGAGAGACTCGCGCGCGCTGCAAGACCGACCTACTCCCTTATTGCTAATCTTGGCGGCCAGGAAGTCCGTCTCCGTTCTCTGCGCCGGCATACCGGTCGTGTGCCCATAGGTTTGCCTGTGGGCACAGCGTTTCAGGAAGCGGGCACTGTATGCGTATGCTGCGCCGATGGTGCCGTCGCGGTCGAGCTCGCGACCTTTGGCGTGGGATGAGGGTGACGCCAGGTGATCGGTCTTAGGCGAAGCCAGTGCCGCAACGAGCCTCCTGAGCGCAAGTCGATGCCCAGCGCTGAGGGACCGTGGGAAACGTGCACGCTGGAATCGCGCTCGGCTACCCTGTGTTTCCGTCTGCTCGGAGGCGGGTCAGCGAGCACGTGGGCGTTGACGTGTACGGCGCTTTGCTTATGTGCAGGCGTCGTGCATGCCGACGACGTCGAACTTGAAACCTCGCCTGAAGCGTACGTGCGTGCCAATCGCTTCGAGCTTGGGTTAGGTCTTGAAAACGATAATAAACTATTCGGTTTACTGTATATTTTGGGGGACGGTGTCGACGGTGACGATTTTGGTCGGACGCATGCAACACGTGTCGAGTTTACCTACCGTGCTCCGTCGAAGATCGACTGGACCTTTAGGGTCAGGTCAGAGCTCTTCACGCAACCCAATGGGAACACGCCCAACATCACTGATGCGCAGGGGCGCACTCTTTTTCGCGACGCGGACGGCCGAGAAGGTTTCTTTGCGGGTCCGAGTTATGTGACGCGAGACGGGCAACTGCGCCCGTCGCGTGAAGTGAGATCCGAGGGGGGACAGTTCCGGGATGCCAACGGCAACGAGGTCGTGTTCGTGCCGTCCGCCTTCGTCGACAGCGAGGGCCGCCTCGTCGACGTTGACCCGGGGGACGAAACCTACTCCGTGCGCGATATTAATCGCACGGCTGTTCGGTTCCACGAGCTTACAACCCTCTCGGCGCAGGCCGCCAGCGCGTGGCGCCATCCGTGGTTACGCTGGCGGGCAGAGGGTGGCATGGTGATTTCCAATCGGCGCGCGCGCTCCCCGGCTGCCACCGGACAGCAATACGCCTTTCATGCGGTGCGCAACGCTATTCTTCCCAGAAATATCCCACAATATGACCATCAGCACGATGGCGGCGGCATTCATGCCGGGCTACTCGCTAGCGGCGGCTTCGATGCCGCACCCCAGTGGCGCATCAAGCCCTGGCTAGCCGCAAACGCACTTGGATCCAGTGAGGCTGTGATGCGGCTGATCCCCGGCACGCTTGGCTTTGCCGGTACCTACTTCGGTTTTACGGCAGGTGGCGCGCTCGACATGGGTCGTCCACGCGACTTTGGCATGCGCCCTTTTCGCTTTTCCGTGACGCAGCAGGTCAACACTTTTGTGGCGCTAAGCCGGGCCGAACTCATCACCGATGTCGGCATTGTGTTCCGATTTAAATACGTAGATCTAGCAGGCTCCTACCGCCTCTATCGCGGAAGCCCGGTGAATGGATTTTACCTCTACAATAAGAATAACAGCACCACCGATGCCGTCCTTCGTGTGCATTGGTAGCGCGAGGGGCGAAGCAATCGACTCGATAGTGGGTGGCGCGCACTACACGGAGCACGCGGGCACGTCCTCCGTTGAACGCGGCCTATTTGGCTTTGAGGAGGCAGGCGGCTGTACGACGCTGATCGCTTGGGCCTGGGCCTGCGTGTTTTGCGCGTGTCGTCTACGTCAAGCAGGTCACGAGCCCGAACGGTGCCACCCTGCCAGAGGCTGTTGCCGAGCGCATCAACTTCGCCCTCGTCTCTGACCCCCAGCTCCGCGCCGGGGGGGGGGTGTCGTTTTTGGCGGCGTGGAGTTCTCACTACTCGCTAGCGGGAGTCAAGAGCTGCACGGCGAGTTGGATAGAGGTGTTCGTCCAGCCAAAGCCTTCTCGGGTGGTGTACGCGAAATCCGTACCGACGTTTCCGTATTCCGCGAACACTTGATGGCTACGGGCGACGAGTTCGAATTTCTCCGGCACCACGCCGTGGTAGCGGGAGGCGTTATCTCCGATCATCGTCAACCAATCGCGCGCAAGTTCGCGGGAAAGCTCGCCGCGCCCGTAGTGCTTGAGGCCCTCCCAAGCGATCATCTGATGCGGCGCCCAACCGTAGGGATGATCCCACTGGCGGGCCCCCAGCGTGGCTTCGTGGGGCGCGGAGCCCGCAAGCCCTCCGGGCGTGCGTAGTTGCGCTATGGCCTGGTCTATCAGCGCATGCCCTTCCTCCTCGGTGAGAATCCAAGTGGCAGGGTCTGCCGCATCGATGGCCCAAAGCGGGTAGAGCATCGTCGGGCTGGACCAAGCGTGGCGCTGCTTGGTCTTGGTATCATAGTCAGCGAAAGTGTTGCTATCTTTGTCCCAGAGCAGCTTGCGCATGAGAGCCCGACGACGCGCGGCTGCCTTGCGCAACTCGCGCGAAGTATAACGCTTGCCACCCAGCTTGAGCGGTCCTCCGCTGGCGTCTAAGAGGTGAGCAAGGTCCACCTCGGTTTTGTGGAGCAAACTGTTGAGGTCAACGGTGATGAAATCGGCACAACGGTCTTCGCCATCCACGTGCCAGCGGTAGGTCGTGTCGTGTCCCGATTCTCGCATGCAGCGGTCATGCACCAAGAACGCGTCGACCTCCGGCGCTTTGAGTGAGCCTGATGTGTACGCTTTTGCGAAGTCGTCGACGCTGAGCTTGTATGTCTCGGCGAAGCGTTCGAAGACTGCGGTGTAGTGCTCCGCCTCGGTTTCTGGTGGCACGGATATGCGTTGACCCGAGCCGAAGTAGCGCTGCAATCCCCGAACGGTCCGCTCTTTTGTCATCCAGACTTGGGTGTACTCCTTGAGGGCGGCCTCGGTCATTTCCCGCAGCCAGCGGTTGCGCGCCTCGATCGCTTGAGCGCTGTCGTCCGCCGGTACGTTACTTTCTTGGGTATCAGAGCCTTCTACGTTGGCTAGCTCTTCGGGTTGGGCGGCTGTCTCGGTCGGCCAGGCTGCTGCGACTTCACGAACCATCGATGTGAAAAAGGGCGGGTTCGACCGATTCGCGTAATAGGTCCGATTCGCATTGAAGATTTGGCCGTAGTGTTCGATGGAGTAGGCCAGGTGCTCCACCATCATACGTGCCTGATCGAAGTGACCGTCAAGTAGCAGGCCTCGGACGATGAAGTAGCTATCCCAGCCGTAAATCTCGTTGAAGCGCCCCCCAGGAACAACGAAGGGAAGCGGGTTTCCGGCCGCATCGAGTTTGAGCGCGAGCAGACCGTGGCGTTGTGTACGCGTTAGCTCGTCCACCAAGTTCGGTTTCGGCGGTCCCTTGAGTACGACAAGCTCTGCTCCAAGTTGCGGGTTTTCAGCCAGCAACGCTTCATAGTAGGCGACGGCTTTAGGATCCGATTGGGCCACGTAGAGATAACGTGGGCTGCCTTCGGTCACCGGAATTTTGCTGTCTGCAAGTGCTGCGGCCAGACCTTCTGCATCCAGGCGGCGCGTTAGACCATGCCAGAACTCCTCGCGAATACGGCGAGAAATGCGCGAGATAGGCGTTTCGCTGAGTGTGGCGCGGCTGACTTCTAGCGTGCTTTCCCCTCGCTGTTGTGCGGCGTAAAGCTCCTCGACGAGAATGGCGAGTGGCCAGACGCCCTCCACCGTTAACTTGCCTGAGCTAGTCGTGAGGGGCGGCGCAAGCACAAAGCGGCCGTCACCGCGGTTGCCCGCGCGTTGCTCGCGGTCTTGCACGGTAATGCGCTTATCGCCGTCGAGGTCTTCCTCCCTCAAAACCGCTGTCAGCGTCTCGCTCACGCGCACGGTAAGTGTGTCGACCTCGATATGTGCATTGCCCTGGCCACCGGGTTGCGCAGAGCCGCACCCGAGCGCAGCCCCAGCGGTCAAAACACCCGCGCAGCATGCTAGGTGCAGCGAGCGCATGCGTGCAGCGAGTCTACGTATCTTGAAGTGCGCATGGGTGTCCGGGAAACGCGACCGGCAGATTCGAGGCGGACGGGTAAACATAGTTTTGGATCCTGGCTAGTATTTGGGCCCAGCTTTGTGTGTGCTCAGTTTGTATCACGGGGGCTCGACGCCGGACAAGATCCGCCGCCTTGCTTAACGATCTAACGCATGGTTGGGGTTCAAGGTCATAGGTGTGCAGTTAAGCGGGCTAGGTGGCTCTGGTTGAGGGTCTCCGCTTGAGCGCCCACAGCGAAGCCATGCCTCTGGCGCCGTGCGGGATGTTCGGCGAGTCCGGCACGGATGGCTCAGGCCCGAGATCCCGCCACGCATGGAGTCAAGGCTTGCCCAGGAATCTGGTGTTAAAGACGCCTTTAGAGCCCGCGTTTCCTGGGACACGCGAGAGAGGAGTCGGCGGCAATGTCTGAGGGCAATGGAAGGTATGCGTTGCGGCTGGCCGCAGTCGCGGCGTGCGGGGGGTTTCTTTTTGGCTTCGATAGCGGCGTCATCAATGGCACGGTCAACGCGCTAGAAGCCGCCTTTGGTGCCTCGGCCATCGGTACGGGCATGTCGGTGGCGTCCATGCTCCTAGGATGCGCGCTGGGCGCCTTCTTTGCGGGGACGTTGGCGGACCGCTTCGGCCGCAAACCTGTCATGCTCGCCACCGCGTTGGTGTTTGGCGCCAGTGCGCTTGGTTCAGGCCTCGCGTCCAGTGCGCCCACGTTCATCTTTTTCCGCGTGTTCGGCGGCTTCGGCGTCGGCGCCGCGAGCGTGATTGCGCCGACCTACATCGCGGAGATCTCACCGCCGGCGATTCGTGGCCGTCTCGGTTCACTCCAGCAGGCAGCGATTGTGCTCGGCCTCTTCACGGCATTTCTTTCCAACTATGCCCTCGCCGGACTTTCCGGCGGCGCGAGCGCGCCTTTCTGGCTTGGGCTGCCGACCTGGCGCTGGATGTATTGGGTGGAACTGCTGCCCGCGGTGGCGTTCTTCCTCGGTGCCCTCACCGTGCCGGAATCGCCCCGTTTTTTGGTAGGATGCGGGAAGGAAGCCGAGGCTCAAGCCATTTTCGCGCGCCTTGACGCCGAGCGCGCGCCCGGGCTCGTTGCCGAGGTGCGGGCGACCCTCAGCCAGCGCGGGCGCGTGACCCTGGCAGACTTGCGCGTCCCCGGGCGCTTTGCGCTGCATCCGGTTGTCTGGGTCGGCATTGTGCTCGGCAGCTTGCAGCAGCTTGTCGGCATCAACGTGATTTTCTACTACGGCGCCGTGCTCTGGCAGGCTGCCGGCTTCAGCGAAAGCGCGTCGCTCGCGACCAACTTGCTCAGCGGTGGCGTGAACATCGCAGGCACTCTCGTCGCCATTGCCCTCATCGATCGCGTGGGTCGCAAACCCCTGTTACTTGTGGGCTCGGCACTCATGGTGGCGGCCCTTGGGACAGTCAGCGGCATTTTCTGGCATGCAGAACGGGCCGGAACCGGCGCGGCGCTGACGCCCTCCCAGGCTACCGCCGCACTGGTGGCTATCCACCTCTACATCATTGCGTTTGCGGCGACGTGGGGCCCCGTAGTTTGGGTGCTGCTCGGCGAAATCTTTCCCAACCGCATTCGAGGGGTGGCCATGGCGGTGGCGACGCTGTGCCATTGGCTGGCCAACTTCGCCGTGACCCTGACCTTCCCCTTGCTGCTTGCGGGTGTCGGACTCGCCGCGGCCTACGCAGGCTACGCAGCCTTCGCCCTCCTGGCGTTCTTCTTCGTGAAGGTTTACCTGCGGGAAACCAAGCTTCAGAGCCTTGAGGCGGCGAGCACGGACGCGAGCGCACCGGGCAGTCAACCTGGGGCAAGCGCAGCGGCAAAGCAGGGCATGCCACGCGCGGAGTCGTAGACGTAGAACGCACGCGGATGCGGCGGGGGCGCTCAACGCCGCCAGAACGTAGGCAGTAGCAACGCGAATACGGACAGGAACTCTAGGCGGCCAAGGACCATGGCGACGGCGAAGATGGCTTTCGCGGCGGCGCTGTAGCCCGCGAAGTTGTCGTCTCCGACGTGGAAAGGTGCGGGTCCCATGTTGGATAGGCAGGTCAGCATGGCGCCAAAGGCGGTTTCGGCGGGCACGCCGTCGATAAGGCCCACGAGCACGCCGCCGGTTGCCAGGCAGAGCATGTAGATAACGACGAGGGAGGCGACGTCGGCGGTCACTGAGTTGTCGATGACCAGTCTACCCAAGCGCACCACACGCACGATGCTCGGCTGCACGCCTTTACGCACCTGAGCGCCTGCTTGGCGCGCTAAAATAAGCATGCGTTCAATCTTGATGCCGCCGGCGGTTGAGCCCGAGCAGCCACCGATCAGCATCAGCACGATGAGGAGCTGCAGGAGGGCGCTGGGGTACCGAAGGTGTCCCTCGATGCCGAAACCCGTGGAAGAGATCGACGTACTTACGGCGAAGAGCGCTCTTCTAAAGGCGAGCTCAATGTTGCCGCCGCTGTCCTTCAGCAGCCCGAGCGTAAGCAGTAGTGTCGCGCTCAGCGCAATCGCGATGAACGCCTTGAACTCAGTCGAGCGCAGGAATGGCCGTACACTCCGACCCTTGAGGCTTACGTAGTAGAGACCAAAATTAAGGGTCGCGAGCAACATGAAGACGATGACGATGTAGTGAACGAGTGGTGAATCCCAGGCGCCAATCGAGTCATTTCTCGTAGAAAATCCTCCGCTTCCAAGCGTTGTCAGGGCGTGACACGCCGCGTCGAAGGGGCTCAAGCCTGCCAGAAAAAGTGCGACGGCTTCAACCGCGGTTAGGCCGATGTAAATCTTCCAGAGCGCAAAGGAGGTTTCGGCGATACGTGGTTTGAGGCCTTCGCCGGTGGCGCCAGGCACCTCGCCTTTGAACATCATCTTGCCGCCCTTGCCGACACTCGGAAACACCGCGACGAAAAGCACCACGATGCCCATGCCTCCGAGCCACTGGAGCAGCGAGCGCCAGAGCAAAACTGGGCGGGGTAGGGTGCCCTCAATGTCCGTGACGACGGTGGCGCCGGTGGTGGTTAGGCCGGAAAACGTTTCGAATAGGGCGTCGGTTGCGCCCATGCCGCCACCGATGACGAAAGGCAGCGCGCCGACAAAGCCTGCCATCGTCCAAATGAGCGCGACGGTAAGCAGGGCCTCGCGACGCGTCATGCTGGGTGTGCGGTAGCGCTTGCCGTAGGTCAGCCCCGCTAAGCCCAGGGCAAAGGTGACCGCGCCCGCTTGAGCTAGCGCGGCGGCCCCGCCACCCAGGCTCTCGTCTTGGTCGAGCCAGTTAAAGAGCGCACCCGCCGCGCTGCACAGGCCCATCGCCAC
>SLQV01000062.1 GCA_007131285.1 Myxococcales bacterium
CATGCGTGAACGATTGAAGGCGCGCGGACCTTCGCACGTGGCAAGCGAGCCACTGCCCCCGGGGCCTACTTCTGCGCCGATGCGCGGAAGCGGACGAAGGGGATACGCCATACGCGAAGGAATGCTGGCCCGAGGCACACACTTGCGATATGCAAGCATTTATGTGCGCTACGCAAGTATATGAAGCACAAACGCAAGAGGAGACGTGGTCACGATTGCGCGAAGCGCAGCGGATCTTGGTGCGGGAGCTGGGGGCACTTGCGGAAACGTGGCAACCTTCAGGGCTGTCATCGCTCGCTTGTCAAGCGCTGCTCGCCGTCGAAGCCCAAGGCAGGCTCAACGTAAGCCAGCTCGCGGAAGTGCTTGTGATTGAGATGTCGACAGCCAGCCGCACCGTCAAAGCACTGCTGGATGCGGGGCTTCTTACAAGCGCAGCCGCCACCGGTGATGACACGCGCACGCGCTTCGTGCGCGTGTCAGATTCGGGCCGGCAAACATTGGCAGAGCTCCACGCGCGGGCAGATGCGCAACTCGCTTCGGTGTTCGCGGAGCAAGACGTCACGGCGCTCCGCACGGTACGGGACGGGCTTGAGCACTACGCGCGACTGCTCTACCGCCACCGTCTACGCGACGCGTTTAGCATCGACCCGCTCGCGCCGGATGAAGGGTTGGCGATGGCGAGTGTCGTTCGGAGCGTGCTTGCAGAGATTCACGCCGCCGGCCCCGGCACCGCGTATCACGACGCCGAACTCAGCGACCTGCATGCAGCTTACGCCGGCAAACGCAAACGCTTCTTCGTCGTGCGTCGGGGCGGGCGCATCGTCGGAGGCGGAGGGCTTGCACCCTTGAAGGGAAGCCAGCGCGGTACCTGCGCGCTGCGCAAGCTCACGCTGCTACCGGAGGCGCGCGGCCTCGGCCTGGGACGCCGACTCTTAAGGCACCTGCTGATCGAAGCACAGGGGCTCGGCTTCAAGCGCGCCTATGTCGAAACCTTCGAGCGCACGCAGGTCGCCCGATTGCTCTACCTCAGCGAAGGCTTCGAGCTGCTGCCTCAACCCGAAGGTAGCCGCGGCCATGCTGCCTGCGACTGCTGGCTCGCCCGCCCGCTGGCCGCCGCGCCGAAGGGCGCACGCTAGGCAAGGGGTGTTCAGCGGCTCAAGTAAAACGCCCCTGCGCATCGCGCCGGCCTCCGGCCGATACACGCCCCCGGAGCTCCACTTCTTTCGCAAACCGGCTAGAACCAGGCGCTCACGCCTAGGGTGATGGTTTGCTGGGTCCGACTGCGGGTGGGCACCTGCGGCGCCGGTCCGTCAAGGGGCGAGCCTGCGGCGAGGAAAAGCGTATCTGCCGCGTGATCATGGCGCGCCTCGAGCATCAGGGAGAGGTGATCCAACATGCGCAGATCGAGGGTCGCCGTCGCCGAAGCGACCCAATCAACCGGCCAAAACATGGCCGCGGGTCGCGCCTCAGCGCTGCTATCGCGGCTTCCCTCGTAAAATACATCGCCGCGGGTCGCGAGGTAGAGATTGCTGAGCAGACGACAGCGCGCGTAGAGCGCACCGGCGGCCCAATAGCTTACACCGAGCTTGCCGACCTCAAACCCCGCGTTGGCGTGCGCCTGGAGCACCCACAGGGGGTGCACTTCGATGCTGGCGTGCGCATCGAAGAGGTGACGCCACGCGCGTCCTTCCGGCGCACCTGCATCGCGCTCGACGCCGCCAAAATAAAGCAATGACGCCGCAAGGCCCTCGGCGCTGTAGGCCACATTCGCTACGAAGGATTTTTCAGGGTTATTGTCGACGACGGAGTTCCAACCGTTGACCAGCCATAAGCTCGCCGTCCAGTTGCGCGCAAAGCCCATGCGGGCCTTGACGCCTGTGTGGTAATACGGCAACGCGAAAAATAGGTTCGAACGGGACCAATGACCGTTGCGGTACACGTTCAGATCTTCGATGCCGACGGGCGAAAGGTGGAGCCCGGCACTCACTTGCAGATCGCGCAGGGCCGCAACGCGGTACCCGACATACGCCTCCTGAAGGAACTGCCAGAGCCTCACATCCGACCCGTTAACCGCTTCAGCCGCGGACACCTCGGGCTCCGCTAAGTAGTAGGTAGCGGGGGTGTGTCCAATCTGCAGCGCGAGACGGCCAAACACCCCGTGGTAGTCCCATTGGGCGTCCAGCATCGCATTCGAGATGGTGAACGCATTGTGCCGGTTATCGAAACCACGAAAGCCCGTCACCCCGCCAGCGGGTCGGTTAAAGTTCCATTGGTAAAACACCTCGACGAGCCCGCCAACCTTAAGCCACGAAGGAAGAGCCGCAGCGTCTCCTGGCTCCGAGAGCGTTGCTTCGGCTCTGGCATCAGGGTCAGACGGCCGTGCGCTAGAGGCAGGCTGCACCGCGATAGGCACAGCAGACTCGGTGTCTGCTGCTTCAAGGCCTTGGTCGGCAACGGGCGCTTCACTTGGCTCCGGAGGCGTCGCTAGCTTTAAGCGCGGCACCTCAGCCCGCGCGCGCCCAGACCCCATCAGGCACGATCCCAGCAGCATACCGAGCAACACGATAGCCCCAAGCGTTAGGGACATCGGCCGCGGGTACGCCGCACCACCCACCCGCCACACGCTGGCGCGCACACGCGTGGCGTCCTTAACGTAGGCACGTGTCGCAGCGCACACACGCATACCTCGCTTCACTCGTGGTCGATACATGCAGTGCCCTGAGAGCTCGGCTCGTCTCTCTCGCTTATGGCGAACGTACGTCATTGGTGTCGGTCGCAGACTCAGACTTTGGGCCCGCCCTGCCCCCCGGGTTTACTCCGCGAAAGGCACTTTACGGAAAAAAGCGTCTCACCTGGCCGGCAGTTGCGTCACGCCTAAAGACGCGCGAGAGCCGCTACGCAACCCGTCAAGCCCTTGAACGGCGCAGAGACTGGCCAGGACTTTACAGCGGTGGCTTTAGCAGCTAGGGCCCCGTGCAGATGGAAGCGTGCGCGAGTCCGAAAGTCACGGTGGTAACGCATCCGCTGGGGGCGGCGTGTCTGGGCAGACTGCGGGACCAGGACACGCCCAAAGCCGAATTTTCGGCGGCACTTGCCCACGTGGGCGCACTGCTGTTCTGGGAGGCATTGCGAGATACGCGGCTCGCGACGACGCAGGTGACGACCCCAGGCGGCGCCACCGTCGACGTAGGCGCACCGGTGGATAACATCGTGCTGCTACCCATCCTGCGCGCGGGCTTGGGCTTTTTGCGTGGCATCGAACCTTGGGCCCCGAGTGCGCCGGTCGCAACCGTCGGCGTCAGCCGAGACCACACTACCCTTGAGCCGCGCATCTATCATGAAACACTCCCCCCTCTCGCCGGGCGCGACGTCTTCGTGCTGGAGCCGATGCTTGCCACCGGGGGCTCTGCGTGTGCGGTCCTGGAGCGCCTCCGCGCCACTCAACCCGCATCGCTAACGCTACTCTCGCTTATTGCAGCACCTGTTGGCGTCGCTGCGGTCCGCCAGACCGCACCCGAAGCGCGCGTGTTCGTCGCAGCCATCGATTCGGGGCTTGATGCCCGCGGCTACATCGTCCCGGGCCTCGGCGACGCCGGCGACCGGCTCCTCGGCACCTAACCGCGCCCGGACACGACGGGCGTGCGCACTTAGCGACGGCGCGTGTACGCGGCTAGGAGGCGGTGAAACGCCGTTCGTTCCCAGGCGATGGCGCGTGCGTAGTCCGGATGGGCACGCTCGCGCTCACGAAACGCCCGGCTATGCACAAGCGCACGCCCGCCCGAATTCACCGGCGGAATCAAGTGGTGCAGCACTTCGTGAAACACGACAAAGCGGACAAAGTACTCGGGCACCTGTACCTGGTCGAGAATCGGATGGATGCGGATCAAGCTCTGCAAAGGATGGTAGGAGCCTAGCCGCAGGGAGCGCGGACGGCGCCGGTAACGCCGCGGCGTTCCCCAACCGATACGCAGCGGCAGAGGCTGGCCGACGTCCTCTTCAAAGACGCGGCACAACACAGCTTCGAGATCGTACACTGCGCCGCGGGACACCAGCGACACCGCACGGGGCGTCGCGTGTGCCACGAAGGATTCCTGGTTGGCAACCACAAAGGCCCGTAGCAGCGCGTTCACGCCGGGTTCGACCCGAGAGCGGTTCAACGCGGCGCCAGCGCAGCGCGCCAACGCACCGAGTTCACCCGGTCCCGCAGCGGTGAACACCTTGTGCAGCCGCATGGCAACCGAACGCGTGTCGAGTGCGCGCACCGAGACGAGCACGCGCCGATTTTGCGTCAGCGTGACACGGACCTTGGCCCCCACTTCAGCCGACAACTTATCTTCAAGCGACGCGGCGCTTTCCTCGGTAACCATGCTGCGTTCGCGAGGCTAGCGCCCAGGCCACCAAACGCCAGCGGCGCCCCCAAAGCTCTCTTTCCGCAGCTCCCTGCCCCGCACGGTCACGCTGCGCTGAACCCCGTTGCCCAACCCACGAGGAGCGCGCCTCGAGCTGGGCGTGCGGCAAGGGGGACAAGCAAGTGGCCTAGGAAAGGCGGCCAACGGTGGCGCAGACGGCGGTGGCTTGGGAAAACAGGCGGCGCGCTTGGGTCGCCAAGTCTTCGCAGGTCACCGCTTCAAGGGGCGCGAAATCGAAGCACTGGTCGAGTCGTTTGCCGAAGAGGACCCGGAGGCTGATGACCGAGGCCACCTCTTCCGGACGGTCACGGAGGGCCTCGAAATCCCAGCGCATGCGGCGCAACGCTTTGTCGCGTTCCGCGGCTGTCGGTGGAGAGGCGCTAAGGGAGCGCAGCACCGCCCAGAGGGCATCGACGGCTTCACCGAGGCGGACGGGCTCCACGGTCACGCCGCATTCGACAAGGCCGACATCCTCGTAGAGCTCGAGGGCGCCAAAAGCTTCGTAGGCGATGCCGGACCCGTCGCAGAGCGCGCGGTAGAGGCGCGTGCTCAGCCCATCGTCAAGCACGCGCAAAAGCACCTTAACGGCGGGCAAGTCCGCGTCGTCAAGACCGGGTCCGAGGAAGCCAATCCGCAAGTCGATTTGGCTTGAGCTGTGGTCAACGTGCGTGTGCCTTTCAGGCGAATCGACGCCTAAGTCCAGGCGCGTCGGCGTTGCTGGCGTCATGTTGGGTGCCGAGGCGCCCATCGCACCGGCGCGCGGTGGCGCAGCCTGAGCACCCTGCCCTACTGTCGCCGTAAACAGCCGACGCACCGGACAAGGCACACCGCGCGCCGCTTCAGCGCACCCGGCAAGGTGCTGCTCGAAGCGCGCAATGTCAGGGCGCTGCGGCAACGCGCCCGCAAAGGTGAGCACCATGTTGTCCGGCCGGTAATACGTGCGGTGCCAGCGCGCGATATCCTCCACGGTCAGCGCACTCACCGAGTCGAGGTAACCCCCCACGGGCAGTCCCAGGGGGTGCCCCGGAAACGCGAGCAAGCGCAGCGCGTGTTCAACGTTCACATCCTTGCCGCTTTCGTCGAGGTCTTCGAGCAGTTCCTGGCGCAGTACGCCCCGCTCGATATCCCAGCCCTCGAACAACGGCCGCGCAACAAGGCGACCGAAATCGTCAAGGGCAGCGTCCACCTCTGTTGCCGGCACAAACAGGCTAAAGTTGGTGAAGTCGGGATGCGTGGAAGCGTTCAGCGTGCCGCCACGGTCCTCAAACGCCAGTGACACCGCGTGGGGCGTCGGCAAGCCCTCGCACCCACGAAACAGCATGTGCTCAAGCGCATGAGAGATGCCTCCCTCAGCCGGCGACTCATCCCGAGAGCCTACCCGCACGAACAAGTTAATGGACGTGCCCCAAAGATGGTTCTGTGGCACCAGCACCACCCGCAGCCCACTCCCCAAGGTCACAACTTCGTACGTAAATGCTGACATCGTCCCGCTAAGGCGCCTCAGCCTAGCACGCTCCAAGCGACGGATGTCTTCTAGTGCGTTGTCTTCTAGTGCGTTCGCTCCAATAAAGTGGTCGCATGCATGCAGCGCGCGGACCCTTCGCACCCGCACAGCGACAGCCCCACGCGCACTCGCGCAGAACGCGCGACCGAGGGCACACCGCTAACCGGGCCCACCTACACCATGCGTGCCTGGCTACTCAGTGCGGAGGGCATCTAGCTTGAGTTTAAGGGCACGGTCTTTCTCGGCTTCGTGGCGCAGCACAGCGCTCGCCACCCGCACGGCGCGATCCTCGTGCTCCGCCTGCACTTGTTGGCGGAACTCGGCTTGAGCCTCGGCGTCGAGCTGGTCGAAGTCTGCGCTCGGGGCTTCCTCGATGCGCAGCGCAATGCGGGCCTTGCCCGAGACAACCGGTGCCTCCGGCGCCGGCGTTGCCTCGTCCAGCGCGAAGATCTCCTTAATAACCGAACCCTCGTCGAGCTGGAGTTTGAGGGGGCGCTCCCCACGCGTAAAGGCGGGCGTAGTCTTCAGCACCGGCAGGTCGCTCACGACACCGACGTCGTCGAGCCGCAACGCCTGCTTAATCTGCGCTTCAAGCCATGTGGCCTCTAAAGGCCCGTCTCTGAGCGCGGCTTGGGTCGCGTTGGCAAGCTGCTCGACCAACGCTTCCGCTCGTGCCCGACGCACCAGGCGCTCGCCAAGTTCACGCTTGGCGTCCGCCTCGCTGACGTCACCCTCGCGAAAGCCTTTAACCTCGACAATGTACAGTGCGTTTTCGGCCATCATAGGTCCGAGGCGTGCTCCGGGTTCCGCACCCTCGACCGCCGCTTTGAGTTCCACGGGTAGTGCATCCAGTGCCCGAAAACCAACCTCGCCGCCGCGCCGACCACTTGCTAGGTCCTCGGAGTGCCTTCGCGCAAGCGCCGCAAAATCTGCTCCCCGGTCTAGATTGGCGAGAATATCTTTCATCGTGGCGGTGGCTACCGCTTGGCGTTCGGGTTGGGTGCTGTCCGTACTCACCACGATCTGACGATAGTTTACTTGTCGGGGCAGGTCCTTGAAGCGTTCGCTCTGCGCCGTGTAAGCCTCGGACACACGCTCGGGTTCTGACGCTAGAAACGCAGTCACATCCGCGTCGCTTACCGGAATGAGATCCTCAAGATCGCGCGGCTGAAAGAGCGCGTAGGTAACCACCCGCGTCTCACGTTCCGTCGCATAGCGTGCCCGCAGCGCGGTGGGCGCTACCGCCGCACTTTGGCGCACCAGCTCACGCATGTTCAGCGCCAGGGTCTCAGCTATCTGCTCCCGCGAGAACTCCTTGATCGAACGCTGCTGGCCGTACTGAATATGGCGTTTTGCAGCCTCGATATCGAAGTTGCCGTCCGCGTCACGAACCGGAACCGGAACCGGCCCGTTGCGCAGCCCGAGGTAAGGCGGCGCGGTCGACGCGGCGGACATCAGGGCTTCGCCCCGCTGCGCGAGGCGTTGCATGATCTTATCTTCGCTCACTTCAAAGCCGACTTTTCGTGCTTCTGCCGCGAAAAGCTCGCGTTCGATGAGCGCGTCGACCAGGAGCTGGTCCAGACCCAGTTCACGACGCAGCTCCGCAGGCACACGGTCCATGCGCATCAGCGCCGCGGCTGAGCGAAAATCACCGAGCTGCAAACGCGTTCCCCGAACGCGTGCGATGTAGGATGCACCTCCGCTCGTACACCCCTGTGCCTGCGGCCCACCGAACTGCAACACGAAGATAAGGCTAATGAGGGACACCAGGCCCACCAACACCGCCGTCTGTAACTTGCCCGCAAGCCGATCAAACATCGTTTCGTTTCTCCTGTGCCCCGCGCAGGCTGGCACCTCCACCCGTCTTGCCTCATATCACAGCCTGCATGCTCCGTCCTAGACTCTTTAGCGCCGGGTTCGGCTCGGCGTGGCCTTCTGAGCTACGTTCGCTTAAACGCTTTGCAATTGGGCCCCCCTCGGGTCTAATGCCGCTTCTTGTATCCCTAGCGTTAACCGCTGGGTGCGCCGACGGTTGCGGCTGCGGTCAACGGACGGCCCCCGAACCGCCCCCACAGCCAGAGACGCCGACGCCAGCCGTCCAAGAACCGGACGACCTGTACATACCCGAAGGCGACCTGCCCGAGGACACGCCCACCAAGGCCGAGGATCCCGCACCCGCCGAGCCGGAGAAGCCCAGCCGGAAACCGGCCGAGCGGACCATCGAATGCAAGGGCGAGCTGAGTGCGGAGGATGCCAAGACGGTCGTCGGTCGACACACGCAGCAGGTCCGCCAGTGCTACGAGCGTAGACTGCGCGAGAACAGCATGTTGCAGGGCCGAGTGGAAGTGCGGCTTACCATCGATACCAGCGGCAACGTGAGCACCGTCCGCACGAGCGGGACACTTGGCGACGAAGACGTTCTGAGCTGCATCAGGGCGGGTGCGCGCAACTGGCGCTTTCCGAAGCCTTCGGGTTCAAGCTGCGCCGTCGTTGTCGCGCCATTTAACCTGACACCCACGGGAACCTGAGTTCGCGTGACGCGCGATGCGAAGGCCAAGGGCAGACCGTCTCGGGCCAAGACCGCCGCAGCGCTCGGGGGGGAAAGCGGGTCTCGCAAGGGGTTTCGCGGCGCGCTGGCGCCCCCCCGAGGCACCGTGCACGCATGGGGGCTTCCGGGCGAAGCGGCATTGCTACGACAAGCGTGGCTTCGCCACGCCGCGCCCGCGAGCGGTCGTTTCACGCACGACTTTCACCCCTATGCAGCGCGCATGCACCCCGATGTTTGCGGGATGCTCATTGAGGGCTTCTCGGAAGTCGGCGACTGGGTGGTCGACCCCTTCTGTGGCTCAGGAACGGTAGCGGTCGAAGCGCAGGCCGCCGGACGACGCTTTGCAGGCAATGATCTACACCCGCTTGCCGTCAGGCTCGCCGCTACCAAAAGCCAACTTTGTGCACCAACAGCGCTGCATCATTTTGAGGCACGCGCGACGCACATCGCGCGCTCGGCCCGTGGCCGCGTGAGCCGCCAAGAGACCGCCATGCCGCCCATCGATGATGCGGAAGCACGTTGGTACGCACCGCACACGCGGCTCGAGCTCGCAGTGCTGTGGTCATTCATTGAGCGCGAACGTGACCCGTGGGCGCAAGAAGCCTTTAGGCTTGCGTTCTCGGCGATTCTCGTAAAATGCTCGTTTCAGCGTTCGGAAACGGACTCGCGTCGGGTGGAAAGCCGCATGGCACCCGGCACCCCCCTGCGCCTTTTTGAGCATCGCTGCCTCACTCTCGGACGTGGGCTCGGGGAGCTCAACCGCGCAGCACGCCGGGCAAGCCGCCCGCCTGATACCCCCCCCGCACCGGAGCTGAGCTGCGGTGACGGCGTGGCATGGGCCCACGGCTGGCAGCAGCCTCGTACACTCGTACTGACTTCACCGCCCTATGCGGGCTACTACGACTACGTCGAGCACCACGATCGGAGACTCGCATGGCTCGGTATCGATGCGACCGAGATGCAGCGGGGCGAACGCTTCAGCCGCCGGGACCAGGCCAGGCAGTCCTGGCCCGAAGAGAGCCGTGCCCTGCTCACGAGCCTAGCGGCCGCCGCGGGCTCCGGCGGGCGTGTGCTGCTCTGGATCGGTGACCCGCTTCTCGACGGGCATATCGTTCCAGCCAGGCGCGCCCTCGCAGATGCCGCCCACAGCGCTGGTTTACGCTGGGTGGCAGGCGTGAGCCAGAATGCCCCGAGAGCGCGCGAGCAACGCCGCGAGGAGCACGTCTTTCTTTTGACGCCGCGCGACATCGCACAAGCGGCATGAGCAGCGGCACACGCGCGCACGTCTTTGCGCGTCAAGCGGGGAAGATCTAGTCGACCGAGTGCTCAAGACGCCATCGAAGCCGCGAAACGCCACGATGGTGTCTTAAACGCCAGTCTCCTAGAGCGTAGGCCTGCTTGCTGGAGGCCAAGAGAAGCGACCCTCCTCGGGGAGGGACAAGTCGAGTTCGCACTCTTCAAGTGACGCGAGGTCGACGTACGTCACCTTGCACTCCAACGTCGTGAGATTGACCCGCAGGTTCGTACGAAACTCCCCCTTCGTCCAAGAAAGCCAGAGGCTGTCTTTCTCGGAATAGTGGAGGTTAAAGCGACCCTCGAACGCCGGATAAAAGGAACGGAACTGCATGAGCGAGATCAGCCGCCTCGGCCCGGCCTTTTGCAGCATCTCCTCGGCGTCAGCCTTCGAGTAGAACGTCCGGTTGATGTCGCGTTTCTCGCCGGTTTTCTCGTAGAGCTCGTGGTCGTTCTCGCCGAAAAGTAGACCCTGGTAGTACACCTGGGGAATGCCGGGGCAGAAGAACTGAATCGCTCGAGCGGCCAGGTACGCCTTGGGGTTGCGATAGAGCGCATCGAGGTACGTGCACGTAAGCTGATAGATCGCACCCACGCTACCGACGTGTGCCGCCGAGCCCCGTAGCACCGGATCGCCCGAGCGGTCGGACACATCTGCAATGACTTTATCGACCTCCGTCTTTGGCAGAAGCTCCTCGACGTCGGGAAAACAGATGCCGTCGTGCGTATCGAGCACGGTAATCTGGTTGGTCGGGCAGATACGCAGCCAGTTCTTCAAATAATACGTGTTCTTTTGCAAGAACGCGTGCAGCACAAGGACGGGAAGTGCGAACCCATAAGCGTACATGTCTCGCGACGCGATGGCCTGCTGGTAGGAAAAATGGTCATGCACTTCCGGCAGAATCGCGGCACCACGAGACTGGGCGATGTGATTAAACATCGAAAGAATGTTGTAGGTCTCAGGCTCGATCAGAAAGCAGCTCGTGCCGATGCGCTTGGTCACATAGCCGAAGGCGTCGAGGCGGAAAAGTTTCACGCCGCGGTCCATCATGTACTGCATGTAGTCTTCAAGCAGTGCGAGGGTGTGGGGCGAGCGAAAGTTGAGGTCGACCTGGTGCTCGGTGAAGGTGCACCACACGCGCCCCTTGGTCCCGTCGCCGAAGGTAATCTCGCGAAAGGGAGACTTTTCTTTGCGGATATGAATCTTGGCTAGGTCCGCATCAGTGATCTCGCCAAGCGCGTCGACGTCGACGAAGAGGTCCGCGTGCTTCGAACGCTTACCCTTAGCGAGATAGTCCTTAAATTCAACCGACTCGTCGGAGATGTGGTTCAGCGTCAGGTCCAGGCAGAGGTCAAACTGCTTGGCAATATCCTCGACCTCCTTCCAGGTGCCGTAGGCGGGGTCAACCTCCTTGTGCGTTAGCGGAGAGAAACCGCCATCGGCGTTGGAAGGATAAATTGGTAAGATATGCACACCGCCAATCGCATTGGCGAGATACTCGTGCATGATCTGATGAAGCTCTTTGAGGCCATTGCCCATGCGATTGGGGTAGGCGATGAGCTGAACCTTGTTGCGAAGTCCCATGGTCGTTCCTGTCCTTAAGGATAACGCCCGTTCTCGAGCCTTTCCGTGGCCCAAACCGAACAAGCGAGGCGCAAGAGTGCTGCGCTTTTTTCCCTTATGCAAGGGTCAAAACGCGCGTTCGTACTGCCGCGGGCGCTTTTGGCCACGGCGCCCACGACGCTCCGACCAAGTCCTTTCAAAGTCAGCGAATAACGCCTGCAGCGCAGGACGGCGTACAGCCTATTTCGCGAGCTTCCTAAGTCTGAGAGGGCGTCTCAGGAGGCAACGCCTTGAGGCGGCGCACGCGCCGTGCCCGGTACCGTGCAACTTTCTTCAGGCGTGCGTCCTGTTTGCGTGCGGTCGGCGCCCGCCCCGGGTGTGGCAACTGCTCGACCATTGGCTCGACAAAATGTCCCGGCGCCGCACCGAGTTCGAAAATGGCAATCTCACGACGCGCCCGCGGCCCGACGCGCAAAGGAAGCACAGCGGCTCCAATCCCGGCGCCCACATAAACCGCCCCGTCCTCGCCGGCCTCGACTGTCCGCTGACCGTAGAGGCCGTGAACATAACGGTGCCCCACCACGCGACCGATAGCGAGTTCGTGGAGCTTGGCCACAGTGACCTGCCCAGCATGGGTGTGACCCGAGAGCACAAGCGGAACGCCATGGGGCCAAAGCGCGTCGGCAACCTCTCCGATATGGCTTAAGCCCAGCGTCGCAACCCCCGGCGAGAGGCCCTTGACCGCACGTTCGACCCGAGCGTGCCCGGTATAATCGTCGTCGACTCCCACCACCTGCAGCTTTTCGCCGTGGAGCGTCAGCGTGGTGTGCGCGTTGTCGAGCAGCTCAGCGCCACCCCGTCGCAGTGCGCGCGCCACCTCCGGCGCTCCACACCAATAATCGTGATTGCCGAGCACGGCCAAGACCGGCGCAGCGAAGCCCTGAATCGTTGCCGCGAGCAGGTCGAGGTACGCCTGGCTGTGGCAGACGAAATCACCGGTGATGACAACGAGGTCGGGCTCAAGCGCATTGGTCAGGTTGACCGTCTCGGCAAACACTCGTGCAGGTGTCACGCGGCCCACATGCAAATCCGTTAGGTGCGCAACGCGTATGGGCCTGCTTAGCGTTCGCGTGTGCGCGAGGGTGCCGGCGAAGCGACGCACCACAAACCCTGCGGGAACCAGGATATCCTGGGTGCCCGGCGGCGCCGCGATCAAGCTCGGTGCGCGCCGGCTCACGCGCGCACCTGCTCCGCACGAGGCCGCCGGGTGTTCACCTTCCGCAAAAGCCGGCGTGTCTCGATAATCGGCGTGGCTGGACGCCTCCGCTGGCGGCCAGCCAGCCGCCACACCAGGTACGCCCCCGCACCTAGAACCGCACTAAGTGCCATGATGACGTCGACAGTCGCTCCCACCTCTTAAGCGTACCACACAGTCGCGTTCACAGCGTCCGATCCGCAGAATCTCCTGGGAAACGCGTGAAATAGTGCTGTCAGTAAGACTGTCATATCCGCTCGCCGGGCATCGAACATGCATTCAAGGCCGGGTTGAAAGGCAAGCGTACACGCAGGGCCCGCGGGCCTCGGCGGCTCCGGATTTATGGATGAAGCAGCGTGCGGCGCCCGCATCTCCGCAGCGCACGTATCGCGTATTAGCTGAATATCGAGATTATTGAAGTCTGGAGGTGCTTCAACGATAATATGCCGTCACACTTCCCAAGCCGCGCGCCGAACCCCAAATGCCCTTGGGCGGTTTTTTGGAACACGCCACACCCCCGCTAGCCGCGGCAGTTGCTAGAACTGGCCACGCTGAGGAAACATCGCCACTATGCACGCACTCGCATTACGCAACCCCGCAGATCGACGCACCCTACTTTGGGTGGGCATCACCGCCGCTCTCGTAGCGCTCGCCTACGCAATGCCGGGACTGGCCCCATGGCTAAGCATCGTGTGCTGTTACTTCGCGCTCTCTTGCGGCATTATCGCCCACAACCACAACCACTGTCCGACATTCAAGTCACGCAGAACAAACTTTTGGTTTTCCAACATCATCTCGATTTTTTACGGATATCCAACTTTTGCCTGGGTGCCCACGCACAATCTCAACCACCACAAGTTTACGAATGCACCGGGCGATAACACGGCGACCTGGCGCTTCACGAACCGCCACAACATCTGGATGGCGCTCTCTTATTTCTTCTTCTCGTCAGCCTGGCAGAGCCCGGCCATCAGCGCCTACATTAAGCAAGCCAAAGCCAATAACCGCGGTCTCTATCGGCAAATTGTGATTCAGTACACTGTTTGGGCAGGCACGCACGTCGGCATGCTGGCGCTCGGCATCGCGCTCTACGGCGTGACCCAAGGCCTGTTGCTCTGGGCACTGGTCCTCGGCATCCCGGCTTTTTTCTCGCTGTGGACCATCATGCTCTTCAACTACGACCAACATGCACACACCGACGCTGCCTCCAAGTACGCACATTCGCGGTCTTTTCTGAGCCCTACGCTCAACTTTCTACTCTTCAATAATGGTTTCCACTACGTTCACCACGAACACGCGGGTACGCACTGGAGTAAGTTGCCCGCGCTGCACGCGGAGGTGTCGCACCTAATTCCCGCTGAGCTGCAGCAAAAGAGTCTGTGGTGGTACTGGTTAAAGCAGTACTTTGTTTCGCCGTTTTTTCCCTCGCTAGCTACTCGGCAGATGGGCGCTCCGCCGCACACGCTCGCTTCGAAAACGATCTCCTCGGTCACCCCCGCGCGCAGCAGTGAGCACCTTGAAGTCGGTCCGGCCTCACCCGCGTGACGCCGCACGCGGCCTATCTAGACGGCGCCGCCTCGCAACCCGACGAATATTCTCGGCTCTGACTCCGGGCCTCAACGCCCGCTTTTCCCCGGTGCGGGCTTTTCGCGTGCGAGGCTCCCGGAGCGCTTACGCGTCAACGCAAGATCCTCGTTCACAGCCAACGCAGGGCTACAGAGGATTCACCTCCGAGCAAAGCGGATTAATCCGTTAGGGAAGAGATTGAGCCCGGCAGCGGCCGGGAGAGGGGTCCCGGTGGTCGGGGTCCCGGCCTGCATGCGTGAGCGATTGAAGGCGCGCGGCAAACACAGCAGCGAACCCAGGGCTGTAGAGGCTCAACCTTAAGCTGAAGCCATAGGTTGAGCCTAGCCGGCAGTGGGGTTCGCGTGTGTGGGCGCACGGTGGGAGCGTCCCGAGTCTCCCGGGGTAGCGCCGGGGTAGCGTAGCGGCCTCTGCGGGGGACCGGGCGCGCAGGCGTGCCCTTTGCCGCCTCCCGGATTTGGGCCCATCGCTGACGCGCTGCAACCAAATCTAAGTACCCTCCCAGGCTCGTTACCCTACAGAAAGGCCCTCCGAGGCCGCTACCCCGGCAGACTCGGAACACCGCCTTGAAAGTATGGGGGGGCTATCGGCAGGAGGATCAAGCTATGGTCAAAGCGTATTAGTGGCCGGCAACCGCGTGCGCGGCCCCGGGGCGGCGGTCGTGAACCGCGATACGGTCCAGGAGGGCCGCGCTTTGGGTATCGGCTCCGGTTACATGCACCGTCATGCCCCTGCCGCGCAGCTTCAGGACGACGCGGTCGATGGCCGCCACCGCCGAAGCGTCCCAAACGTGGGCACGCGATAGGTCAATTTCGACGTCAGAGATCGCTTCATTGAAGTCGATCGACCCGATAAACGCTTCCACCGATACGAAGAAGAGCTCGCCGCGAACGATATATACGCGTCGACCTTCGAAGGTAAACGTGCGTTCAACCGAAACAAGCTTTCCTACTTTACGCGCAAAGAGCACGGCGCTCATCACAACGCCGATAAGCACACCGACCGAAAGGTCGTGGGTAATGACCACGGTGCCTACTGTCACAAGCATCACCAGGCTTTCGCTCACCGGCATGGTGCGTAGGCTGGCGATAGATTTCCAGTCAAAGGTGCCTACCGCAACGGTTATCATCACCGCAACCAGCGCTGCGGTGGGTATGCGGGCGACCCAGTCCCCAAGCACCACGACGAAAAAGAGAAGAAATACGCCACTTAGTAACGTGGAAAGGCGGCCGCGACCCCCGGATTTTACGTTGATGACCGATTGGCCGATCATGGCACACCCCGCCATCCCGCCGAAGCAGCCCGTCACGATATTGGCTAGGCCTTGACCATAGGACTCACTGTGTTTGCAGCTCGGGGTATCCGTCATTTCATCGACAACGGCCGCCGTGAGCAACGATTCAATGATCCCAACCATCGCCATAGCGATTGCAAATGGTCCGATGATGCGAAGGGTATCCATCGATAGAGGCACAAGCGGCAAGTGAAAGTGCGGCAGCGTCCGCGGCAACTCACCCATGTCGCCCACGGTATGCATGGGTAGCCCCGTGCCAATCGTCAGGGCGGTTAGAGCCACGATAGCGACCAACGGGGCAGGAATCGTTCGCGTTAATCGAGGCAACAAATAAATGATGGCAAGGCCGGCGCCAACCAACAGATACATCGTTGGGCCCACACCAACGAAGTGCGGTAGTTGAGCGGTGAAGATGAGAATCGCGAGGGCGTTTACAAAGCCCGTCATGACCGAGCGCGGCACGTAGCGCATGTAGCGGCTTAGCCGCAACATGCGAAAGACCACCTGAAAAACACCGGTCAACACGGAAGCGGCGAATAAATACTCAATGCCGTGCGTGGCAACCAACGGCACCATCAAAAGAGCCATGGCGCCCGTAGCGCCAGAAATCATACCTGATCGGCCGCCGAAAAGTGAGGCCACGACGGCCATCGTGAACGAGGCATAGAGACCCACCTTCGGGTCAACCCCCGCGATGAGCGAGAAAGCGATCGCTTCGGGAATCAGTGCCAGCGCCACCGCAACCGCCGCTAAGGCATCGGCGCGAGGGGTACCGAACCACTCTTTCTTAAATTTTTTTGGATCTAGGCCAGGAAAGACCCGAGACACATTCGAGGATAGTGACATTCAATTGATTCAGAACCAAATAAAACCTAAGACCGTTAGCCAACACAAATGACGACGCCCAATCCGAGGTGCGCCAAGATACGGCCATCTGAACAATGAGCAAATTTTCGCGCGCTTTAACTAGAACACGCTTAGCGCAACCCACCTAGCGCCTGGCCATTTCGGTTGCCTAACCGCCATGCCTTCGCAATCGTTTAACGAAGATAAAACGAGAGCGTGATTCTCATTAGATTCGGCCTAATACGCGTGGCGATGCCGGTTAGGGCAAACGTTTAGGGGGTCGGGCACGCAAAAAGGGCAAGCGGGCGTTGAGGCGCCGCGCGCAGCTTGAGGTCACCTCTCTGAGCATGCGTGTCCGGTTAAGGGCCTGAGCCGGCTTACGTCCTCGCCAAAAATCCTCACGAACCCCAAGTTCGCTGCGGTTTTTGGCTGTGGGCGCGCTCGCCTCAGACCCTCAACCGATCAC
>SLQV01000125.1 GCA_007131285.1 Myxococcales bacterium
CACCCGGATGACCTTGTGAAAGTGGTCATGCAGGCGCCGCAGCATCGACGCCGCCTGGGGACCAATCAACGCGAGCTGCTCCTGCGCGCTCAGGCCATCTTGCGAGCGCTTGTCGCTGCCATCAATCACCTGACCGCGCAGCCCCGCCACGCGAACCATGCAGAACTCTTCAAGGTTCGAGGCCGTGATGGCGGAAAACTTAAGACGCTCGACGAGCGGCACGCCCGGGTCCAGCGCCTCCTCAAGCACGCGCTCATTGAACGCCAGCCAAGAAAGCTCACGATTGATCAGCCGAGGCTCTCTCCCACTGTAGCGCAGTGGCTGCTGCATTCCCGCTTCAACACCTGCGTCTGGTACGGACGATGCCCCGGCCTCGGCGCTGCGCTCGCGTGTACGGGTTCCGTCACCCTTGTCAGGCCGCTGAACGTCGGTGGGCCGAGCCTGGCTGCGCGGTGCGCGCTGGGGCTCTGCCGCGGAGGCAACAGAGTCGGCCACCTTGTCGCCCCCCGAACCCTCGCCCGCCACTCCATCTCGACCCGAAAATTCATTCACAATCCAACCTCAACCACAATCCAACACAGTGCCACAGCCACCCGCGAAGATCCATCTAGCGCGCAGAAGACACCGCATGCCTACGCAAGAACATCACGTCGCAGCGGTACTGGGGGCTGGTCTAGGCGCCGAAGCCGAACCTAAGCGCTGCGCCTGGCTTCCCCAGAGCACCTGCCGCGGCCCCGTGCAGAACGAAGCCCCCTAGAGGTCGCCCCCGCACTAGGGGTATCGACATGCGGCCACCGCGTGATTAGTCTGTGGGGTAGGTAGCTGGCTGGAGCACAGGGTTTAGCCCGTGCTCGCGCGGGCTGCCGCGGGTGGTCCTGCTCGCTCTTGGCGGCGCAGGTGAGTGTACTGCGCGCAAAACGAATACTTTCAGAAGGAGGAGAGCATGGCTGGTGATAAAGTTTTGGCTGTCAACGATGTGAACTTTGAGGACGAAGTCATCGCTTCGGACGTGCCCGTACTTGTAGACTTTAGCGCCGAGTGGTGTGGCCCCTGCCGCCAGCTCGCGCCCCTCGTCGATCAGCTCGCCGAAGAATACGACGGCCGCGTCAAAGTCGCGAAGGTCGACATCGACGAAAGCCCCGCCACCGCCCAGAAGCTCGGCATTCGCGGCGTGCCCACCATCTACGTCTTCCGCGGTGGCGAAGTTGTCGCCCAGCAAGTCGGCGCCGCCCCCAAAAAGACCCTAGTCGACCTTGTCGAAAAAGCCCTCGCCTAGGGAAAACACCCATGAGAGCCGTGACGCGGCGCCTCGTAAAGCTGAAGCCCCGCACACAGGCGCGCCCTTGTTCTATGGGCGTAGCTGTGTCGCGGGATTTTTCGATTTAACCGAGCGTTTTAGCCACATGTGGCTTCGCAGCGGCGACTATCTGCGCGGATACGGCACCCAATGCCAATGCTTTGCCTTCGGCAAACTATCATTTGAGTGATGGTTCGCCGCCGTAGGACAAGGCCGATAACCGCACCAGTCGCCCGCAAGGGCTAGCCGCGTGCGAGCTCATCCGAGCTACAGACGCAAATGCTACGAGAGCGACACGCAATACCTCACCTGCGTCGTTCCACGCCTCGTTGAATCCTCGCGCTCCGCAGACCAGCTCACCCCGCGGTGCTCTGATACGACGCATCGTGACAACAAGTAAGTTCAGTGGGCGCCGGACCGCGAAAAATACCTAGCGCGGAGGGCTACGCGTGATGCACCACGAGCGCTTCTTCCTTCAGGTGTGGAGGCCTGTGCTGCCGAAGCCGCCGGCGGCGCGTTCAGTGGTATCCAGGGCGTCCCGTGAGTCTAGCGCTTCGAGTTCCACCGGCAGCACAGCGGCGAAGACAAGCTGGGCGATACGCATGCCGGGCTCGATAGCAAAGCTCTCGCCGGAGAGATTCACCAGCAGTACCTTTACTTCGCCCCGGTAGTCCGAGTCGATGGTGCCCGGGCTGTTGAGTACGGTCACCCCGAACTTCAGCGCGAGGCCGGAACGCGGGCGGACCTGCGCTTCCGTGCCGCGAGGAAGCTGCAAGTGCACGCCCGTCGGTACAAGCGTGCGCCCGAGTGGCGGAAGCTGCACCGCCTCGCCTAGCGCGGCGCAGAGGTCAAACCCCGCTGCCTCAGCGCTTGCGCGCCGAGGCAGTTGCGCGCCCGGAAGATCACCATTGAGCCATACACGTACTTGGTTCATTCGAGGCATATCCTGCGGGGGAGAGTGTGATAGTTAAAGTGCCGTGCTCAGTCGCGGCGGAAGCGACCGCCGCCGCTGCTGCGGCCCGGACCGCCGTCCCTACCACGACCACCACCGCCGGAACGCCGGCCGCCGTCACGGTCACCGAAGGACGAGGGCGGCTCCTCGACGTAGCCCTCGGGCTTCTCGAGCAGGACCTTGCGGGAGAGGCGTACCCTGCCCTCACGGTCGATGTTGACGATCCGAACGTCGACGGTGTCGCCGAGATTCATCACCGACTCAACGCTATCGACGCGCTCCCAGGCCATGTCCGAGATATGCAGCAAGCCGTCGTGGCCGGGCATCACCTCGAGAAATGCGCCGTAGGGCTCTACGCGGCGCACAACGCCTTTGTAGTCCTGGCCCACTTCCGGTTCGGTGGTGAGGGACTCAATGATCGCGATGGCTTTCTTCATCGCTTCACCGTCTGACGACGCGATGGTGACCGTGCCGTCGTCCTTGATGTCGATTGAAACGCCCGTCTGGTCGACGATGCCCTTAATCATCTTGCCGCCAGGGCCGATGATCACGCGCACGTGCTCAGGCTTCACCTTGATGCTCGTAATGCGCGGCGAGTACTTGGAGAGTTCCGGACGCGCTTCCGGCAGCACAGCGGCCATCTTCTCAAGGACGTGCAGACGCGCCTCGCGGGCCTGCGCCAACGCCTCTTCCATGATCGTGCGGCTTAAACCTTCGATCTTGATGTCCATCTGAATGGCAGTGACGCCCTTGGCCGTGCCGCAGACCTTGAAGTCCATATCACCGAGGTGATCTTCGTCCCCGAGGATATCGGTAAGGATAGCGTATTTCTCGCCTTCCTTGATCAGACCCATTGCAACGCCCGCGACAGGGGCGAGCAGCGGCACGCCTGCGTCCATCAGCGCCAGTGAGCCACCGCACACCGAGGCCATCGACGACGAGCCGTTCGACTCGGTGATCTCGCTCACAATGCGCAACGTGTAGGGGAAGCTCTCCTTCGGCGGAATGACCGCGCTCAGCGCGCGCTCAGCCAACGTACCGTGGCCGATTTCACGCCGGCCTGGGCCGCGCATTGGTTTCGTCTCGCCAACACAGAAGGGCGGGAAGTTGTAGTGCAGCATAAAGCGCTTCCAGGAGTCCCCGGTAAGGCTGTCGATGCGCTGCTCGTCCTGCGCCGTGCCAAGCGTCGCGGTGACAATGGCCTGCGTCTCACCGCGAGTGAACAGGCAAGAGCCGTGGGTGCGGGGCAAGAAGGTTGGCTCAATGGTGATAGGCCGCACCGTGCGGTAGTCGCGGCCGTCTACGCGGCGCCCCTCTTCGAGTACCTGGCGGCGCATGAGGTCGTACTGAAGGTTACTGAAAGCTTCCTTGATGTCGCCTTCGCGCTCGGGAAACTTCGCGGCAAGCTCAGCTACGGTCTGCTTCTTAGCCACGGAAAACGCCTTGCTGCGTGTAAATTTCTCGGCGAGTGCACAGGCCTGTTGAATGGGAGACGTGGCCACCGCGGCGACTTCCACCTCAAGCGCGCTATCCTGCGGAACCTCAGGCTCGGGCCACTTCTCTTTGCCCGCGGAAGCCTGCATGGCCTGAATCAGCTCGATGGTCGGCTGCACGGCTTTGTGGCCAAAGAACAACGCCTCGATCACGTCGCCTTCGGTCATCTCAGACGCGAGGCCCTCCACCATCATGATGGCGTCCTTGGACGCGGCAATCATGAGGTCGCAATCACTCTGGGCGAGTTCGGCGTAGGTCGGGTTGGCGATGAATTGGCCGTCCACGCGGCCCACGCGAACACCCGCAATCGGGCCATGCCAGGGAATCGGCGAAAGCGAGATGGCTGCGGAGGCGCCCGTCATCGCCAAAACATCTGTGGGGTGCTCGCCGTCGTGCGACATCACTGTCGCCAGGACCTGAATTTCCGCGCGGTAACCTTCGGGGAAGAGTGGGCGGCAAGGACGGTCGATGAGACGTGCAGTCAGCACCTCCTGGTCGCGAAGGCGCCCTTCGCGCTTGAAGAAGCCACCGGGGATTTTGCCGGCGGCGTAAGTCTTTTCGACATAGTCGACGGTGAGGGGCAAAAAGTCCGCGCCGGGCCGCGCAGAACTCGCGCCGCAACATGTGACCAGCAAGACAGTTTCGCCGCAGGTCACCAGGACCGCACCACCTGCTTGCTTGGCGACTCGACCCGTTTCTAGGGTGATTAGCCGGTCGCCCAACTTTACCGATTCTTTGATGTACATAGATTTCCTAATGCTTTTTTTGACCGGGCAACATAGCGCGCCGACCATCGAAAGCACTAGAAAATCTCCGCGCCAGCATCTGATCGCGCCATTAAAACATGGAAGGCTCCGGGCAAAGGCCCTTAGCCTTGCCCGGCGTCGCCCGGATGCCTTTATCGCGTGGAAAAACGCGCCATTGCTTGGAGCGC
>SLQV01000177.1 GCA_007131285.1 Myxococcales bacterium
GGGGACGAAAGCCGCGGGGAAATGAGCCTTCCGTGCGCGGACCCACCCGCCCCACCATACTTACTCCAGGCCCATTTCCCCGTGGCTTTCTGCGTCTCGAGTTAATGAGGGGATCGCTCAGATGAGCGCCTACAAACGAGGCTTCTAGGAAGCGCGGTGAGTTTCATTGGTATCCGGGTTGAGCCGGGCGTTTGTAGTGACGTATCCTAAGAGCATGATCCGAAGCACCCAAGGTCTTGCTCCAATCGCTCTGGTTCCTGAAAAAACAAGGGAGTCTTCGTTGCGGATTAAGGCGGTAGCGCCGCGGCTAGCTCTATCTTCTTTATCGCGATCCGTGATCTGGGGCTGCGCACTCGTCGCCATCGCGCTCTCCGCCTGTGCGACAGTCGCGCCGTATGAGCGGGAAAACCTAGCGCGAGCCGACATGCAGTTTCTCGGTAGCCCGGAGATTGCCGAGTCGGAACTCCACGCGACCGTGGTTCGCGAAGGATCGATCGGTGGCTTTGGGGGTGGCGGCGGAGGCTGCGGCTGTAACTGAATGCATGTGATCTGCTGACGTGATGCTCTGAGCTCTACGGATCGACCCTAGACCTAGCGGGCCGCGAACAAGCCGGCGATGGTTGGTGGCCTTAAAGAGCTCTTTTTGCCGACCGCGGCGTCAAGGGCTCGGATGGATGGAGAAAGTGGTCACCCAACGAAGAGATTCCTTCCGCTCTTGGGTCGAAACCCATTAACCTGGGCAAACCGTGCAGGGCGAAGGACATCAGCGAAGCGAGAGCCGGTTCAGGAAACGTTTCGCGCGAACTCCGGAAGTGGAGCGAATGTCAACCGGGGCGGGGGTGCTTGGGGTCAGCGTTGGGGTGCGGATGCGGTCAGAGCCTCTCCTCATGATGCGTCATGCCGGGCGTCGTCTCGGGATAGGCCTGCGTTCGCTTCTCATCAGTGTGCCCTGCGTTTTGGCGCCGGCCCTCGGCTTATTGCTTGGGGGGCTTCTGGCGGCGGTGGCGGTAGCCTTCGTCTCGCTCAATACGGTGCGTGCCGAGGAAGAGTTTTCTTTTAGTACCTATTACCGTGGAGACACTGACAGTACGGTCGTTGTAACGCCCCGCATCGGAGCGAACCTGAAGATCGGTAGCGCAACAACCGTTGATGCGAGCTACAGCGCAGATATTTGGTCATCGGCAAGTATTGATATTCGAACCGCGGCTACCGGTCGAATTACAGAACAACGCGACCAGATTACCGCAGCAGTAACGCACGAGTTTCTTGGTTGGACGCTCGGCGCAAGCTACTATTTCTCTGGTGAAAATGACTACCTTTCGAACGGTTTGACGCTGTTTTCGACCCAGTCTGCGGCAGGTGGTAGTGCTACTTTCGAGCAGAGCGTTAGCTTTCTTTTCGACCAGGTAGGTCGAGCGGGCGACCCCAACTTCAATGAGAATGTAGCGATGGGTACTGGGCGGCTTGTCTATTCACAAGCACTCACTCCTGACGCGATTCTTCAGCTCGCCTACGAAGGCAGTTACAGAAACGGATACCAGGCGAGTCCTTATCGATTTGTTGGCTTCGGTGGAGATGGATTGTGTAACGGAACAGCCGTATTCTGCCTTTCAGAATCGCACCCAGACACGCGTTTCCGTAACGCGGCTGTTATCGATTCCCGCATCGCTTTGTCTGAGAATACGTCGCTTGGCCTTGGTTATCGTTTCTATATCGATTCATGGGGGATTATGTCCCATACGGGCATACTGCAAGCTGCTTGGCTGGTGAGCGACGTGACCAGTTTGACGCTGCGTTACCGTTTCTACACACAAGGTGCGGCTCACTTTTACCAGGCGCGCTACCTCGAAGCAGACGCAGAACTCGACTATTTCACGCGCGACCGCGAGAATGGTGGGCTCTACGCAAATCGCCTCGCCATCGGCTACGAGCGCCTCTTCGACCTCGACCGCATTGACGCAGTGCTGCGCATGGCGCTTGCGGTGGGCGGCACCGTTCTGACCTACCGCGATTTTGTGGGGCTCGACGAAGTCTACGCCATCGACACCACGCTTGCCTTCACGTTGGAGCTATAATGCGTCTAGAGATTTATCAGCAAAACTGTGCAAGGCCTCCCTCAGTACGCGGATCAGCCGACGCACTTTCCCCCCTTACGTGCGGTATTATCCCGCGGCCTGCGTGCCGACGTCCGAGCGTATCGGCGTTGCTATGCATGCTCCTGTTGTGGGCGGGCATCGGCGCAGGGGCGCTTGGCGGCGTTATTGTCTTGCCCGGCCGCGCACACGCGGAGGGCAAACCCAGCGTGCTCGTGCTCCGGATGACGGGGCTTCCCGACTCTATCTTGCGGGGAGCTCAGGGCACGTTGACGACTGCTGCAGAAGTGCTTTCTACAGATGCGTATGAGCGAGCAGCTCAGGAGCAGGCAACACGCCCGGACTCCCGGTTTGCCCTGAAAGAAATAGCAACGCGTCAAGGCGCGGATGTGATTTTGGTGTTGGGTATGCTCGGTCGACGCGTGCTCCGCGCAACCTTTCGCGATGGTCGTAGTGCGGGGCGTGTTCGGCAGATCGACTTCCGACTCCGCGGTACAGCTCTGCCGCGAAACGTGCGCTTAAAATTGCTCGATGAGCTGGGGCAAACCGTTGAGAAAATCGAGATAGCGGATGCGGAGGCACCGGCGGAGGACGGAAGCGACGATGAACCTGTAGACGACGAGGAGCTGGAAGCGGAAGACGATTTAGTGAGTGACGAAGAGGTGGGCTCTAACTTCGCGTTGCGCGTTGGCGTGGGGGCAGGCTTCGGATCGAGGTCTATCTCGATTCCAGCGGCTACAGGCCCGGTTCGTCTTGCGACAAACCTGTTCCCCGCGGCGCGGGTGGTATTGCGTGCGGACTATGTGAGTAGTGGGAGACGAACGTTCTCGTTCGGCGTCCACGGAAGTTTCTACACCTCACTTGGGCTCCAGTCTGAAGAGCAACGGCCAGACAATACAAGCCGAACCGTGGGTTCTCGTTCACAGTCGCTGCAGACCGGCGCCCATGTGCAGTTCCGTGTCGGCAAATCGGATCGCGCGCCGCGTCTCGAAATTGGCTCGGGTATGGGCCTACGTACCTTCGGCACCCGCCAAGAGCTGACAGTGCCAAACTCCAACTTACTGGCACCCTACATTCGCACCGGCGTGATCTTTAATCTTGGCTCGAGCGCACTCACAATCGGCATTGTGCCGGAGTTTGCGATGCTCACGAATGTCGGGGGTGAACTGGAGGCGCTAGGTGTAGGTAGCCTTGGCTATACTGCGGGGGGGCACTTCTTCGTGTCCTATCAGGTGCTTAGTTGGCTCGACCTGGACTTCACTTACCGAGAATCTCACGGCTTTATCGGTACGAATGTCGACGGTCAGTACCACGACATCGAGCGCTTTGGCATAGTCTCTGCCTCTTACGTCTTTTAAACCGGCTCAGCCTGTTATCCCTTGAACGCCCTACGTTCACGTTTCGCGAACATCTTGCTCTCAGTAAAAGTCAGGACCCCGCCGCGCGCATGGTTTGGGGGGGGCGCTGAGAGTCTCGGGGGAAACTCAGAAGCAGGGGCGGTGCAAACGGCGACTGTGCGCCGCGCGCCTTCAATCGCTCACGCATGAAGGCCGGGGTCCCGGCGAGCGCGTGGCTGCGGGGCCCGCGGGCGCTCAGGCGCGCAGGCGCACCCTCCGGAGCCCCCCACGATTGGGGCACTGCACGCAGCAGCTCCGTAGCCACGCGGACGCCGGGCTCCACGCGCCGGGGCGGGGGGGCAGGCTGCTGCGCCCAAGCTCTACCTTGAACGCGCAGCAAGCGGCGCATCCTAGAGAGTTCCGCGCGCGCGTCGTGCTTCTAGGGTGGCAAGGAAGACGGCCACTTCCGCGTTTCGTGCGGCCTTGGCTGCCTCCGCGGCCGTTATTTCGCGCAAGTTAACGATGATAAGCGTTGAGAATCCTTCCTGAAATGTGTCGCGCTCCGCCTCGGCAAGACGCTCCGCAAGGGTGCGTTGCTCATCGGCGAGGGCAATAGCCTGATTGGCTGCGCTTACACTGATGTCAGCGCCATCCACTTCTGCACTGATCTGATCGGTGGTCCACTGAAGTTCGGCACCGATGGCCGCTTTACGGCCCTCCGCGGCGTCACGCGCACCGCGTTCTCGCCTTAGGGGAACCGGCCAGCGTAGCGTCACCCCCAGACCAATATCACGTTCATCGAGGTCAGCTTTGGTTTCACCAAAGTCCCTGGCGACGAAGCCGTGGAGGCGTGCGTCGGGCGCGATACTGTTCTGTCGCAAGCGCAGCTCGGTGCTAGCAATGTCGGATTGAGCGCTGAGGACATCGACCTCCGGGCGTAGGGTTGCGCCACGATCCTCGCGGTTCTCGGGCATTTCTTCCGGTGGCAGCGAGAGCCTATCCGGCAGCCGGTCCTGTGTAGGCGGTTCCATGGTGCCGTCGTCTGTACGCAGGTAGAGCGCAAGGCGCACAGCGGCTTGATCGCGCTGTCGTTTGGTCTCGACGACGCGCAACTGACGGACCACGAGCAGGTTGCGGTTATCAACCGCTACGATGGGGGCGAGCGCGCCCATCTCTGCTTTCGCTTCGATCCAAGCTTGGCGCTCTTCAGCGAGTTCGAGCATCCTGATATCGATTGCCAGATTCCAGCTAAGGCGCACCCATTCGGCGTACGCCGCGGCGGCGGCCGCACGCAACGCGAGGCGCTCGGCCTTGAGGCGCGCGCGCGCTGCAACGACGCCAATTTCCGCCTGCAAGCGGTCTGCGCGCGCGCGATCGATCGGCCCACCGCGATAGATGGGAATCGAAGCTGACGCAGAGAGTTCGCCGAGTGATCCGGTAAACTCCTTGCCTTTGTAGACGGGGAAATCGCCGTCGCTGATGCGATAACCTGCGTGTAGGTCAAGGCCCCAGAGCGGGGTCGGTTGGTAGACGCCTATATCGATCTTGCGCGAAGGATAGGTCCCTCCTTGCCAGGTTGCCCCGCCGATCAGGTTGGGGTCGAACGCGCCTCGCGCGTTGAGGTAATGGCCCTCCGCCTCCCGTTCCGCCGCCCTCGCAACCTCAAGACGCGGATTGTAGTGGTCAATAGAGGAGAATACCTCTGCTAGTGTGAGTACGGTCTCCGCAGCAGCGCGCGTCGCGCTAAGCACGGTGGCCAACGCGAATCCGAACGCTCCCGCACGTGCCCATCCGCAGCTTTGAGACTTGCGGTTCCTGGGCGCTAGGTACGCGCCGCGCGCGTGGCCTCCGGTGGCTTCGACACGACAAACATTGCGCGCTGCGGTGTCAGTGCCGGCGCGTTTCACTTCGGTCTGACTCCAATGATGGGACGCGGAGAGCCTGACTCTCCGGGCGAGCGAAACATATCGGGCTCGGGAATGCTCGGCGGGAAGGCGTTGAGCTGGCGCCAAAGCTCGAAGCCAAGTGTGACGCGATTCAGCAATACCCAACCGTTCGTTCGGACACCCTGGCGGAGATAGTGGGTAGCTGGCCACTCTTCGTGCTCCGCGGGAATAATAACGACGCGAAAACGGCCCGTTCCGTCATCCGTGGCGTCAACGAAGTCCACAACGCCGCCAAACGTGCCGACTGCAACCGACGGCCAACCAACGAACTGCACGGCCGGCCAGCCTTCAAACTGCAGGCGCACTTCTCGGTTTGGGGTAACCAGCGGTGCATCGTTGCCATCGAGCCACAGTTCCACCGCGCGGGCCGTCCCATCCGGTACGAAGGTGACCACGGGTTCGCCCGATTTCACAAAGGCGCCGCCCTGCTGGACTAAAAAGCGCAGAATCGTGCCGGCGCGCGGCGCCATGATCGTCATCGTGTTCTGCCGCGATAACTGCGTCTCGAGGCTTGCGAGCTCCCCTTCAATCTTGCTTTGGTTGGCGATGGCTGACTGAAGCGCGGACCGGCCAGCTTCGATATTCGCGGCTTCAGTGGCCGCGATACGCTCGATATCCGCTGCATTGCCCCGCACTTCTTGACGAAGTGCGGAGAGCGTCTCCCGGGCGGCACCCACGTTCGCGCGCGTCGTTTGGGCGCCGCCCTGGGCGAGTTCAAGCTCGCGCTCAGAGGCTAGCCCTTTCTCGTGCAGCCGCTCGGTGCGAGCTAGGTTGAGCGCGGCGACGCGTTCTTCCGCCAAGGCGGCGTCAAGGGTTTGCTCCGCTGCCTGCACACGTTGGGTGGAGGTGGCGAGGCGTCTTTCCGACTGTTCAATGGCGGCCGCTCTGGAACCTTCGAGCGCGCTCACGCGCAGCTCGGCGTTGGCCACAGCGAGTTTCGCCGCCGCGATCTGGCTATCAAGCGCGGCCCGCTGGCGCTCGAGACGAATCATGATGTCCGGGTCGTTGTCGGCGAGCTGCGCGATGAGGTCTCCCTCAGCGACCCGTTGACCTTCCTGCACATACCAGTGAATAACGCGACCGAAAATTGGTGCCTGAATAGCCTGGGTGCGCTCAAGTGGCGCGTAGGCGATGACGCGGCCGTAGCCTCGAACTGACTGCTGCCAGGGCACGAAAATCAGGCAGAGGACTAAGAAGACAAACGTACCGATCATCACGCGGGCACCGACGCGACCTAGATAGGCAGGATCCGCCGCCGCCATGGACGAAAGCAGCGCCGTACTCATCGTTGCACCTCGATCTTACGGTTCTTCAATAGGATCGACCGAGAGCAGCATTCGGCGACATCTTCTCGGTCCGTCACCACAATAAACGACGGTCCCTCAATGCTCTCGTCAAGGACACGCTTAAGTGCTGGGTCTCCGTGGTCGTAAGCTTCGTCGAGCACACGGTCGACCAAGATCCACGTTGAGCCCGAAAGCATCGCCCGAGCAATCTTGACCCGCGCGACTTCGACGTCGCTGAGCGGAAAGCCCGTGTGCGTAATCTGTGTATTGAGACCGTCGGGAAGTTTGGCTTCGGTATCCCCAAGCCCCACCCGATCGAGCACCCTGCGCAGCGTAGAGGGTTCGCGGCCGAACGCGAGGTTCTCCCGCAAGGTGCCCGGGAAAAGTGGATCGCTATCGATAAGCGTCGCCAGTTCCGCGAGTGCTTCACGGGAGATAGTGACCAGCGGTGTTTCGCCGACGCGGTACCCCTTTTCATTCGCGGGCTCAAGACCCGCGAGCGTCCGGAGGAAGAAGGACTTGCCGCTGCCCGGACCGCCATGCACTGCGACATTGGCGCCATGATTCAAGGCCGTCGTGGTGCCTCCGGCGAGGGGCAAATATAGCGTGCTCGCGCTCAATTTAGTGACTTCCCCAGGGGTTCGGCGCTCAAGCGGCACGTCAACCACCACGGATAGCTTCGTTGCGCCCACCGCCAGGTCGTAGACCTTGCCAAGTGAAGAACCAAGTTTGGCAAAGCCGTAGCCCAAGGTCGACACGACCAGTTCGGCGGCAACAAGTTGACCTAGCGTGAGCTGGTCGGCCATCACCAACCAGCCGCCGACCGCAAGCAGTGAGGCGAGCGCGAAGACCTGCAGCGCAAGACCACCGATGATCTGCCGAAAAAGAATGCGAAAGTGCGCGCTTCGTTTCGCCAGGTAGAGGGTGGCAAGGCCTTCGGTTCGGGCATTTGCCGCGGCTCTGGCAGCTTGCGTGCGGAAGATATTTGGCGACTCCGCGAGTATTTCGAGCCACGCCGCCATCTTGTATTTGGCCGAGGATTCAGCCAGCGCTGTGCCCAAGGCACCTCGGGCAAACGGCACGACAATAATGATAAGCGCAATCACCAGGATGGCGTCAAACGCGAGTAGGACGGGGTGGTAAAATCCCAGCAAGATGAGGCCGACGATGGTCTGTAGAAATAGACCGAGGGTGTCGAGCAGGACGGTCGACATGGCCTTCTGCATCGATACCACTTCGAAGAAGCGGTTGGTCAGCTCCCGCATATCAACCTTACGGCCCATATCTGGCGCCATGCGTGGGAGTCGGTGGCCAAAATCCTCAGCGACCCGGACAAAGAGACGCCGTTCAAGCAACTCAACTGCGAGGGCCTTGGTCGCCTGGAGAAATGCTTGTAGTGAGAGCGCCGCAAAGAGTAGAAGCGCGAGTACAATGAGTGGCTGAACGAGAGAGCTAAGCGCGATGGTTGTTACCAGCGCTTGCACCGTAATCGGTGCCACAAGCGTCAGGATGCCGTTAAAAAGCGCGTAGAGCAGGACAATGTAGAGGCCAGGTCGTTCAAGCTTGACCATCGCCATTAGACGCCGCAGCGGTGTGATGCCCGACGTCTTGGGCGTCTTGATTGCCTGCAGCGGAAAACGCGGGCTCAAATAATCAATTTTATCGATAATCGCTTGTCGTAGCCAATGCATCAAATGGCGTTTTTTGCGCATCGCATGCAGCGTGCCGCGAGGCACATCACTGAAGAAAAGCATGCGTAAGCGCCCGGTTCCCGTTCGCGCAAGCGCAAGCGTGCCTGGTCCAAAAGGCGACGCGCTTGCGTGGCACAGCGCAAAGTTCATCGGCTGTAGATTCGCGAGAACGGCTTTCACGTCGCCGTCGACGCGTTGGTATTCAAAGAGTTCACGGAGCCCGAACGCGCAGAGGGCTTCGCTCACGTCGCGCTTGTCGCTCAGAGTTCCCAGCGCGGGCAGTTCGTACGTCTGCCCAGTGGTCCCAATGCAGAAACGAAGCGCCCGCTCGAAGGACTCGGTGAGTGTTTCTTCGCTAGCGGCCACGCGTCTTACCTCGAATACGTAGGTCTATGGAAAGCGCATGTGCGGTAAGCCCTTCGTGCTCGGCGAAAGCCGCGACCGAAGCCCCATCCTGCACCAGTGCGTCGGCGTCGTACTCGACGAGGCTTGTCGCCTTAAGAAATGTATTGACGGAGAGCGGGGAGAAGAAGCGCGCGGTGCCTGCGGTGGGCAGCACATGCGAGGGGCCGGCCCAGTAGTCGCCTAACGCCACCGGCGTATGCGCTCCGACAAAAATAGCCCCCGCGTGCCGTATCTGCTTGAGGCACGCGGCATTGTCTCTGGTCATAAGCTGAAGATGTTCGGCCGCGAGCGCATTTGCGCAGGCACACGCCTGGCTCAGATCTCGAACTTGGATGGCGATGCCGAAGTTGCCGAGGCACCGGGCCACAGCCCTGCGCCTGGTTAGGTCCGCGTCTTGACCCGCTGCTGCAGTGGTCGGGTCTAGCCAGCGTCCCAGCGCGGCGTTGACCGCTTCTAGTAACTCGGCGTCCGGTGACACGAGCACAGCTGAGCCAGGGTCGTGCTCCGCCTGTGCCATTAAGTCGAGGGCGACGTGCTCGGCGTTGGCGGATACATCCGCAATGACTAGGACTTCACTCGGTCCCGCGATAGCGTCGATGCCGACGGTGCCGAGCACCTGACGCTTGGCTTCCGCGACGAAAGCATTGCCCGGGCCCACGACCATATCCACGGGTGCAATCGACGCGGTGCCATAGGCGAGGGCTCCGATGGCTTGTGCTCCGCCCACTCGGTACACCTCACGAATGCCGAGGTGCCAAGCGAGCGCCAGTAGGGTTGGATGAAGGGCGCCAGCGTGCGCAGGAGACGTCAGGACCAGATCACGCACGCCGGCTTCCTGGGCCGGGATAGCCGTCATTAAAAGTGACGACGGGTAAAATGCCCGCCCTCCGGGAACGTAGAGGCCCACGCGTTCCACCGGCGTGTAGCGCACGCCGCAGCGTCGACCTTCGAGCTCAAGGGGAGGGGGAGCACTTAACTTGATGTGTCTTTGGTAGGCACGAACGTTACGTTCCGCGGCCTCCAATACCTTGAAGAGCTCGCGATCACGCGCGTGGAATGCGGCTTCCAGTTCCGCTTCGTCGACCCGCAGCAACGCAGCCGGGCCCGTTGCGGTTGTGGGGTTGGTGGTCGTTAGAGGGCCGTCGAAACGCGCGGAAAGCTCGATAAGCGCGGCGTCGCCCTCGTTGCGCACGCGCGCAAGGATTTCACGGACCACGCGCTGAACGTTGGGTTCTTCATGGTTTGATAGAGGGTCGCTTTCGCGCGTCGCAGAATCCGCCTTGCTTGTAAAGCGCGCTTGAAGCTGCTGCTGCCAGAGACGCATCGAGGCATTAACGTCTGGTTCGCCGCGAACATCAAGAGTGTGGAGGCGGTAGCTCATTTAACAATACCTTTGCCGGCTTGGCATTTTCCGAGAGTCAGTATCGAGTGTCCGATGCAGCGGATCACGACAAAACCAGCCGAGAACGGCCCGGCTGCCCCACTTCACACCAGCACGAACGCCTGTGGCGTTCCGCTCAGAGGGAAGGCCGGCGCAGCATAAACCGCTGCGGGTGCTCGTTCCAGGCTTAGGAGGCTTGCATGCCTCGGCCCCGTGTCGTCTTGCAGCCGCGGCCCCCTAGCTTAGTCAAAACGGTAGATTTGTGGCGCATTTTCGACAGAGGTCGCTCGGATAACGCGCAATTCATAGCCTATCTGTGTCGTTGCAACGGCTCAAACGTTCGAGGCGCCGCTGGTGCAACGCTTCGCACTCGCTCGCTGCGCTTTGTGCGGCGTGCGCGTAGGCACGGTAGACATCTTTTGCACGGTGTTCATAGAACTTAGCAAGTGCCAAATGGCTTCGGGCAAGATCTCGCCGCAAGAGCGGGTTCGGCGTGAGCGTCTCTCCGTCCGCATCCATTCGGACTTGCGCAGAGGCGAGCCCACGCAAAAGTCGCCGTTCTTCGCGTTCTAGCGCACTCGCTTCGCCGATTCCTGGCGGATTTCCTCGGCGGAGCAGGGCGGCACCGAAGCGCCAGAGAGCAGGCGAGAGCGTGGCAGGTGGGTGCGCCCCAAGGGCCGATTCCGCCGCATCAAAGCACGTCTTCGCGAGCGCGGTTTGGCCGCGGCGCCAAGCGATAAAAGCGCACTCGGCGCGTGCGGTCGGGGAAACGCTACGGAGTGGAGGTGGGGCGTCGAGCGCCGGGGTGTGTTGGGCGGTGTATTCGGCAGTGTATTCGGTATTGCGCGGGCAGAAGACGGCCACGGTTTCGCTCAGCAGCCGCAGCAAGGAAAGGATATCCCACAGATTGTGCCGCAGTACGGGCGCGAGTGGCTGAGCGTCATTGGTGCGCAGGTATTCAAAATAGCGTTCGGGTACCTGAGCGCTTGGCAAGTCGTCACGACGCTCGAAGCCGAGAAGGGTGCGCTCGAGCGCACCGAGGCGAAAATGCTCGGTATCTGCGCGGAACATGCGGCGGGCGATATGGAGGAGGTCGCAGTGGCTGGCTGGCGTGTTTAGCGGCTGCTGGGCGAGTTGCGCACGGGTGCGCACAAGGGGCCAGTCGAAGCTTTTTCCGTTGAAAGAAACGAGGTGCCTCCGGCGCGCGAGCGCGTCACTAAAGCTGCGCAGCAGTGGCTCTTCAAGGCCGAGGTCCGGAAGGAAATGTTGCTCGATAACGAATTGGCTGCCTTCGAGGTAGCCGAAGCCAATGAGAAAAGGCACTGTGCCAGTACCCCCCGCGAGCCCGGTTGTCTCGGTATCGAAGAAAAGCAAGTCTTCGAGGCGCGCGCCCTCCATGCCTAAGGCCGCAAAGGTCGCTGCCTCGGTGGCGGCATCGAACGCTGGCCATGCTCCGAGCGCAGTGTGCCCGTGGGGCGTGTCACACGTAAACGCGGCGCGCAGTTGCGCCCCCGGGCCACGCCCGTGCCCATCAGTGAGTGCGGTCTGAAGGCCAATGCCTGTCAGTGCTTCTAAACGACTTGCCAGGCCGACGTGACCGCTGTGGCGCCCGGAGGCTGGCGTTGTGGCGACGAATCCCTGTTCCGCGTTGCATGTCCGATCGGTAGGGAGGGCAGCGCGTTGCGACCCGACCGCGCAGCGTAGGGAGCGCGTTTCCGGTGCTTGAATCGCGGGCGTGGGAAGGAAGCCCGGTGCGCGGCTCGTCGCCGGCGTGACCGCGGCGGCGCGCTCGGGCGCGATGGGGGGGGGCTCCGAACGAAGCTCAGTGATGTGTGGCACGTGTCTGAGAGGCCCAGGCGCCCGGGCCAATAGTTGAGCCTTGCGCAAGCGTTGCAGACGCTCTGCCCGCTGGGCATCGCTCTGCGCGCCGTTGACGGTTTGTGCCTCTGCTTGAGTAAGTGCCGAGGTGTTCGAGTTTAGGGCGTATGACACTGACTCGACATGACGCTTTGAGCGCGTCTGCGCCTCTTGTAGACGCGCCAGCTTACGCCCAAAGCGACTGGTCACTATGGCGTCTCCGGTGTCATGATGTCGCCATTCGGCGGGTTAAGCGCGCTCGCCGGCGTGCCTGCTGCATGTGCCAGTTGGGACGGACGCATGATCTGCTCAAGTACTGCGAGCACGGTGCGCTTCCGCGAGCGCCTGAGTGGGTAGGAAAGCGGCGCAGTGTCCTCGGCGCTGGTTTCCGAGGTGCCCAGTATCGGTCCGAGGCAAGCGGGGCAGCCTTCGGCGCAGCGGCAGCCGCCAACAAGCTGCCGAGCCCGCTCAAGGAGGGTATCGTGGGACGCAAAGAGATGTTCGGCTAGGCCAAGGCCTCCTATAACTTGGTCGTAAAGGTAGAGTGTGGGCTCAAAGGCCTCAAGTGGATCATCACCGGCCAAGAGGTCGCCCTGTTCGAGCGCAAGGCCGAGATCACGAGGATCGATCATCAGGCCGACGGTCGCGACGAGATGCAAGGCATGTCCGAGGCCACGCAGCGCATCGACAATAAATGCCCGGTGAGCGTCCAAGCTTCGCGTCAGAGCTGCGGGGAAGGTAATCCAAAGTGCGGTCGTTGGTTTGTGAATCTCCGGCAGGTCAATATCGCCGTAGCCGACGTTTTCATGCGTATGGAACTTGATTTTCTTGTAGCCCACTACGCGCTCAATGACGCGCACGTCACCCACCGTCACCTGTGTTGGCACGTTGGCGCCGGGATCGATGATGCCGGCGTCGAAAGTCTCGAGCGCCTCGACTTTCACGTGTGACATCGCCTCCGTGTAGTAGTCTGGCACCACCGGGCGCACATAGGCTTTGTGGTTTTCGTAGTCGAGGTGCTCGACCTGATATTGCAGGCCCTCTTGCTGGTAGATGGCCTGTTCGTGGAGCATTGTGTGCGCGCTGTGCCAGTCGGTTTCACCAATGGTCTTGTCTTGGCTTAGGTCAATGATGGCGAAGTTATCCCAGCCAGCCGAACGCAGACTCACGTCATTGGCCGGATACGCTGCCATGGCCCAGTGGTACGAGCGGCCCGCGGCTTCGGTGCCCGGGTGAGGTGCCGTCGCATGGACTAGGCCCTCTTGCACAAGGTGTTCAAGCGCTTCTGCGAGCGCATCACTCTCCAAATTCTCGTAGTGTAGCGGCGGGCGAAAGGGTAGCTCAAACGTCGCGCAACGCAGGTGTTTTAGGACAATTTGCACGTTGTCTGGGTCGATGCGCGCTTCTTCAATCGCGCCAGCGAGTAGCGTTCCGGGTTGCATCGCCACATACTGGTCTAGTGGGGCGCTTGAGGTCACGAGCACCTTGAGCGATTGACCTTCCCTGCGTCCAGCCCGACCGAAGCGCTGCCAAAGACCCGCAAGCGTGCCCGGAAAGCCCGCGCAGACCACGGCCTCAAGGTTGCCAATATCGATGCCGAGTTCCAGTGCCTGGGTGGCAACCACGCACTTGATGGTGCCGGAGCGCAAGCCGGCTTCGATACGACGCCGCGCATCCGGCAAATAGCCGCCGCGGTAAGCGCATATTGTTTCGTCCGGCAGACCCTCTCGGCGCAGCCGATCCCGCAGGTACTTTAACATTGTCTCTACCCCGTTACGGGTTTGACCAAAAAGCAAGGTGGTTACACCCCCCGCGACAAGGTCCGCCGTCAGCTGAACGGCGGTCTTAAGGTAGCTCGCCCTCAGTCCGAGTTCGCTATTGATAACAGGAGGATTGTAAACAACGATATTCGTTGCGGAGGTCGGTGCTCCGTTCTTATCGATGAGGTGTACGGTGCGCCCGACCAAACGCCCGGCGTGGGCCTGTGGGTTCGCGATTGTCGCGGATGCACATAAGAACTGCGGACGGCTACCGTGGAACGCCGCGATGCGCTTGAGACGGCGCAGAACGTTGGCTAGGTGGGAGCCGAACACGCCGCGGTAGGCGTGAATTTCGTCGATGATGACGTAGCGTAGACTAGCAAAGAGCCGGGCCCAAGCCGTGTGATGCGGCATGATGCCGCTGTGCAGCATGTCCGGGTTGGTGAAAATGACCCCCGCTCGCTCTTTGGCGGCGCGCCGTACATCGCCTGGGGTATCGCCGTCGAAGGTGATGGCGCCCGCACGAAGGCCGCTCTCGTCCATCAACGCGCGCAGGGAAACTTCCTGGTCGCGTGACAACGCTTTGGTCGGAAATAGATAGAGCGCTCGCGCTTCGGGTTCGCTAGCGAGGTGAGTGAGGATAGGCAAATTAAAGCAAAGACTTTTGCCGGATGCTGTGGGGGTCGCGACCACAAAATCGTCGCCGCGCCGTGCGACGGCAAAGGCTTCGGCCTGGTGTTCGTAAAGCGTGGTTATACCACGGGCACTGAGCGCCTGGCGCACTCGGTTGGGCACTTGGGTCGGCAGAGGCACCGACTGAGCACCGGTCGGTGGCCGCGCCTCGCTGCACACCACATTCTCCCAGACTGCCTGTCGCGCGCGCCAGGTATCGAGCACCTGCTCGATACCGTGCGGACGTGCCCAAGGCGCGGCGGCTCGGCGCAGTAGCTCCGGGGAAGACGTTTCGGTCAACCTGAGCTCGGCTTCATCCGCCTTCGCACGCGCCGGACGTTTCATTCAGCGATGAGCTTAAGCGTTTTCTTCGCAGCGACAAGCAGCGCCCGTTGCACTTGCTGCACGTTCGCGCCGGAGGCTTCCCATTGCCCGCCTCGAGCCAGCATAACGGGTGCGCGTCACGCCGAGTGCAACGTTGCGGTTGCTATCCGTACCGCGAAGGCCTTACAAAGGAAGGTATGGGTGTGGTCAAACTTTCGGTAGGGGTGGTGCTTGGCGCAAGCCTCGTGCTCGGGCTTTCAGCCTGCGATAAGAAGAAACGTGGCGAGCAAGCCAAGGAGGTCCCTCTTGCGGGCCCCGAAGCTGTGGCGCACCAGGCAACGGATTCAGGCGACGCGGCCGCGGGACACGGCGGCGGCCACAGTCTGCTCGTCAACGCCGGCGGACTAACCTGGGACGATCCCCCCTCACTGGTACGACGTCTCCCTACCAATCCCATTCGCAAAGCGGAGTACGCTGTCAAGATTGATCGCGGTGAGAAGCCTGCGACGCTGGCGATTCACTATTTTGGTGAGGGGACAGGGGGCAGCGCCACGGCAAATGTGGTGCGCTGGATAGATCAATTTCGTCAGCCCGACGGCTCGCGCTCGCAGGACGTAGCGAAGGTGACGACAAAGCAAATCCGTGGCATGAATACGACCTTCGTCGACCTTGAGGGTACTTATGTCGGTATGAATATCCCCGACGCCCCGCCCGCGCCTGAGCGGCCGGGCCAGCGCTTACTAGGCGCTATTGTAGAGGGCAAGCTCGGTCCGGTATTCTTCAAAATGACCGGCGATGTCGCGACGGTCAACAAAGGTGAAGCGGGCTTCTTTGCGCTGGTGGAGTCCGTCCGCGCGCTCACAGACAAAGAGCGCAAGGAGGTGGGCCCTGACACCCCGCCTCCGGGCGACATGTTCGGTGGCGGTCATTAGTCCCCGATGGCAACGTTCGGGGAGGGCGGCACTTTGCCCGTATGCCCCTGAGCGATCCCCTCATTAACTCGAGACGCAGAAAGCCGCGGGGAAATGGGCCTGGAGTAAGGATGGTGGGGTGGGTGGGTCCGCGCACGGAAGGCCCATTTTCCCGCGGCTTTCGTCCCCCAGGCTCACCCTGAGCGTATGCCCCAGAGAGTTCGGGCGCGAATCCTAAACCCTCTCCGCCACTATGCCGCTATTGCTCGATGTACTCACAGCTTTCTATTTCGTACTCCGCGCATAGGACTTGCTTGCATAGTTTCTGCGCGTATTTTTTAGTTTGATCGGTTTTAGCTTTCTCGGTTTCCTCGGTTTTAGCTTCCTCGGTTTTAGCTTTCTTGGATCGAGGAATGCATTCTTCTCTTTCCATGTACGGGTTATAAAAAATCCGATGCCTCTTACTGTTATTGCTCGGGGCATCGCCTGAGGTTGCGCACTTGCTGCATTTCATTTCACAATGACAACCCGGAAGGAAGTCTTTCTGGACTCTATCTGCATCAGTTAAGCCCCCCGGCATTTTGGGGGCGCGGTTACTAATAGATTTCCTAATGTCGGGACTCAGGCTATTCCAGGCTCTATCAGCTGCTGGCCCGCCTTGCTGCAGTGCATAAAAAACAGCTGGCGCTAGAATCAATGCCAGGAAAGCCTTGCCGGCGTTGCTTGCGATAAATGCGACGACGAGCGCGGGCACCACCGCCACGGCTTTGGTTTCTGGCTCTTCTGCCACGTCCATCGGGACTTCAGCTGCACAGCCAAAGCTGCCCGCCGGAAGCGTAAGCGAAACGATAAGGGCCAGCCAGCGAGTCGATATACGTCCTGTAGTAATTTTCACGCGCGGAGGCATATACTTTGGGTGCGCTTGCGTCTAGTCGCGGCAGGCCAAATA
>SLQV01000087.1 GCA_007131285.1 Myxococcales bacterium
CTGAGCGATCCCCTCATTAACTCGAGACGCAGAAAGCCACGGGGAAATGGGCCTGGAGTAAGTATGGTGGGGCGGGTGGGTCCGCGCACGGAAGGCTCATTTCCCCGCGGCTTTCGTCCCCCAGGCTCACCCTGGGGATGGCTCAGGGCGCTTATGGCTTCGGGCACACAAAAGCCTCACGTAGAGTTCAAGCGGATGCAGGGTCCCCGCGCGCAACTGTAGGCTCACGGGAGAGGGGGGTTGGGGTTAATACCCTACCCCTCCGAAGCTTCTTTTAAAATTCCAGACTCTATCGTTTTCGCTTTCTGACCTAGCCCAGCTCAAATGCGGTGCGTTTACTCCCCTACTGCCATGCACGCTGGAACGATCGTTGATCCAAGAGGCACACGAAGGAACAAGGAACGCTCTAGGTTCCTCGATCCGAGACACCATCGGTTCCTTGGCTACGTCGGACTGAGATTATTGCTTCGCTTTATTCTTGGAACAGAAGTCGCAACCTGTTTTTCGGGGAAGCAAATAAGGCGCTTACATCCTGCGACATATACTCATGAAAGAGTAGCTGGGGTCATTCAAATGACTTTAGGAGTGTGATAGCGTCGAAGTGACGAACGCGCAGACGAAGGGACTAACAATGAAGGAATACAACATTAGATATAGGGGGTTCTGGACACACGCCGTTCTCCTCCTGCTCATCATAGGCGCACCCTTGCTAGGGATTGCGAGTTGCGGAGGCAATGATGGCAACGACAATGGCCCCAGCATTCTCGATGCCAACTGCGAGGACCCGAGATACAACGTCGAAAGCGCGAACTGTGCACAAATCGATGTATGCGACCCGGACGTCTGCATGGGCCCGATCAAGGCGCGCTGCGCCAACGAGGACCCGCTACGCTTTGCCCAGGGCGCGTCGCAATGCGTCCTGCTCGAAGCGAACGGGCCGCTTGAGTCCTGTATGCAATGTCATAACGGTGCCGACGAGAACAATTACTCGGGCAACGGCATGACTAACCCGCATCCCTTCGGCGCGTTTCCAACCAACAACGTACGCTGTTCTACTTGCCACGGTGGCAATCCCGAATCCTTCGATAAGGTGGGCGCGCACATTCCTGCGCCACCGGAGATGGGCACCGTTCAAGACTGGGTCGGTAATCCTGCACAGTATGAGGGCTACTGGAACCGGCTCACCCTTGCCGGCGTAGACAAGTACAACGACTATACCGTCAACGGGCAAACCTTCACAGGCATGGATTACCTGCGCTTCTTGAACCCCTCTGACCTGCGCGTCGTAGAAGAGGACAAGGGCTGTGGAACACCAGGCTGCCACAAAGAAACGCAAGCAGAATGGGTGCCTCGCCACCCCTTTGGTCTCAGCAATGTGCTCGTCGGTGGCGGCTCCGAAACTGTCGGCATGGACAACTTCTTCAACGATACAAGCTTCAATAATACGGTCAACAGCTTCGGTTTTCGGTCCATCTCCGACGACCGCTACAACGAACGCCGCTCGGATCCGAATCAGGTCGGCATCGCTGCCCAATTGCGCGAAATACCCGAGCGATCAGGCTTCAATGACCCGTACTTCGACAACGTCGCCGCGGCGAATCTCAATAACGACATCTACGCTAACAACCAAGTAGATAATCCAGGCAACGTCAAGACCAACAGCATCAGGGCGGCTTGGAACTTCGGCGGTGATCCGGCTCAGGGCTCAGCGCTAGCGCATACCGTCATGAACGCCCTCACCGTGACCTGCGGCGATTGCCATCTTGGTAGCAAAGGCCAGAATGACCGTTACGGCGACTTCCGGTCATCCGGCTGTGCGGCGTGCCATATGGAATACGCGCCCGATGGTCGTTCGCGTTCCGGTGACCCGCACGTGGGCGCCAACGCCAACGGCAACTTTCCTATCCTAAACCCCGACGATATCTATGATACGGAGGTTCCGCAGATCCCTCGAATGGAGATCCACCAGATTCGTAACCGCGCGAAGACCCTCCCAGGCGGCGGCTTTGTACGAGGCATCTCGGACTATGCTTGCGTCGGCTGCCATCAGGGCTCGAACCGCACCGTGCTCCAGTACTGGGGCATCCGTATGGATCAAAATGCGGACGTTGTGAACAACTTCCAGTACCCGGCGAACCCCGTGAACTTCACGACGACACAGGGTGATCCGCGCCTCTATTCAGCGGCTGTGGGCAACAACACCTTTAACGGCCGCGACTTCAATCAGCATCTGCTGACGGAAGACTACGACGGTGACGGCCGCGACGACACGCCGCCGGACGTCCACTACGCCGCCGGCCTAGGCTGTATCGACTGTCACGGTGCCCGCGACGTGCACAACGGCACGGAAGGCGACCCAACCAGCGGTGGCATGGTCTCCTCCATGTCTCAAGCGGTGCAGATCCAGTGCGAAAGCTGCCACGGTTCCGAAGACAGCTACGCCATCACGGTTTCCTGTGAGGACTACGACGGCAACGCTTCCGAATGTGCCGTTGACTTGCAGAACAACCCGCTACGCCATGTCACCCGCAGGAACGGCGGCGATTTCTACCTTGTCAGCCGGGTTGACGGTGCGCCGCACTACGTACCGCAAACCTACGACACCATTCGCAACAACAATAAGTTGAAGCCCAACAACCAAACCGTGTTCTCCTATGCCGCTTCGTTTGCGATGGGTCGCTTCGATGGCAACAACAACACGGGCGTCGGGCCGCAACAGGAGAACAGGAACGTTCCAGCGGCAGAGCGAAACGCCAACTACGGCGCGGTAGGCTTCCCACGTGACGGCTTCTCCCACATGGACAACCTCGACTGCGTGTCTTGTCACGCGTCCTGGACGAACAACTGCATCGGCTGTCACTTGCGCAACGAGCATGATGCCGACCCGAACAACTACTTCTTCAGCAACATCACCGGCAAGCGGGTGAAGCTGGCGGAGCAGGATGCGGCCTTCACCTACCAGAACCCGCTACACTTCGTCCTCGGCGTGAATGCTCGTGGCAAAGTGGGTGTGCTCTCGCCAAGCCAAGGCATGTTCTACCGCTACACCGACGCGAACAACAACAACAGCGATGTGTTCGCCTTCTCCGACCGACGCGGAAACGGCAACAACCCAGACCAGCAAGGCCACGGGCCTCAGGGAGCGCTCTCCTGGAGCAGCTTCCGGCCCCACTCCGTGCGTGGCCGTGTTGAAGGCGCCAACGAAGGCCCGCGTTACTGCGTCGCCTGCCACATGACCGAAGACGGTCTGAACAACTGGGATGACCTGGGCAACCTGAACTACACCCAGCTCTATGACACTGTGGTGCGTCGCGAGTGGAACACGCTCACGGATAACGACACCTTCCCGCTCCTACAACAGTGCTTCGGCCAGAACACTAGCAACCAGCTCAACTGGGCTTGTTGGTCACTACAGGTCGCCGGTTTGGGAACGGGGCTGTATCTCTTCGACGCATTCGGTTGTCCGGTAAACCCGCTTGACAACAACGCCAACCGCCAAATCTGCGATAACGGCGCACCCGCCGACAACTTCGCAGACTACAACCTGGAAGACAACAACGACGTGCCCTACTGCCTCGACTGTGTGGTCGAAGGCCTGGGTGCAGACGCCCCGGCGCTTCCTGGACGCTCTAACGCAGGAACCCGTGAGTACTGCCGCACAGGCAGCAACTGCACGACCCTGCGCCAAGGTGAGAACGACAACAACATTAACGGTCCGCTTGGCGAGCCGCTGGTCACCAAGCTCGCCCATCCGGAGTTTGGTGTTGTCCTCTCGGACTACTGCGATGCCGATGGCCAACCTCATGGCAATCTCGCAATCAACAACAACTGGTGCGGCAACTAAGCGGACCCCACCTAGCCCACTACCTAGCGCATAGGCTACGCTAGACCCCCGCAGCGGGCGGCCCACATCAGGGTCGCCCGCTTTTTCATTGGCGCAACCGACACCTCTACCCCGGGTGCCGTACCAAGACAGGTGCTTCGCAGGCCCGCCGCGCCTGCTGTCCTCACGGCAGCGTCCCCCTGGGCGCGGATGCGCTTGGCTAAGATCGGTAGTCGGCGTTGATGCGAATATACTCGTGGGTCAGGTCGCAGGTGTACGCGACGAAGGCACCCTGCCCAAGCCCGAGATCAACGTGAATATCGATATGCGGCCGCTTCAGGTAGGCCGCAGCTCGCGTTTCGCTGTAGTCGGGGTCGCGCGCGCCACCGCTGGCGACACGCTCATCGCCAAAAGCAATGGTGAGCGTAGTTGGATCCACCCGCGCCCCCGACTTGCCTACAGCCATGACCACGCGCCCCCAGTTCGCATCTTGACCCGCAATAGCCGTCTTCACGAGCGGCGAGTTAGCGATCGAGAACGCAACGCGCTTGGCGTCACCTTTAGATATGGCGCCCTTCACCGCCACCGTGATGAGCTTCGAAATGCCCTCGCCATCGGCGACCACTTGGCGCGCGAGGCTGGCACACGCCGCGGCGAGCGGCGCAGGTGATGCTGGGAGCGGGGCATTCACAACCGCTTCCAGTGGCGGCAGCGCGAATGCCAGTACGGTGTCATTGGTCGAGGTGTCGCCGTCAACCGTAATCGCCTCAAAGCTCGTAGCACACGCCATGGTTAGACGTTCCTGAAGCGCAGTGCTCGCCTCTGAACCCGTAGCCCATAAAAATGCGAGCATTGTGGCCAAGTCAGGGGCAATCATTCCCGAGCCCTTGGCGATGCCAAAGACCCGCCCGCCCCCAGAGTCTTCGCAACATAGCTTGGGGTAGGTGTCCGTCGTGCCGATGGCCTCCGCGGCGTGCAGCCACGGAGTTGCCTCGCTCAGCTTGGCCGCGCACCTCGTGATGCCTGCCATCATGGTATCCATGGGCAGCGGTTCGCCGATCACACCCGTTGATGCGACGAGCACCTCATCGGCGGCGCAGTCTAACTGGGCCGCAACGGCTTCCGCGCAACGTATGACATCCGCTTCGCCACGCGCGCCGGTGAAGGCATTGGCATTGCCCGCGTTCACTAAGAGGGCACGCGCGGTGCCACGCGCCACAATCTCCCGACACCAACGCACCGGGGCAGCCGCAGTTTGCGAGGTGGTGAAACGGCCGGCGACCCGCGTTCCTTCGGGCAATCTGACAAGCAGCATGTCGCGTGGCGCAGCTTTCCCCCGAGCCACCTTCAACCCGACTGCCTCTGCGGCGATCGCAAGGCCCGGCACCTGCGGCAGCACGGGCAGCGTCTTGGGAGCGAAGGGCGAAATCAGCATGGTCGAAGTTCTCCAGAGCCGCGCTGCACCCGCAACCCGCACGCTCTAGGCAGCCTTGCGAGGATAACGCAAGCGTGTGCTCAGAAGGGGCCGTCGAGCGCGCGCCGCGACCACACTAGTTTGGTGCATGGCCAAAGCGATGCAAGACCTCCTCCGCGACATCGTCTGGCGTGCCGCCGCTACGACGTAAGCGGGCTCACGTCGGCTGTCCACGATAGGCATTCGCGTCCTCACCTTCACTGCGTGAACGCAGCGCATGCTTGCGTTGAGTCCGCCAGTGCTGCTTTGCTAAGTGCGATGCGAACGCGAAGTAGTCTGGGCACTGGAAGCGTAGCGACGGCCGACTTTGGGCATTGGGGCGTGGGCTCAGTCCTTGAGGCGGGCGTGAGGGCCTTTCATCCGGCGCACATCTGGGTCGGCGACGGCGTATACGTCGGCCACGACGCTTTTCTGCACGGCTACCACGCGGGCAGCATTCGCATCGAAGCCGGCACCTGGCTTGGACCACGGGTTTACCTACACGGCGCAGGGCACATTCATGTCGGACGCGAAGTCGGAATAGGTCCAGGCGTGCACATCCTCACAAGCCAACATCGCCCCACACCCAATGACCGCGCTGCGAAGCGTCCCGTCCTCGGGGCAGTCCTGGCGTTCGCACCCGTCGTGATTGAAGACGGGGCAGACATTGGAGCCGGAGCGCTTATCTTGCCTGGCGTGCGCGTCGGCGCTGGGGCGATTGTAGGCGGAGGCGCAGTCGTGACCCGTGATGTCCCACCCCGCACTACCGTGGTTGGCAACCCAGCACGCTGCCTTGCCTCATCCGTTGCGGAGGAGATTGAGCCTGCTTAGGTCGGCGGCATGCGCGGAACGCGGCCTAGATGAGCACCAATCAAGTAAACGAGGGTAGCGCTGTAGCGGGTCCACCTAAAGTTGAAGCGAATCCAAGTGCCGCACTCCGAGTTCCGCGACGGGATCTACCGCATGCCGCATGTTCGATGTTTCGCGGCGCATCGTGCAAGCCGAGTCTCACTCACCGTCGCCTTGCGTCACCGTGCAGCGACTTTCGTCCGCCCCGCTCGCCCAACTTTCCTAAATGCCTCGCGGCGCAGCACAACCCTCGATCACGTTCGCTTTAGCTATTAGAGCGAGCGCGGGCTCTGCTTCAGGCTATTCTTCGGGCGCATGGTAGTCGCCCCCGACGAAATACTCATGCGGTGCGCATCGGCCTGCACCCGCGCCGACGCTTCCCGAGCGCGCGCTCCACGTGGTGGAGCCGCGCTATGACGAGCACGCAGCGCAAAGAGCAAGCCGCAGACGACGCGTTCAACACCCCTGAACTGACCGTCATCGTGCTGGTTTACAACGAGAGCAGCAACCTCCCCCACTGCTTTCGGCTGATAGAGGCGTGGGCCAAGCTTGCTCGAATCGCGGGCATTGAAGTGCTTTTCGTCGATGACGCCTCCTCTGACGCCAGCGCCTCGATGTGCGAACGCACCGTAGCGCTGTGGCACAGCGACCCTGAGCTTAAAACCGTTCTGCACGCACGCCTGGTGCGGCGGACGCAGAACGGCGGCATCGGTGCCGCGCTACGTACCGGTGTGACCGAAGCAACTGGCCGATGGGTGAGTTTTTTGCCCGCTGACGGCCAAGTGTCTCCCTTTGCGCTCACGACCCTTTACCGGGCCACCCAGATGCCCGCGCAAGGACCGGCAACCAACACACGGGATGGCGCCGGAAAGGGCGCAACAGTGGCCCCGGCACTGGTCCTCAGCGTCTACAGCGACCGGCAGGATGGCGCGGTGCGCCGCCTGCTTTCATCGGGCGTACGCGCGCTGATCACTGCGCTCTACGCGCGCCGACTGCGGAGCGATGGCCCCTACCTTTTTCGGCGTGAACTTTTTGACCCGGCGGAGCTTGTCAGTGAAAGTTTTTTTCTGAACTTCGAGTTCCCGCTACGCGCACTGCGAGGCGGCGTTCCTTTTTCGGTGGTCTCGGTTCACTGTGCGACACGTTTATTCGGCAACTCAAAGAGCGCGGGGTGGCGCACGACAGCGCGTGTCGCGAAAGATCTCGCCTACCTGAGACTGCACCTCCTGCGCGGACAAAAATGGCTACAACCGCCACGTGGCGGCGAAACAACAGATGCGTCTGCCGCACCTAGCTTCGAACACGGATCGAAATGAAGGATCGCACTTGGCGCCTCGGCGAGCGCACTTCAGTCGCACGTTCCCAAGCGTCGCCTGCGCGCCTTTGTTTCGGTGCCCGCCGCTACGCCGGCAGCCCATTATTGTCTCATTGGCGTTGCATGCTCGCACAGCCTCAGCGTCGTAGCAGTGAGCGCGATACAGCGACGCTCTCAGAAAGGTCAACGCCGTGTGGTTTACCCGAGACTCCTTAGAAGAGCGCCTGGATGACGAGCGAGCGCCCATGGTAGCGGGCAACTTCTACCCGTCCGACGCGGATTTGTTGCGTCAACAGATCCACAGTTTGCTGGCGGCACCGGGCCATGCGGCGTGGCATGCCCCAGTGCTCATTGCGCCCTACGCCCACTATGACCTTGTCGGAGACCTGCTCGGCAAACTCTACAGTGCTGTGACCTTGCCCGAAGTAGTGATTCTGCTTTCGCCGGCGGAGGGTCGGATTCGCCGCATCAGTCAGATCAGCAGCTACAGGCCCTGGCGAATACCTGGCGGAAGCGTCGCGATAGCCAGCGATGTGGCCGAGGCATTGCGGGACATTGGCCTGCTCTCGGAAACACCGGGCGCCTTCGACAACGAGTGCGCCATCGAGGCGCAACTGCCTTTCCTAACCACGCTCAATGCGCGCGTAAGGATTGTACCCGTGCGGCTGGGCAACCTACCTTGGCCCACGTGCGTAAGGCTTGCGCAGTCGCTCTCAGACCTGGCAGCACAGTACCGCCGCAGACTGCTTATCATCGGCCTGACAAACCTGCATCGCCACAGCGATTCTGCCTTCGTACGCACGCGGGATACCTTCCTGAGTGAACTTGTCGCCCAAGTAGACAGCAAGGCAGTCTATCACCTCGGCGCAAAGCCCAAAGAGGCGCCGGCTGGACTATGTGCCGCGGCCATCGCACTCCATACCGCTGAACTCATCGATGCCATTTCCGCATATCAGCACGGCTATCGGCTCGCGCCCGCCTCCCGGTCCAAGCCCGCGATGGGCTACGGCGCCTGGAGCTTTCGTGAGCGCATAACGGAGCGCATTGAAGCGCTAGCTGCTCCCACAACGGGCGGCGAGTTCTGAGCCAACTCGAAGTGCTCAGTAACGTAAAGTATGCTCTGCCTCCAGGAGCAAGATGCTCAGGCGCTTCAAACCGGCTAGTCTCGGCTGGCAAGCTAGAGCAGAAGCCGGAGCGAGCGGCCCTACATCGCGCCGAAGGGCGCGGCGCCTCATTTCGCTCTGCATAGCTGGCCTCACATATTTGTTCGGATGACCTAGATGAACCTACGCGTTACACCGCTTCTGCAGATTCACGAACGACTGGGCGCTCGCCTGGTGCCGTTCGCCGGCTATCGTATGCCGGTTTTTTACGGCAGCCAGCTCAAAGAACACCGCGCCGTTCGCAGCCACTCCGGCCTCTTTGACGTCTCGCACATGGCCGTCTGCGCTATCTCAGGCAACGCGGCGATGGAAGCCCTCGAATACCTGCTTCCGCGGGCGATTGCGCCGCTGCAGGCTGGGCGAGCGCTTTACACTTTTGTACTCAACGAAGCGGGCGGCGTGCGTGACGATATCCTGCTCTATCGCCGAACATCAGGCTACTGGCTCATCTGCAACGCCTCAAATACCGAAAAGCTCAAGACGCATTTCGCCGCAGCGACGGCCGGACGCGACGTCGTATTTGAGTGGCTATCGGGCTACACGCTCCTCGCGCTGCAAGGCCCAGCGGCGCGGTCCATCCTAGAGTCGTGCGTGGCGACACAAGACCCGGCACTCGGGCTACCGAGCAAGCGCTTCAGCTTCACGAGCGGTGTGCAGTTAGCTTTGCCGAAAACGGAGAGGCAGCCCGCGATGTCGGTCGAAGCTGAGTTCATCGCGCGCACAGGATACACGGGCGAGGATGGATTCGAATTGCTGTTCACCGATGGCGCACTCGGTTGCGCCGCGTTTGAGGGCCTCGTTTCGCTTGGCGCACTGCCTGCGGGTCTCGGTGCCCGGGACACCCTGAGGCTTGAAGCGGCGCTTCCGCTCTACGGCCACGAGCTCGACGAGACCATCTCCCCAGTAGCAGCGGGATTGCAAGCCTTCCTAACGCCAGAGAAAGCGCCTGAGTATATTGGTAAGGCCGCCCTACAACACGCCAGCGCTGAAGGCACGGCGCACCAGCTTATCGGTCTGACCTTAAGTGAAAGGTCCATTCCGCGTGCTGGCTGCGCTGTCTACCATCGCGGCGACGTCACTGCTCAACCTCCCAACGCACAGGCGTCGGGCGAGGCTCACCTAGTCGGGCATGTCACCAGCGGCACGCTCTCCCCTACGCTCGGATTGCCGATTGCACTGGCGTATGTGGCGTCACACGCCTTGGAGGGCCTGCTCGAAGTTGATATTCGAGGCCGGCGTATTCCCGCCACCCGCACCCCTATCCCCTTCTACCGCATGCCCAAAACCACCTGAGCCCGCAGCCTATCCCGCGGCGTCGCATATCCAAGCAAGCCTTCGCTCTTGGTTTCAGGTTGCTGAGCCGTTGCGGCACCTCGCTTCTCCCCTCTCGCTCGGAGCCAGTCGACACATGCCAATGCACGCCGCGATCATATGCGCAAGGTCCTCGTCTTCGTTGTCTTCATTGCGCCGCCTAAACCTCGGCCGGATGAAAGCGAACCTGGCCGGCCGGCTGGGCACGATTGAGAGAGGGTGCACAGCAAGTGCCTCCCACGGGCGCTTGGCTGACTGAGCGAATGATGTTTGCGCGAAGCGAACCTAGGATGAAGAGGATCAACCTTTGGCCGAAGCCTAAATGAGCGCATCTCCTTTACGCAGCCCCGGGGCCGACCTAGCTTTCGCTTGTGGTGACGTGGTCGATGGTTGCGTTTGTCGCGATCTTTCTCGGGATCCTGCTCGGCGCGCACGCGCTGCTTTGGCAGCGTCTTGTGGCATCCCCGCGCTGGGGCCGTCCTCTGCGGCTGCTCTTGACCGCACTGTTCCTAGGCGGGGGACTTTCGATCCCACTCGCCTTCGTCGGGCGCTACTTGTCACCGGACGCGCGCCTCTGGTCGCATGCAGCGTACGTCTGGCTGGGTTTCTTTTTCTATTTGCTGGTTTTTCTGGGCCCCGCGGAGTTACTGCGCGTGGTGGTTGCGCGCAGGGCGCGCGCGCGACGACGTTCAGAGGCCGCGAAGGCCACAGGGGCGTCGCCAGGCGGCGCAGTGGCATCAACCCGCCACGGAGAGATGGACCTAAGCCGCCGCCGAGCCCTACAGCGCTTGCTCGCTGGCGGCGTTGCAGGCGCTGCAGGTGCCGTCACGGGCTTCGGGCTCTACGAGGTAGCCAGGGGCGTGGATGTCGCGCGACGCCAGGTCTCGCTTAGAGATTTGCCCGCCGCGTTCGAGGGCTTTACGATCGTCCAACTGACCGACGTGCATATCGGGGCGATTCTAAAGGGTCCGTGGCTCGAAGCGGTGGTGGCGCGGGTGAACGCCTTGAGGCCTGACCTCATCGTGCTCACCGGCGACCTTGTCGACGGCAGCGTGCCCCAGCTCGAGCGGCACGTAGCGCCCTTGGCTAAGCTGAGCGCGCCACGAGGGGTGTTTTGCGTCTCCGGCAATCACGAATACTACTCAGGTGTCGAACCTTGGATGGCGCACTTTGCTTATCTCGGCATCACGCCATTGCGCAACGCGCACATGACGCTGCGGGAGGGGGAAGCCGCTCTAACTCTAGCGGGCATCGAGGACCTGCACGCAAGCCGCTTTCCTAACGGGAAAGCGCCAGACCTCGACGCTGCGCTTGCGGGCTACAACCGCACCGAAGGCGGTCCGCTCATCCTGCTTGCCCACCAACCGAAGGCCATTCACGCGGCGGCGCGGGCAGGCGTTGACCTGCAGATCTCCGGCCACACCCACGGCGGCCAGCTCGTCCCTTTTAATTGGCTCGTTTACCTCGATCAGCCCTATATCGACGGCCTGCACCGCCATAAGGATACGTGGATTTACGTCTCCCGCGGCACGGGGTTTTGGGGACCGCCCATGCGCGTCGGCGCACCCGCGGAAATCACCCACCTCACGCTGACCCGTGCTTAGCGTCGGGAACAGCAGCCGGACGGCTCATAGTGTGTCCACGACTTTTAGGTCACGCCGTGCATATTTGCGATGACAAGAGTGAGCAGATGTTGCTTTACTCATCTGCGCGAGAAGCCTCTCAATCCCGCCCAGGAAGCGCATTGTGCCGAAGACCCAAACCCAGGATGATATCCGGACAACAGAGCTGTGTGAGCCACTCGCACCAGATAACCAGGCGCGAAACGCAGCGGAGCGCTCCGTATCGCGATGTAGCTCACGTTTGAGCGATGCTGCATCCGGATCGCTCTTCGGAGACTACGCATCCCTGCCCTCTGCCTACGACGAAATGTTCAAGGCGTGTGGGGCGCCGCGCAGCGAAGTGGCAGACGTGGTCCGTATGCTCGACGCCTTAGGCCAGAGCGGGTTTCGTGCGCGCAAACGGATGGCGGAAGCGGCCATGCTGCGGGGTGGCGTCACGTTCACTGTTTACGGTGACAAACAAACCACCGAACGCATCTTTCCTTTCGACCCCATCCCGCGCGTCGTGGCCGCCAAAGATTGGCAACGCACGGAAGCCGGCCTGGAGCAGCGCACGCGTGCCTTGAACCTCTTTCTCGCAGATGTGTACGGCCCTGGTCGCATCATGCAGGAAGGAATCGTGCCGCGGGCGGCGGTTGAGTCCTCTAAAGGCTACTTGCCTCAGGTGCGCGGGATCACGCCCCCTGGCGGCGTTTACGTGCATGTCGCGGGGATTGACTTGATTCGCGACCCGTCCGGCGAGTTCATCGTGCTGGAGGACAACCTGCGTTCTCCCTCGGGCGTCTCTTACGTCATTGAGAACCGCGCGATCATGAAACGCGTTCTGATGCGTGTCTTCGGCAATGCAAACGTGCGGCCTGTCGATGCCTACCCGACGCGTCTGCTCGACAGCCTCCTCGACTGCCTACCCGTCAGCCCGGACACGCCACGCGTCGTCGTGCTCACCCCCGGCCCCTACAACTCGGCCTATTTCGAACACAGCTTTTTGGCCCACCGCATGGGCTGCGACCTCGTCATTCCTAGCGATCTTTTCGTCGAGCGCGATCGGGTCTATCTCAAGACAACCGCGGGCCCCGTGCCGGTAGATGTCATCTATCGGCGCATCGATGACGAGTTCATCGACCCCGAGGCCTTTCGCGCAGACAGCATGCTCGGCGTGCGTGGACTTGTGGGCGCCTACCGCGCAGGCAACGTTGTTCTAGCCAACGCCCTCGGCAACGGCGTAGCTGACGATAAAGCTATCTACCCGTACGTTCCCGCAATGATTCGCTTCTACTTGAGCGAAGAGCCTCTGCTCGGCCAAGTCCCTACGCTGAGTTGCAGCGATGACGCCGAGCGCGCCCGCGTGCTGGAGAACCCCGCGGCCTACGTTGTTAAATCCGTAGATGCTTCGGGTGGCTATGGCATGGTGATGGGCCCTTCAGCATCTAGCACAACGCTAGCGGCACTTTGCGACAGTATTCGCGCCCAACCGCGGAGCTACATTGCCCAGCCCCTCATCGAACTGAGCACCTGTCCAACTTGGACGGGCGAGCGCGTCGAAGCGAGGCGCGTCGACCTGCGCCCCTACGTGCTGACTGGACGCAGCACGTGGACCTTGCCCGGCGGCCTCACACGCGTTGCACTGACCAAAGGCTCTTATGTGGTCAACTCGAGCCAAGGAGGCGGCGCGAAAGACACCTGGATAGTAGACGAACTATGATGATTTCTCGCGTCGCCGAAGTATGTTTTTGGATGCTGCGCCACGTGGAGCGCGCCGATGCGATGGCTCGGCTACTGCGCGTCAACCGCAGCTTTGTGCTCGACGCGCCCCTCGCTCCCGCCCGCAAATGGACCCCTCTCATCGTGGCCGTCGGCGAGGAGGATCGCTTTACCAAAGCCTTTTCCCGCGCCGCCTGCGACGACGGTGAATGTGTTCAAGCGTACATGACGTGGGACACGCGCAACCCCGTTAGCATAGCGACCGCGGTCTACTGGGCTCGCGAAAACGCTCTCACCATTAGGGACGTCGTCAGCCTAGAGCTTTGGGACGTCTTGAACGACCACTGGCACTGGCTGCGCGGTGGCCTCGGCCGGCGCCTATACCTACGCGACACCGAAGCCTTCTATCGCCACGTCTCACAAACCGCCGCTATGTTCCAGGGTGTGTGCCACAATACCATGCTGCACGATACACCTTTTGACTTTATGCGTTTGGGCATGCTGCTCGAGCGCGCTGGCCAGACAGCCCGCGTGCTTGATGTTCACCATCATACCTTTCGCGCAGGCCACTCGGACAGACCGGGAGACGCAACCGCGCCAGGCAGTATCGACGAAGGCGTTGAGCGCATGCACTGGCTTGCACTACTGCGGCTGTGCTCTGGCACCTCCCCGTTTCTGAAACGCGTTCGCAGCACGCCAACCGGCAAGCACGTCACGGCTTTTCTCACGCTGGATGCGGACTTCCCGCGCTCCATCTTCCACTGCCTTGACCGCGCCAAGACTTTCCTCGAAAGGCTGCGCCCGGACAGTTCGCGAGGCGTCGCGTCCTTTGAAGCCCTCTCAGCGCTCCACGCATCGCTGCTGGGCGTGAGTAGCGAGACCCTTGAAGGCCGCGGCCTACATACCGAACTTACACGCCTTGTTGACGGCACGCTTGCAGTCTGCGACGCCATTCATGCGGACTACTTTGACCCTAGTCTCGGAGACGCTTTACGCGCCGAAAGAGTAGCCCAACAGGAAGCCCGAGCAGCGTCACCTACAGCTTGGATGAATGCATGAGTCAACTTTTGGCCCTCTCATTTGACGTAGAGGCTAGCCCTTCAATCTTCCTCGGACGCGACGCGAGTGCACCTAGCGAAGACGTCGGTGTTGGCTGGGGCTTTTCTTGCTACCCTGCGGGTGGTCGAGCGGCGGCCATCATTCGCGACCCGCGCCCGGTTAGCGGCCACGGGCGAGAACGCGTCCTTGGCGGGCTTGACCGCTTTCGGTCAACCGTATTTGTCTGCCACGTTCGCGGCGCTGCCAAACGCCCGACGGAACAGGACACTCATCCTTTTCGCATCAGTTACGGCGGACGTGATTTCGTATTTGCGCACAACGGCAGACTCGACCCGAACGCCGTCCGCGACCTGGACCTCGGCGAGGACCCGCGCTTTGAACCGCTGGGGACGACGGACTCGGAGCGAATATTTTGCTGGCTGCTCACTCGTATGCACGCCGTGGGTGCCCGCAACCTACGGGAGCTCGGCTACGATAGGCTGCGCCGTTGGCTAAGTGATCTCAACGTCGATGGCACGCTAAACATTTTGCTTAGCGACGGCGAAGACATCATCGCTTACCAGGATGCAAGCGGGTTCCGCCCGCTGCATACGCAGCGCCTCACACCGCCTCACGCCAGTACCGAGCTCAGCAACGCAGTGATGCGTCTTGACTACTCTGGCCCACTCGATGCCCACCGCACGCTTCTACTCATCGCAACGACGCCTCTGGGCGGCGGGGATTGGCGGCCGCTAGAACCCGGTCAGCTTATCGTAGCCCGTCGCGGCAACTTCCTGCGTGCGGATGATTCAGGTGCGTCCGCCCAACCCAGCGACCCTCCTATGGGTGACAGCGCTGCGTCGCGGCGCAAGTCAAGCCGCCCAGCCCCCCCCATCCCCAAAGTAGGTAGTCGTCTCTATCGCGTCCTGCATCGAACATCCTACGCTTACAGCGAGGCGGTCGAGCGCAGCACACATGCATTACGCCTCGCGCCTACCCTCAGCGCGCTCCAAAGCATTCAAGCGCATGAGGTCAACGTTTCCGTCGACTGCGACAAACGCTACTTCGAGGATGTCTTCGGCAACGCATCGATGCGCCTCAACATTGAGCGCCCGTATACGGCGCTGGAGATTACAGCGGAGAGCATGGTTGAAGTCTGCTCCCCGAGCGTTCCCGAACCGCGCAAGCGGGCAACCATTCCCCTCGTGTGGATGCCTTGGCAGCGTCAGATGATGATGCCGTTCCTGCTGCCGATGGAACTCCCCGAGACTCAGCTCCAAGAGCTTTCGGGGTATGCGCTTAGCTTCGCCAAGCGTCAGGCGTTCGATGTAGTGGAAACGCTCGACGACATCAATCGGTCGATCTACCACGACTTCGCGTACGTGCAGGGTCTCACATCAAACGAAACCACACCCTTTGAGGTCTACGCAACGCGCCAGGGCGTCTGCCAAGACTTTGCCAACCTCTTCATCTGCCTAGCCCGCCTGCTGGGTATTCCTGCGCGCTACCGTGTGGGCTATATCCACACGGGCGCCGACTACGACAATCACCTCCAGTCCGAAGCCAGCCACGCCTGGGCGGAAGTCTACCTGCCTTGGGTCGGCTGGCGAGGATTCGACCCGACCAACGGCTGTCGCGCAGGCCTCGATCACGTCTGCGTCGCTGTCGGCCGTAACTACCGCGACGCCACCCCCACCTCCGGCACTATCTACCAAGGCGGCGGCACCGAGACCCTTCGGGTTCTTGTTGAAGTCGAAGCGGTCGGCTAGCTGGTTCTAATACGATGAAGGAATAGATTGACCCCGGCGGCGGCCGGGAGAGGGCGTACAGTGGGCGCGTCCCGGTGGGCCGCGCCCCCGGCCTTCATGCGCGGTTGATTGTTGCGCGCAGCGAACCCAGGGCTGTAGCAGCTCAACCTTAAGCTGATGCGTATTAGGACATAGACCGCCCAATATAACCGCGATGCTTCTCAAAAATGGCGCGGGGTCGTGTGTATCCGAAACAGGGCCACCTCAAGGTCATTGAGCCGGTGTCGGATGGTGGACCGAGTCGTTTCGGCGCCGATGACCCAGTCCAGGCTATTGCCCGCGATGGACCGCGCGCCCTCTGCATAGGACTCGAGTATGCCATTCAAATAGAGGCTAACACCTTCATTTTCCCAGCTTACGACAACATGGTGCCAGACGTTCGGGGGCACCTTGTCCATGGCAGTCCC